>CAZDLE010000084.1:440-5834 GCA_964506035.1 uncultured Oscillospiraceae bacterium | reverse complement strand
ATATAATATATTTATATATGTTTACAAAAAAACAAGGATGATTCCGCAAATGGAAACATCCTTTTGATTTTTTTGATGATTTTCGATTTATGTCAAAATCGTTGTTTGTAATATGTAAAGTTTTGCCGAATTTAGCAACGTCGTGCGCATTTATTTTGACCGTCAAAAGGTATCCAAAGAGCGTTTGGGGCGTTTGTGATGACGTCAAAAGAGGCAAAAAGAACAATTGTTGTGTGTTTTTGAAGGGAAATCAAGTGTTCCAATCGAGATCGCCGTCGTCCTTGCCGGAAACTTTACGGATGATGCGAATCAGCGCATACAAGCCGATAACAATCCACACGTTGAGTATCAAGCAAGCAATCATAAAGGCGATTGCCACAAACAGCGAAAGTCGAGCGGCAACGCTTGCGCCGTCCGACTGCCAGTCGTGCCACTCTTCCACGTAGTAGTCCACGTCGGGCGAAAAAACGTGATGTTCGGTGTGGTCGTAGTAGGTTTCGTAGCCGCCGCCGTAGTAGGTGCGACGGAACAACGGCGTGTAGGTAAAGTAGTTGATGGACATGATCGCAATGCCCAAAAATACAATAACCATTGTGTACGTGGAAGAATCGAATTCGTCCGCACCGACAAAACTGGTCATACAAAAAGCGCAGAACAGCGCAATTAGGCAGTACACCACAAAAATTAGCACCGCAAAAAATTTGATTTTGGAAAGCCACGTTAGGATGGTTCGCAACAAAAACAAATTTACAAAATACAAAACAAAGAACAAAATGGGCACGATAAGTAGTATATTAAAATCGAAACCTTCCAAAATTTTGCCTATAACGAACATAGTAAACCTCTTCTACTTTGTTATGATTATATTATATTACGGGGTGCAAAATTTGTCAATAAGTTATTAGATACTAAGTAAACCTTGCTATTCAACAAAACCTGTGAGACACCGTCATTTTGCTACAAGACTTTCGTTTTTGCACTTTAAAATTGCAAACGGCAAAGCCACTGCGATATCGTGTTTACAAATTTTTGTTATTTACAAAAAGTTGCACTATTGCACAAATGCACACGTGATGGATTGTTTATGCTAAAACAAAAAAATCGGCAGTGTTGTACTACCGATTAGTTTTGACGTTTTGTAACCTTGCGCCAATAATCTTTCGACGTTAAACGTTTGTTGACAAGCAAACGGAAATAACTTTATTAACAAATTGTCGCAAAAATTGCACTACGTATTGCAAAAATTTTGTCAGCTTGCGGATTTTAGCTGCAAGGTGAGTGGCGTTTTGCCCTCCACGACGTCGCGTGTGACGTGGGCAATTTGTGGTTGTTTTACGTTTGGTGCTACGTACATGCAATCCAGCATCAAGTTTTCCAAAACGCTACGCAATCCGCGTGCGCCCGTTTTTAGTGCGATTGATTTTTCCGCAATGGCGCAAAGTGCATCGTCGTCCACAATCAAATCCACCTTGTCCAACGCAAGCAAGTGTTGGTATTGTTTTACCAACGCGTTTTTGGGCTGGGTGAGTATCTGCACAAGAGCATCCTTGCCAAGCGGAGCAAGACCAACCGTGATAGGCAAACGTCCGACAAACTCGGGAATAAGTCCAAATTTGATAAAATCTTGTGGTTGAATTTGCTTTACCAGTTGAGAGTAGTCCACGTCGGTACTGCTTTTGATTTGGTTACCAAAACCAAGCCCACCTCCCACTTGACGTTTTTCGATAATTTTGTCCAAACCGACAAAGGCACCACCGCAAATAAACAAAATGTTGGTGGTATCGATGGGAATCGTTTCCGCTTGGGGATGTTTTCTGCCACCTTGAGGCGGAACGTTGGCAACGGTACTTTCGATAATTTTTAACAACGCTTGTTGAACGCCTTCGCCAGAGACGTCGCGCGTGATGGACACGTTTTCGCTCTTTTTGGCGATTTTGTCAATCTCGTCGATATAGATGATGCCCATTTCCGCACGTTCTACGTCGTAATCTGCCGCCTGAATAAGTTTTAGAAGGATGTTTTCCACATCTTCACCGACGTAGCCTGCTTCCGTCAAAGTGGTTGCATCGGCAACGGCAAAGGGCACATCCAAAATTTTGGCAAGGGTTTTTGCCAACAACGTTTTGCCACAGCCCGTTGGACCAAGCATCAAAATGTTGCTTTTTTCCAGCTCGACGTCGGCAGTTTTGTTTTTGTTGAGAATACGTTTGTAGTGGTTGTACACGGCAACGGAAAGGGTGCGTTTGGCATCGTCTTGACCGACAACGTGCTTGTCCAGTTCCGCATGAATTTCGCTTGGTGCAAGCAATTTAAACTTGGGTTGTTTCTTTTTGGCGTGTTTTTTCTCCGCTTGGATGTAGTCGGCACAAAGTTGCACGCACTCGTCACAAATGCAAACACCGGTGGCAGAAGATAGCATTTTGCCAACTTCTTCTTCGCTTCTGCCACAAAAAGCACAATATTGCATCATTTTTGCTCCTTACTTACGTTTTGAAAATACTTGGTCAATCAAACCGTAGTCCAACGCTTCCGCAGCGGTAAGATAATTATCTCGTTCGGTATCGCGTTCCACAACGGAAACGTCCTTGCCGGTGTTTTCCGCAAGGATACGGTTGAGTTTGTTTTTGGTTTTTAGCAGTTGTTGGGTTTGGATTGCAACGTCCGTTGCTTGTCCCCTTGCACCACCCAACACTTGATGAATCATAATTTCCGCATTGGGCAACGCGTAACGTTTACCTTTTGTTCCGCTTGAGAGCAAAAATGCGCCCATGCTTGCCGCCATACCCACGCAGATGGTTGCAACGTCGCAACGGATGTAGTTCATTGTGTCGTAAATTGCCATACCGGCAGTAACGCTACCGCCAGGTGAGTTGATATAGATGGAAATATCTTTGGTAGGGTCTTTCGATTCCAAATAGATAAGTTGCGCAACAACCAAGTTGGCAACTTCGTCGGTGATTTCGCCGGAAAGGAAGATAATTCGGTCTTCCAAAATGCGAGAGAATATGTCGTAACTGCGTTCGCCTTTATCGGTGGAATCCACCACCATGGGAATTAGTGCCATTATGTTTTGCCTCCCTAAAAAACACGTCGGACAAAACCTTGTTGCCCGACGTTATTTGTTGTTTTTGTTATGCTATTGTGTTTTCGCTCTTGAGGAATTCCAAAAGTTTTTCGGTGATAACTTGGTTTTCGAAGTAAGCAATTTCGCCTTCACCAAGCGTTGCGGTAAATTCGTCTACCGGTTTGCCAATGCGTTCGGCATATTCGGCAATCTTTTTGTTAACGTCCTTTTTGGGAGCCTTGATTTTTTCCGCTTTTACAATTTCTTCAAACACAAGTCTGGTGTGAACAGCCTTTTGAGCGCGATCCTTGTAGTTTGCGCGAAGGTCGTCCATGGTGGAATTGGTGTACTTGAAGTAGCCGTCGAGATCCAAACCTTGGTACATAAGTTGATATTTGAAATCTTCGACGTATTGGTCGATTTGTTCGTCGATCATTTCGGTAGGAATATCGATAACAGTGTTTTCTACAACGGTTTGGATAAGTGTATCTTCGTCCTTTTCCGTAGCAGCTTTTTCTGCTTGAGCGGTAAGAGTCTTTTTGATATCTGCCTTGTAAGCTTTCAAAGTATCAAATTCGCTAACGTCCTTTGCAAAATCGTCGTCAAGAGCGGGCAACTCTTTTACGGAAATACCGTTGATTGTGCAAGTGAACACTGCGGGCTTGCCTGCAAGGTTTTCGGCGTGATATTCAGCAGGGAATGTAACGTTGATATCCTTTGTTTCGCCAATGTTCATACCGATAAGTTGTTCTTCGAAACCTTCGATAAAGGTGTGAGAACCAATAACGAGAGTTTGAGCTTTTGCTGTGCCACCTTCGAATGCAACACCGTCTACAGTGCCTGCATAGTCAAGGTTAACTTGGTCGCCGTCGATAACTGCGCGGTCGGTAACGTCTACGTATCTTGCGTTGCGTTCGCGAACTTTTGCAAGTTCTGCATCAACGTCGGCAGCCTTAACCTTTGCGGGAGCGGTTTTAGCAACGGTAAGTCCTTTGTATTCGCCAAGGGTAATTTCCGGACGAACGGTAACAACGATTGCAAAAGCTACGCCCTTGTCGTCAATTTTGATGGATTTGTCGTCGATTGCGGGACGAGCAACGGGTTGTGCCTTTTTATTTTTTGCCAAAAATTGGCTGTAATATTCGTTAGCTGCAAGATAGAGTGCATCTTCGAAGAAAAGACCTTTGCCATATCTATTTTCCAAAACGGACTTGGGGACGTGTCCTTTTCTAAATCCGGGAACGCTGTACTTGCCTTTGTTTTGTTCGTAAGCCTTTTTGTCAAAAGCAGTCCACTCGGTCATATCCATTTTGAAAGTGATTGTAAGTGTGTTGTTGCTTCTTTTTGATGTGTATTTCATTTTTGTCCTCCGACATATAATTTACTGCGAAATGTTGGCATATTCCAACAGTTTATTATTTTAGCATAGATAACTAAAAAAAGCAATCGTTTTTGCAATGCTCACGCAATAAATGGACAAATATGAGTGGGCTTTGCAACGATTTTGTAAAAAATATGCCTTTTGCGGAGAAAAACAACAAGTACAAATAACAACGATAACGTTTGGTGCCTTGCAACACTGCCGTTGGCTTAGCCAACTTTTGCACCAAAACAAAAAGTGGCAACAAAATGCCACTTGATAATCTTTTGCATACGAATTTCCATTTTGTAGACGCAGGACGATAGATAAAATAAAATTGAATACGATTTATCTTTTTAGCAGATAGGCTTTTGGCGTATCAACAAAGCAAATAATCAATTTGCGCGCGTTTTTTCGGTTGCACAAATGTGATAAAGCTGATTTTGTCTACGTCTACTTAACCATCGCTTGCGGTTTTACCTACGTGCTTTGACTATTGCGACAATCACGGAAGTTACCAAAGTTATAGCAAAGTCCAACAGCACTTGACCGATATGGAAATCGCCACCCATCACGCTGAACAAAATTAGCGAAAGAAGACAAAAAACAACGCTTCCCACAATGGCTTTGGCAACAAATTTTTCGTCACGTAGGCACAAAATCATGGCAATCGCAACGGAAACCACCTTTAGCACTTGGTTGATTGTGGGCAAAATGTTATCGGCAATACCAAACAGTTTTGCCAGCAATGCCAACACAAGTACGCCAATGCAGGAAAACGCCAACGCCAGCACACCCGTCTTTGCACCACCCACCAAAATTTGTTTTGAGTTAGACATAAAAATCTCCAAGGTTGATATAGTGTATGTGCAATTTGGTTGCGATATGCAAGACGATTTGAACGTGGGGGTATAAAAAGTGCCGACGCGGTATATTTTGCAACACGATATATGGTTACAAGGTGACGGGA
>CAZDLE010000084.1:0-340 GCA_964506035.1 uncultured Oscillospiraceae bacterium | reverse complement strand
CTCCACTACCATGATTGGAACAGCTTGTTGTTGTATTAAGTGCAGACGATTGTTGGAAGTATCGGCGGTAGCAAGCCACCGCCCTACGATAGAAATATTGCGTGATATTTGATTTGCAGAAATATGGATTTTTCTTGTTTGATAATATATTTTAGATAAACCAAAGTGCCGACGCGGTATATTTTGCAACACGATATATGGTTACAAGGTGACGGGAGGAGCAAAACCCTCCACTACCATGATTGGAACAGCTTGTTGTTGTATTAAGTGCAGACGATTGTTGAATTATTGCGTGCAAAATCACATTTTACAACAAAAAAAACGCACTTTCGAAGGTTCG
>CAZDLE010000083.1:3963-5869 GCA_964506035.1 uncultured Oscillospiraceae bacterium | reverse complement strand
AGAAACCATCGGTAAGGTTTACGGACCGGACGACGGCGATATGTGCGACTGGTGGCTTACAGGCGAACCCAACGTAGAATACCACGTTGTTAAACCTGCCACAGTAGAACACACCTGCGCAACAATCGTTAACCGTATTCCTTCCCTTATCAACGCACCCGCAGGCTACGTTACTTGCGACCAATTGGAAGAAGTACAATTCCTTACCAAATCTATGGAAAAATATTGCAAATAGTTTGCGATAGATTGATAAAACGCCAATTTCTGTTTGTAAACGTGCAATAACAGTTAAACTGACATCAGTAACAAATTGGCAAAAACAACCAATAATTTGCAAAATAAATCATTGTCAACAAATTGGTAAAACAACAAAATTAGTCCCTGTGCATTTCAATGCGCAGGGACTTTTTTGCATGATGATGAACTTTTTTGATTTATCAACTGATTTGAATTTACCAAACTACTATTTGGAGAATTAAACGTTTGTGTCGGTTTGACATTTTTTGCTTTTTTGCTACTTTTTGTCACCGTAGAGTTTGGAAACTTCGTCCAAAAAGGCTTTGCGTTTGGCGTAATTGCGCAGGGTGTTTTCACGTTCGAAATCTTCGATAGCTTTACGTTGCGAACGGGAAATGTTTTTGGGCACTTCCACTTCGATTTTTACAAACAAATCGCCGTACATGCCACGAGCGGTACGTACACCACGTCCACGGAAACGCAAAGTTTCGCCGTTGGGAGTACCTTCGGCAATTTTTGCCGTGAACACTCCGTCGGGAGCGGGGATTTCTATTTCGCCACCGCAAACTGCCGTTTTGAAAGATACGGGAACGGTAACGTACAAATCTAAGTTGTCACGCTCAAAAATCTTGGATTCCTGTACGGAAATTACCAACAGCAAATTGCCACTTCTGCCACCGCTGCGAGATGCGTTGCCTTCGCCGGAAAGTTGCAAAACTGCACCGTTTTCCACACCGGCAGGAATAGTAACGTTAAGCACCTTGTTTTTGTTGACGACGCCACGTCCGCCACACGCTTTGCATGGATCGGTAACGATTTTTCCACGTCCGCCACACTTGTCGCACACGCCAACGGAAATTTGTTGACCAAAAATGGTGTTCTGCACACGACGAACCTGTCCCGAACCACCACATTTGTCGCAAGTGCGAACGGCATTTTCGTCCTTAGCACCGCTGCCGCCACAGGTGGGGCATTTTTCCACACGGGTAAACGTTACCGGCTTTTTGCAACCCAAGATGGATTCCATAAAGGTAAGTTCCAACGTGTAAGTTACGTCGCTTCCGGCAGTGTTTTGACGGGCGCGACGGTTAGAACCACCGCC
Source organism: uncultured Oscillospiraceae bacterium (assembly GCA_964506035.1). Taxonomy (GTDB): domain Bacteria; phylum Bacillota; class Clostridia; order Christensenellales; family CAG-314; genus Fimimonas. The sequence continues at coordinate 4,530 of CAZDLE010000083.1, read as the reverse complement.
AAAGCCAAATGCACCGCTAAACATATCGAAGATATCGTCAAAGCCCGTTGCGGTAAATCCACCACCGCCAAAGGGATTGTAGCCACCTTGACCGTCAAAATCCATTTCGCCACGGTCGTACTTTTGACGTTTATCAGGATCGCCCACGATAGAATAAGCTTCGTTTACCTGCTTAAATTTTTCCGCTGCGGCATCGTCGCCGGGGTGCAAGTCGGGGTGATATTGCTTTGCCAGCTTGCGATATGCCGATTTGATTTCGTCTTGAGATGCGCTTGAAGAAACGCCCAAGACTTCGTAATAATCTTTTTTTGCCATGATATCCTTTTAGACGGAGCTGACGTTTAACACACACAAATGCACTTTTTGGGCGTTAAACATTCACTTTTGTAGTTGTTAAACGGCACTTTTGTGCAATTTGTGAGTAAAACGTAGCCACTCCGTTTTGTGATTACGCATTGATATGTTGTTGTGACAAAACGTTTTGTGTTGCCACTTTCCCAAAAACTTGGAAAAAGCCCGAGTGTTATTCGTGCTTTTTCGTCAACTTGACTGCACGACGCAATCAAG
>CAZDLE010000083.1:0-3863 GCA_964506035.1 uncultured Oscillospiraceae bacterium | reverse complement strand
TCGGTAACGTCTTCGTAACCTACGCCGTCGCCTGCACCTGCGCCACCGTCTTGGGGTTGACCGTTTTGTTGTGCTTGTTGATAGAATCTTTGGAAGATGCTTGCGCTTGCTTGAGCAATACGGTCGGTTTCTGCCTTAAATTCTTCGGTGGTAGCGTCTTGTTTTTCCAAAACTTTTTTGCCCTTTTCGATATCTTCTTCCAGTTGTTTTTTGTCCGCTTCGGGAAGTTTATCGCCACTTTCGCGAATGAATTGTTCCAAAGACAATACCATTTGGTCAAGTCCGTTGCGCGCTTCTACAAGTTCGCGACGTTTTTTATCTTCTTCGGCGTACTTTTCTGCATCTTTGATAGCTTTGTCGATATCTGCATCGGAAAGGTTTGTGGAAGACGTGATTGTTACGGATTGTTCCTTTTGAGTGCCAAGGTCCTTTGCGGTAACGTGAACGATACCGTTAGCGTCGATATCAAATTTAACTTCGATTTGAGGGATTCCACGTGGAGCGGGAGCAATACCCGTCAAGGAGAAACGACCAAGTGTTTTGTTGTCGCTTGCCATTTCACGTTCGCCTTGCAAAACGTGGATGTCTACGCTGGTTTGGTTATCTGCAGCGGTAGAGAACACTTGAGATTTGCTTGTAGGAATGGTTGTGTTACGGTCGATAAGTTTTGCCATAACGCCACCCAAAACTTCGATACCCAAGGAAAGTGGGGTTACATCCAGCAACAAAACGTCTTTAACTTCGCCACCAAGAACACCGCCTTGGATTGCTGCACCGATAGCAACGCACTCGTCGGGGTTAATTCCCTTGTATGGTTCCTTACCGCTAAACTTCTTGACAGCTTCCACAACGGCAGGGATACGTGTGGAACCACCAACCAAGATAACGCGGTTGAGGTCGCTGTTGGTTACGCCGGCATCACGCATTGCGTTTTGCATAGGAACGATCGTGCGCTTGATGATACCGTCAATCAAACTTTCAAACTTTGCACGAGTAAGTTCTACTTCCAAGTGTTTGGGACCGGTTGCATCTGCCGTGATAAACGGAAGAGAAACGGTTGTTTTGAGAGTGGAAGAAAGTTCGATTTTTGCCTTTTCGGCAGCTTCCTTCAAACGTTGTACCGCTTGTTTGTCGTTGGACAAGTCGATACCGCTTGTCTTTTTGAATTCTGCAACAAGGTAGTCGATAACGATTTGGTCGATATCGTCACCACCAAGGTGAGTATCACCGTTGGTTGCAAGCACTTCGAACACGCCGTCGCCAATTTCCAAAATGGAAACGTCGAACGTACCACCACCAAGGTCGTAAATCAAAATCTTTTGGTTTTTGTTTTCGCCCTTATCAAGACCGTAAGCAAGTGCTGCAGCAGTAGGTTCGTTGATAATACGAAGCACTTCCAAGCCGGCAATTTTGCCTGCGTCCTTTGTTGCTTGACGTTGAGCGTCACTAAAATATGCAGGAACGGTTATTACCGCTTGAGAAACTTTTTCGCCAAGATATGCTTCTGCATCAGCCTTTAGTTTTGCAAGGATGATTGCGGAAATTTCTTGTGGGGAGTGATTTTTGCCGTCGATATTTACAGAGTAGTTTGTGCCCATGTGACGTTTGATAGACATAACCGTACGGTCGGAGTTGACAATTGCTTGACGTTTTGCAACTTGTCCTACAAGACGTTCGCCGTCTTTTGTGAAACCTACTACCGACGGGGTTGTTCTGTTACCTTCTGCGTTGGTGATTACAACAGGTTCGCCACCTTCCAAAACAGCAACGCAAGAGTTTGTTGTACCAAGGTCAATACCAATAATTTTTGCCATAATATATATTCTCCTTTATTATTTACTAAATTTATTTGCTAACCTTTCCTTTAGGTAAAGGTAGTTGTCTTATTTGATTTTTGCAGTTAAAGCACCACTTTTGTATGTGTTAACCGTTGTTTTGAAGTTTTTTGAGTTTTTCCGTATCGGAAACGTACGTTTCGACGTAACCACAGTTGGGACAAACGGCACAAACCACTTTGCCAAGTGATCCGGCAAATACGCCTTTGTTCCAAACGGTCAGTGCGTTTGCATCGCTTGGTCGTATGGTTAAATCCTCCACCATTTGCGTGTTGCATCTAATACAGGTTCTCATCGTTACGCTCCTACGATAACTTGTGCATATCTAAGCACTTTGTCGCCCATAACGTAGCCGTTTTTGTACACTTCCACTACCTTGCCTTTGTTTTGTTCGCCACGATCCATTTGGGAAAGCGCTTCCATAGTCATGCAGTCGAAGTCCTTGCCGATAACGTCCATTTCTACCACGTTAAAGCTTGCTAACGTTTGAACGAATTGTTGATGTATCATTTGGAAAGCCTTTAGGTTGTCACCTTCCAAGTGTTTGCTTGCCAGTTCGAAGTTGTCGCAAATTTCCATAAGTTTGGTTACCACTTGTGTGATACCTTCCGTTTTGGCTTGGTCGCCGTTAAACTTCATGCGACGTTTGTAGCTTTCGAAATCGTTTTTCATTGCGACAAGTTGCGTAAGATAGGTGTCCGATTTGTCCGCAGAAGATTGCAAGCGTTGCACCGTTTTTGCTAACTTTTCCTTTTCGGCGGTAAGCTCTTCCACCTGCGCTATAAGTTTTTCGTTTTCCGCAGTTAGGGCTTTTTCCAAGTCCGTCATTGCAACTTCCGTTGCGTCCGTTTGCGGATTTTGTGATTGATTGTTTTGTTCCATGTTACTCCTTACCCATCATATCTATTATGATGTTGCTGATTTTGTCCAGTACCGAAAGCACGCGTTTGTAGTTCATGCGCACGGGACCGATAACACCGATAGATCCGGCAATGTTTTGTCCAAGTGCCACACGGGTTGTTACTACCGAACAACCTTCCGGTGCGTTTTCGTCCGAACCGATTTTTATCGTTACAAAACCGTCCTGACCGCCGTCGTCGGTAAACAACTGCGCCATTTTGTCCTTAGAACCTACTTCGTTCAAAAACTTTTGCACGTTTGCAACGTCGGTGTACTCCGAGTGTTGAAAGATGTTGTGCTCGCCACACACGGTAACGTCCATACCGTTTGCCAGCGATTGTTTTTTGAGCACGTCGATAATTTTCTTGAACAGAGTGTTTAGCTTGAATTGGTCGTTTACCAACGTGTAGGGGTAGGTAAAGTTCAAAAACTGCGAAATGTGTTTGCCAACAAACAATCTATTTAGCCATGCTTGCGCTTGCAACAGCATTAGCTCGTCAAAATCGTCGGGGATATCTACCATGCCGTCCTTCAACACACGTGTTTCCGTAACGATTACCACCAGCATTTTGCCGTTGGACAAATCCAACAGTTTTATTGCCGTGATGGTATCTGCCATATCCGCCTTTACCACCACCGACGTGTAGTTGGTTAGTTGCGAAACAACGCTTGTGATTTGCGTTATTGCTTCTTCCAAACTGCCGTGCTTGCGCAGCAAGGTGTCTTCGATAAGGTGCAGCTCGTCGTCCGTTAGGCAATTTTGACCGTCCAGCTCGTTTACGTAGTATCTAAACGCCTTTTCCGACGGAATACGTCCGGCTGAAACGTGCGGTTGAATTAGGTAGCCCATGCTTTCCAATGTAGAAAGTTCGTTGCGGATGGTTGCCGACGAACAATCAGGCAAATAATTTTGTTGTATTTCTTTGCTACTTACCGGCGTGGCTTTTTCGACATAACCATCTACCACTGCCGAAAGTATCGTCTTTTTTCGCAAGGAAAGCATAGTGTTTCTCCGTGATTTGTCAGTCCGACTTTTGTTTTGTTAGCACTCTCGACTTTCGAGTGCTAATTTACGATACTAATATAACACTATATTGCCCGTTTGTCAATAAAATTACTCATTTTTTT
>CAZDLE010000082.1:1243-5909 GCA_964506035.1 uncultured Oscillospiraceae bacterium | reverse complement strand
GAGCAGGGTACGTCAAATCAAGGCGTAACCTAATGCAATTTCATTGCCCGGTGATGCTAAAACTTGTAACGGTAAAGGGTGCTTTTGGTAGGCACGATTTGGTGATGTTCCGCTGTTGCAAGTGGGACTTTTTTATTTTGTTTACCTATCGGGAAAGGGGGAACGAAATATGGAACAATTTGATTTGCAACAATTTGTTGAGCAGGTAGAAACTTTGCTGGAAAGCAAAAACTATCGTGAACTAAAAGCCATTTTGAACGACGAAATGCCCCAAGATATTGCCTTGTTGTTGGAAGAACTGCCAGACAAGGTTATGCCACCGGTATTTAGGTTGCTATCTAAGGAAAACGCCGCCGACGTGTTTGTTGAAATGTCGTCGGACAGTCAGGAACAACTTTTGGGTATCTTTAGTGATGCGGAAGTAAAATCGGTGTTTGAAGAGATGTTTTTGGACGACGTTGTGGACGTTATCGAAGAGATGCCTGCAAGCGTTGTAAAACGTATTATCAACCAAGCCGATCCGGAAACGCGCAAACAAATAAACGAGATTTTGCAGTACCCCAAGGACAGTGCCGGCACCATCATGACGGTGGAATACGTAAGCCTAAAAGCACAATGGACTGTGCAGGATTGCTTTGCGCACATACGTAAAACCGCTGTGGACAAGGAAAGTATCTACACTTGCTACGTCACCGACGAAAAACGCAAACTGCTGGGTATAGTGACTGTAAAGGACCTTTTGTTGCACGACTACGAAACGGTTGTGGGCGATATTATGGAAGAAGACACCATCTTTTGCCTTACCACCGACGACAAAGAACAGGTTGCACTTACCATGCAAAAATACGACCTATCGGCATTGCCCGTTGTTGACGGAGAAAATCGCGTGGTAGGTATTATCACCGTAGACGATATTTTGGATGTATTTGAAGAAGAAGTTACCGAAGATATGTCGAAAATGGCGGCAATTACACCGTCCAGCGACGCGTATTTGGAACGTAGTGTTTGGGACGTGTGGAAAAGTCGCATTCCGTGGTTATTGCTACTTATGATCTCTGCAACCTTTACGGGGATTGTTATAAACACCTTTGAAAGTACCCTAACACCACTGTTGTTTGCCTGCGTTCCCATGCTGATGGACACGGGCGGAAATGCAGGAAGTCAATCGTCCGTGACGGTAATTCGCGGACTTGCCGTAAACGACCTTGAACCGCGCGACGTGTTGAAGGTTGTGTGGAAGGAAGTGCGAGTGGCGTTGTTGCTGGCGCTGTGCCTTGCTGCCGCTTGCTTTGGCAAGTTGATGTTGATTGACGGTTTGCTACTTGGCTATGCCTACACTTGGGACGTGAGCCTTGTTGTGTCGCTTGCACTGTTTTGCACCGTTGTGATTGCAAAGTTGGTGGGCTGTTTGATGCCTATGCTTGCAAAGGTTTTGCATTTGGACCCTGCTGTTGTGGCAAGTCCCTTTATTACCACTATTGTTGACGTGTTGTCACTTATTATCTACTGCCAAATTGCAATACACGTTTTGCCTGCCATTTAGTAGATGGATGGTATAAAAACAATTATCACTGCAACAAAAAAAAGGACTAACGGACAATTTTTCGTTAGTCTTTTTGATTGTTTCAAAAGGATAGTTTGTAACAAATTTTAGTATACGTAGTGTATTTTTTTTGCAATGGAAGTAAAATTGCCGTTGGTTGCACCACCTTTGTTGCGATAGAAAATCGTGTATCTATATTGCGGGAAATGGTATATTTATAGAACGGTCAAAGGAACGGTTGCAGTTGCAATGGTTGGAAGGTTACGTTGCACTGCTTTTTTGTGTTGGGAAAATCTGTTTTGATTGGTGGAAATAGTCTACAAAATGGTTAAATATGTTACACTACTTTTTTAGTATCTGTTTGATGATCCAACACTGGGTGCGCTTGGGCAGTACGTTTAGCATCAGCAAAAGGGGGTTACGGTTGATACTGTAGGCAAACTTGGGATTACGTTTGGAAAGTATCTTGGTAACCTTTTGGGCGAGTTTTGTTGGGGCAACACTGCGTGACTCGACGCTATCGACAATTTGCTTAAATCGAGTTGCGTTGCAAGTGTACAGTTGCGTGTTTTTGCAAAAGTCGTCCAGCGCTTTGGTGGATGCGCCCAGCATATCGGTGGCTACTGCTCCGGCACGAACAACGCTAACTTTGATATTTTTTAGTTGCAATTCCATGCGAAGCGAGTAGGCGTATTTGTCCAAGGCGGATTTTGTGACGGCATAGATACCCGTAAATGGCAATGGGTCCAGCGGGGCGAGTTCGCTTGTGGTGATTACAATACGCGAGTTATCGCCCAGCATGGGCAAAAATGCTTTGTTGACGAGAAAAACACCGCCAAGATTGATTTTGAAAATCTTTTCAAATTGGTCGGTAGGCATTTCTACGAGCGAATTGAGCATGTACACACCGGCAAAATGCACGATGGCAAACAGGCTGTTTGTGTGTTGTGACACCAAATTGAAGGCGTTTTGTACGCTTTTTTCGTCCGTTAGGTCGGCTTGAATGGGGATTACGTCCTCTTCGGGCTCGGCTACGGTTTTGTCCAGCGCGAAAACGCGAAAACCTTTTTGTTTTAGGGCGAGAGTGGTTGCCCTACCCATGCCACCGTATGCACCGGTGACGAGTATGGATTGTTTCATTGTTTGACTCCTTGGGGGGGGATTTTGACAAATACGCTATTTTGTAGCGAATATTTGCACCAACGTTATTGATACAACATGATTGATTGTAGATTGTAGAGAATAGGTGCCAACGTATATATGTGTTTTGTTCGGTGACAACTGCCCTATGATTAGAAACGATGTGCGGTATTAGATTGGTTGAGATACGTAGTTTTTTCGATAGACAATATCTTTCACAAAAAAACCAGAGTACATACGGTTTTATTTTGATTGATAATTCCATCGTGGGAAAATCAGTTTAAGATAGTCCTATCCGTAAAAATCAGTTGGAGCAAAAACCGCACAAGCGAACGTTGGTTTTGGAAAGTTGCTTTTGGAAAAGTTTTAGCGGATTTAAAAAACTGCGCGACATGTGTTCGGCTGAAGTTACCACAACGATACTATCTGCGCCCATTTGTTGCGCCATTGGAACGCTAAACTGCGCGTTTTGTTTGGTGGTTAGCGAGTTGTTTTCTTCAATCAAAATCTCTTGCGGAAGTCCTTGCTCAATTAGATAGCTACGCATAAATTGCGCTTCCGTTATGCCAGCCTTGGGGTTGGCAAGTCCGCCGGACAAAATTATTTTGTCGGGGTGCAGTTTTTGGTACATTTCCTGCGTTAGTTGCATGCGTTTTAGCATAAGTTGAGAGGGGGTGCCGTCGTCGTTCATTCTGTTGCCAAGTACAACTGCTACTAACATCGTGTAAACGTCCTTTGTGATTATTCTCAAAATTGCGTTTGAGCCTTCTACGTATGCAATATTATTTTGCATCCGTTTGGGAAAAGTTGCCCGAACGATTTTGATAGGTATATTGTATCACAACAAAAAAGCATTCGCAACAGTTTTGCGAAATAGGTGCGCGGAAATTGATTATATCAAAATAGAAAAGTTAGCACATTTATCTGCATTATCGCGTCAAAAATGAACAAAAACTGGATAGAATATTCTTTTGAAATTGGGTATTGACTTTAGGATTTCAAAGGTCTATAATAAATATGTAAAACAAGGTTAAGGCATTGTTGTATCATACGATTTGCAAGACTGCACCGCCGTTTGTTTTGCAAAATCTTTTTGAGAGGTAATTTACGATGACAGGATCAGTAAAATGGTTCAACGCAAGCAAAGGTTACGGTTTTTTGACCAGTGACGACGGTGGCGAAGATATTTTCGTGCATTTTTCCGAAATTAGAGTGGAAGGGTTCAAGACGTTGAAGGACGGCGTAAAGGTTAGTTTCGACGTGGAACGTGACGAAAAAACAGGCAAATTGCGTGCAACCAACGTTACCCCCGTGGAATAACAACAAAATAAATTGATAAAAAACAATCGACTCTAAAAATAAGTCGATTGTTTTTTTTGTTGTCGAAATGACGATTTTAGATTAGTTTTGCAATCAACTTGATTCTTGCAAAACATTTGTTGCAGTATACAGAAATTATATCACAAAAGCAGGCAATTTGTCACACGGTTGTACGATTTGCACAGAACAAACAACGTTTTACTTATCAAAAAGTGGAGCAATCCACTTCTTTTAGTGTTTGGTGGTCTTTTGCAACTTTGAGCCGTTTGTGTTTTGCTTGGTTTATCTAAAATATATTTAGGCTTGTTGCACGCTGTAAAAAACAGCGTTTTTAATTTTGGGTAGTTTATCTAAAATATCACGTTGGGTTTTGTTAAGTCACAAAATGATTGCATTTTTGTCTCTTTGCACTTTTGGATTGTTTTTTGGCGGATGCACTACTACCATACTATCTGAAAAGGGAAAATTGTGTGAAAAAATTAAAAAAGGTGGTAAAAAATAGTTGACAGTGCATATTATGTGGTGTAGAATGTTAACAGTTGAACAATTATTCAACTGTTTGACAAATCGGCATGGTGACTTGGAAAATCTCTTGGGCAATCAAGTGGAATATCTGCAAAAATCCACCGAGAAATCTTGTTGGAATAATAGCGAAGTAAAAAA
>CAZDLE010000082.1:0-1143 GCA_964506035.1 uncultured Oscillospiraceae bacterium | reverse complement strand
AAAAAACAATCCACTATTGTTGCGTATGTTGACTATGGAAAAATTGCTGTAAGATGCATTTTTGTATCAACGCTGTGGCAATCAAGTGGAATATCTGCAAAAATCCACCGAGAAATTTGCAAAACGGTTGAAATGGAGGTAAAGACAATGGAAAAGAGCGTTGAACAATCCAACTTTGACGAAGATATCGTAAGAAAGGTGTTAGTTGAAATGCCCAACCAAAACTTTTTGTACGACGTTGCGGAACTGTTTAAGATTTTTGGCGACTCCACGCGCATCAGTATTTTGGCGGCGTTGCAACAAAGCGAGTTGAACGTTTGCGATATCGCAGTGGTTTTGAATATGACAAAATCGGCAATTTCGCACCAGTTGCGCATTTTACGTCATGCAAAGTTGGTAAAAAATCGTCGTGTTGGCAAGGAAATTTACTACAGCTTGGACGACGAACACGTAAACGATATTATCGCTATCGCAATGGAACACTTGCACCACGCAAAACAACATCACGAAGATTAAGTTTTGTGGCATGGTAAGTTGCTGCCGACGTTGGCACCTTTGCTATGATCGTTAAAATATAGCACCGACACGGTTGCGTCGCTTTGAGATAATGCAAATACATCAATTTGTTTTTCTATCTATGTAACAAGAAAACGGGAGAAACAGCCCTCTACCGAAAACAATGCTGTGATAGAAACTTGGTGTATCGTTTCTAACCTGTTTAGGGAATAGCACCGACACGGTTGCGTCGCTTTGCGGGTTCGAGTGCGCTCAGGGTGACAGGGTAGGCAATGCATATAGGGAATAAAATCACAAAAGATAAAACGTCACGAAAAGTGGCATTAACACATACAAAACAAGGAGTTTAAGATGAAAAAAGTGATACAAATGACAGATTTGGACTGTGCGCACTGCGCATCTAAAATGGAACAAGCAATTTCTAAAATTGAAGGTGTAAACTCGGTAACTATCAATTTTATGGCACAAAAAATGACGTTAGATTGCGACGACGGTTGCTATAACGCCGTTGTTGAAGAGGCGAAAAAGATCTGCAAGAAGATTGAACCGCACTGTTTGTTGAAGTTTTAGAGTGGAGTGGTTATGACAAGAAACCAAAAAAGTTTACTGCGCATCGTTGTTGTGGCG
>CAZDLE010000081.1:1731-5915 GCA_964506035.1 uncultured Oscillospiraceae bacterium | reverse complement strand
CCTACAACAATAGCCAGCACAACAACTACAACAATAACGTCTTCGATTTTCATAATCAACTTCTCCTTTTAGATTTTCAGCCCAGAGCGTACTCTGTTTTGAGTTTTTTGTTGTTGCAAATTGCCGTTACTGCAACTACAGCCGCTATTGCAAGCACTATTGCAAGACCAACAAGCGCTGCAACAACGTTTAACGCTTGCGGTGCTGTGATAAGCGTACCGATTGTGTAAACAAGGTATGCCACAACATAGCCTGTGCCAAATTGCAAAGCAATACCGCCCCAAAGCCATTTTTGACTTTTCATTTCCGAGTTCATTGCGCCGATAGCTGCAAAACACGGAGGTGTGTAGAGGTTAAACATCAAGTAGGCAAGTGCTGCAACCTTTGTGATTGCCAACAGACCGGCAACTTCGCCACCAGCACCTTCGATCATGGCAAGTTCGTCCATATCGATAAAGTTTTCCAAACCTACAACGCAAACTGCAAGTGTACCAACGACGTTTTCCTTGGCGATAAATCCTGTAACTGCAGCGGCGGCAAGTTGCCAAGAAACAACGCCCACAATGGGAACAAGCACGTAAGCAAACGGTGTTGCGATCGTTGCCAAAATGGATTGATCGGCACTTTCGGCAACGGCAAAACTCCAAGTGAAGGTTTGCATCAGTTGCACTGCCATGTTGCATAGCAAAATGATTGTTGCTGCTTTTACGATATACGCCCAACCACGGTTGCACATAGATTTGAATGCGCTACCAAAGGAAGGTGCTTTGTACTCGGGCAGTTCGATAATAAAGAAAGATTTGCGTACTTTGTAGCCTGTTACAAGGTTTACAAGCAACGCTCCAAGGAAGATAAGTGCAATACCTGCAAAGTACATAAGTGCGCTAACCCACCAAGCGTTATCGAAAAATGCGCCTGCAAACAATGCAATAACGGGAATTTTTGCACCGCAAGGCATAAATGGCGCAAGCATTGCCGTTGCTCTGCGTTCGCGCTCGTTACGGATTGTACGGCTTGCCATAATGCCGGGCACTGCACAACCTGTTGTGATAACAAACGGAATAACCGATTTGCCGGAAAGACCAACTTTTTTGAAAATAGGATCTAACACTACTGCTGCACGAGCCATGTAACCGCAGTCTTCCAACAATGCGATAAGAAAGTACATTACCATTACCAGGGGCAAAAATCCTACAACTGCCGAAATGCCACCTATAACACCGTCAACAAGAATTGCCGATATCACGGGGTTTGCGCCTTCAAGCAGACCGCCAACCCACTCTTGGAACGTATCCAAAAGGGTAACAAGTCCGGGGATTGCCCATTCGTTAGCTTTCCCTTCGTTAAATACGATACCTTCGGCAATCCACGTACCTAACGTAGATTGAGAAATAAAGAATACCAAAAACATCACGATGGCAAAGATGGGGATTCCCAGCCATTTGTTTGTTAAAATTGCGTCGATTTTGTCACCAACGTTTTTATCCTTGGTAAACACTTTGCGTACTTCCACTTTGCTTACTATTGCGTTTACAAAGTCAAAGCGTTTGCGGTCGGCTTCTTCCACAACGTCCCTATCGGTAAGGTCGATATCGCCTTGCACGTAGGGTGCTTTTTGACGTGTGCCTGCGCGTTCGATTGCCGTTTGAACAAGCTCTTTAAGTCCTCTGCCGGAAGTGGAAACAGTTTCCACAATGGCGCAACCGAGCTTTTCGGAAAGCGCTTTTACGTCGATTGTTGTACCCTTTTTAGACGCAACGTCACTTTTGTTTAGTGCAACCACAACGGGAACGCCCAGTTCCAACAGTTGAGTGGTAAAAAACAAGCTACGACTTAGGTTGTCGGCATCCACGATGTTGATGATAACGTCGGGATTTTCCTGCTTGACGTAGGAACTGGTGATACTTTCTTCGCTAGTAAAGGGCGACGTGGAATATGCACCGGGAAGATCGACGGCGATAACTTCGTCGCTAACTGTGTACGCCTTTTTGATTGCGTGTTCTCTTTTGTCTACGGTAACACCAGCCCAGTTGCCGACCTTTTCGTTACGGCCGGTAAGGGCATTGTACATGGTGGTTTTACCGGAGTTTGGGTTGCCCGCAAGGGCAATACGTATGTTCATAGTTTCCTCCTATATATTTTCCGTTTTTGCGGATTGATTGGCTGATATATTTTGCAATTTGGGATACGCCACACTTACCAACAGTCTTTTATACGTTTTGAAGAATTGAAAAAACATAGTTTGGTTATGCAGTTTTTATAATCCAAATTGCAGTTTTGCCGATTGATTAATTCGAAGTTGAAAAATTCGACAATCCGTTTGACGACGTGCAACGTTTTAGTTGTTGTGCCGACGCAACGTTTTGTTGGTGACACGAGTCGTTCATTTTGTTTTAGACTATAGCGTTTGCGCAATAGCACTCGGTTAGCAGTTGCTAACTGCTTTGCTAAAAAATTGACTTGACTATGCAAGTCGTTAGGAAATATTGCGAGTGACGACTATCAACGTAGGATTGTTGCACGTTCCGTTGGCGGATGCACATCACACCACAGTTATATGATACACACAAAGATATGTTGCAAAACTATACCTTAAAGTGTCAGTTTGCACATATTAAAGGGCGAGTTTTGTGTATTTGGCACGTTTTGTGAGTGTTGAATTATCAATATCGACAAAATCAACGGCGGTTTTGCGACAAGCAAACAGACTTGGCAATCAACCTGTCGGAGCGCAGAAATCTACGCCCGAAGGTGCGATCACTCGACGACAATTGCTTGTGCAAGTTGATTATCGACGTTGTATCTTCCGTCCTTGATGGCTACAATGCAACCGCCTTTTAGGTGGCGCACTACCGTAATTTTTTGACCGCTGTAGCAACCAAGAGAAAAAAGAAAAGCGTTAAGGTCTTCGTCGTCCGTTTGGATTTTGGTGATAACGTATTCAACGCCGTCTTGCGCTTGTTTGAGATCCATGCTTCTTTCTCCTTTTTGCATTTTTATATTAGTTAGCCGTTGCTAACCGTGTTATAGTATACTCGCCGAGTTGTTTTATGTCAACTGATTTTTGCAAATATTTTCAACTTTTTAGGATTTTTTGTAACGCGGAGAAAACTTTTGCAATTATCTTGTCAAGAAAGGCGAATAACGATCGCAACTGCCGTTAGGACAATTTGCTTCGTGATTTAGCAAACCAAAGCGTAGACGATTTTTAAGCGTAACGGCAACTTGCGTTTAGAAACCTTGTAAAACTGCAACGTCGGTATTTTAGTCTGCATAGAATAACGTTATCAATCGAAGAAATATGCTTGCATCAATTTTATACCAACGCGATAGTCTAATCGTTGGGCAAGGGCTTGATGCCACCGATACCACCATAAACAATATGTATTTTGAATAGTTTGAACTACCACAAACCCAAGTGACGACGAATTTTTCTATGCAACACTCAAAAAATCAAAAGTTGCATTATTGCTTGAAAAAATGCAATAATAGTGGTATAATTGGTGGGTAACTGGCAAAAAAGGGGGACTTCCGCATGACCTTGCACGAATCGGGACAAATGTATCTTGAGGCAATCTACGTGCTATCTCAACAAAACGGCAAAATCCGCGCCATCGACGTGGGAGCATATCTTGGGTATTCCAAACCGTCGGTCAGTCGCGCCGTTGGTATCCTAAAAAAGGGTGAATACATTGTTGTGGACAACGACGGCTACATCACCCTAACGGATGACGGCAAGCAGTTTGCGGAAAAAGTTTACGAGCGCCACACCGTGTTTACAAAAATGCTGATGAGCCTTGGCGTAGACGAAAAAATCGCCACCGAAGATGCTTGCAGAATGGAGCACGTTGTTAGCGACGTTTCCTTTGATGCCATCAAAAAGCACTACTTGGACTACAAAAAATAGGTACAGCACACAAGTACTTGCAACACAAATAAGGTTTGTGTTCCAAAATATCAAGTATTTGCAATACAAATAACGTTTGGGATTATGATAAATATTAAATCAATCTCCAAAATATCGAGTACCTGCAACACAAATAAGGTTTATGTTCCAAAATATCAAGTATTTGCAATACAAATAAGGTTTGGGATTATAATAAATATTAAATCAATCTCCAAAATATCGAGTACTTGCAACACAAATAAGGTTTGTGTTCCAAAATATCAAGTATTTGCAATAC
>CAZDLE010000081.1:0-1631 GCA_964506035.1 uncultured Oscillospiraceae bacterium | reverse complement strand
TGCAACACAAATAAGGTTTATTTGTATAACAAAGAATTAAGTTGGTCTCCAAAATATCAAGATTACTTAACGTGTAAGACAAAAATAATAAAATATCAAACCACCCAACGAAATTTCGTCGGGTGGTTTTTTAGTAATGGTGAATTATACTGTTAATTGGCAACGTTAGTAAAATTTTGCACTTGGTTTAACAATTTACCGCAATACACTTTGTTGTTAGATTTTCAGTAACAAATGTTTGTTAAATGTTTTGCTGTCGGCGGTCAAAGTAATAAAATTGCAGAATACTACAAGCTTTATAATACAAAAAGTTTTGCCTGAATGTGCCGAAGTTGTATACAAGCAAATCTTCGACGATTTTGCATACTGTGATGCCGACTTTTTCTTAAAAAGCTGGTTTGTGTAAGCAAACTTAATTTGCGATTTTTGAGCAAATCAACATCACATAGTTTTTACTACATATTTCGCTGCAATATTTTAGAATACTCTGCTGTAACCAACGCTATCCAATCCAAAAATTGAACAAAAACGGAATGTAACGTCAATTTTGGTTTGGTGCTGTTTCAAAAAATCTTGCGCGTAGTTGGCAATTTGCTGTGCAAAAACTATCTTTTTTGTTTGCGGATTTTGTTGATTAGGTCAATTTCCGCTTCGTCGATAACGGAAATGCCCTGTTCCTTAGCGATATTTACCATTTGCGTCAAAGCGGCTTTCAAAAATACGCGGGGGATTTTGGTAAGTTTTGCGCAGGCTTTTTCCGTGAAAGTAACGTCCGGATCGATACGTTTTGTTGCGTACAACACCGATTGAACGTCCCCTTCCTTAGCTTGGATGCCTACGTAGTAGGGAGTTTTGTGGCGAGAGCACCAAAAGTTTTTGCTATCGCGATAGCCGTAGTCCACAGGTACAGGCGGGAAAAGACGTGGTTGAGATTCTTCCACGATACCGCGTTGATATTTTTCCTTCATCCAGATTTTGTCGATTTTTAGGATAAAATGCGCGCCAAATTTGCTGGTGATACCGTTAAAATCGTGATAAGGCGGTTCGTAGCCTTCCAGTTGTCCGGCAACGTCTGCCGATGCACCGTCCAAGGTGTCGTCCCAAGTGCACTCAAACACTTGGTAACTTTCTTCCACAATTTGCGGACGGTCTGCGCCCAAGTCGGAATCTACCATGGTAAAAATGCAATCCTTCATTTTTTGCTCGGTTGTGTCGCCGGGGAAGCCCAGGCGAACAGCTTCCTTAAAATATTTCTTTTCGTCTGTGATAAAGTTTAGCGTGCATTTTTTGGTGCGCAAAATGTTTTGTGCCGTGTTAGAACTGTTGCGCGCTTCCAAAACCATTGCGTAGTAGTTTTTGCCTGCAATGTAGTAGGGGAAGCAAAGTGAATAGGCACCCAAATTGGTTTGTCCACTTTCCGATACGGTGCTGATCAAAATGGTCGGCATGGGAAAGTACGACGACGTTTGATAGAAGTTGTCCACGATGCGAACGTCTTTGAATTGTTTCATAATTGTTACCTCAATTTGATATTATTATATTGACTTTTGCAGTGTGCAAAACTTTAGCACTACCACAATATTGCTATATCATTGTACTACCTTTTGCAACAAGTGTCAATGTTAAATTGA
>CAZDLE010000080.1:0-5917 GCA_964506035.1 uncultured Oscillospiraceae bacterium | reverse complement strand
TATAAAAACAACATTGTGATTGAATTGAAACCACATTGAAACCCGATTGAAACATTAATGAAACCTCCTTTTGCAGATGCGATTTTTCTTGGCGGAAGTGGAGGGAGGCTGACGTATCCCAAAGGGAAACATCGGCAACTTTTTAGCATTATGTCACAAAAAATCCTATTCTACAACATCTGCAAACAATGATTCACAAAATACAACTACAAATTTACTTGTGATGGAACATTTTTGACAAAAAAAACAAAAAAAATTTCAAAAAGGTATTGACAAACCATTTTTGGCAATGTACAATTACATTATAGAAAAATAAAACGTTTCATTTATATTATTTTGTCGTTTTGAGGGGAGAAATGCGCAAGGCAACAATCAAAGACGTGGCACGTGTAACAGGGCTTTCACTTGGAACAATTTCCAAGTATATGAATGGCGGTGTAGTAAAAAGTGCCAACCAAGCAAAAATTGAATCTGCAGTCCACCAGCTAGGGTATAGCGTGGACGAGTATGCCCGCGGTCTAATCACTAACAAAACAAAAACCGTAGGACTACTTATTCCGGAATTTAGCAACCTGTTCTATGCACAAATCGCCTCCGGTTTGGAACACGAGCTTACCAAATCGGGCTATGCCGTCGCCGCTTGCGAAAGTTTTTATGATAAGGCAAAGGAAGAACAAAGTATCAAATGGCTTGCATCACGTCGCATGGATGCCTTAATAATTATTCCATGTGGTAGGGCAGCTTCCGACTACGACTATCTAAAAAGCATTTCTGTTCCTATTATTTTTGTCGACCAGTACATCCCCGACCTAAACTACGAGTTTTGCGTTGTTAACAATCGCCAAATTTGTTGTGAAGCAATAGGCTATTTGATAGATAGTGGTCACACAAACATTGCAATGGCTGCTGCTGAAAAGGGGTTGTACACCTCTGACGAACGTGTAAAAGGATATTTTGATGCCTATGCACAACGCGGACTTACCCCTAACAAACAATTGCTAATACGCATTGGAGAAAACGTCGATGAGGCCTACAGCGCAATAAAGCGTTTTTTAATGCAAGATAGTTGTACGGCATTGTTTGCCGCAAATTTTCCCAACACAGTGGGCAGTATCTTCGCTATAAACGAACTCAAAGTCGCCATTCCTGACAAATTATCGTTTATAGGGTTTGACGATATGATGTTTACTCGTATTTTTCACCCAAAACTTACCATTATCGACCAACCTATAGAACAAATTGCTCGTTGTGTTACAACACGTATGTTCCAACTTATGGCAGAAACGGAATATCACTACCAGTTTAACGAGCTAAAATGCAGTTTCAAAATAAACAGCTCTACCGCTGCAAGATTGTAGCACAGTTGTAAAGATATAAATTCATATCAAAACTAGTGTTTGCCTGACGTCAAAATCAACAAATTGTTGCTAACGTCACACAAACAACAGAGTCCATTCAAGTAAGAAAAAGTACCGATGCTATGCAGTTTGTGCTCATCAAAGCAAATCACCTATTGATAACTTGAGCATAAAAACAAACCCTCTATCAAGGATTTTTTGTGTGGTGGGGGGGAGAGAAAGTTCTACTCCTTCAAAAAAACAGTTTTTAATAATCATGCAGGGTTTAGCATATCGTCGGTTTTATTTTTTGTCTCTAAAAATGAAACGTTTCATTTTGTGAAAATAAACTATTTTTAACAAAATAGCACCTTTCGTTTTATGGAAAATTGATAGTAAAAAATATTTAGTCAGTGGTGCAAACCCAACTGACGAAGGAGTAACAAATGAAAACATACAAAATCGTAGCACTTGTCCTTTGCGCGCTTTTGGCACTTACTGCATTGTGTGCTTGCACACCAACCGAAACGGAAACGGAGTGGGTAGAAGAAGGCGCAACAAAAATTCGCATTTACGCACGCGAATTTGAGTCTTGGGCAAAGAAACATCTCAAAAAGTTAGTTAACGACTTTAATGCCGATTTAACGGACGGTATTCAAGTGGAAGTTAATTTCTACACGCAAGATACCTATGCTGATGCACTTACCGTTGCACGCGAAAACGGTAAAGCACCGGATTTGTACATGACTACCTACGGCGAATTATATACCAACATCAACAATAAGTATTGTACATCGCTAAACGACTATCTTTCTACGCAAGCCGTAGACGATATGTTGGATACTTGCAAAGAACTTGTAACCTACAACGGCAACATCTACGCTTATCCATGGAACTTGGAACCGGGCAGCATTTTGTTTTATCGCAAGGACGTCTTGCAAAATGCCGGCGTAACAAAAGCTCCTTCTTCTTGGGACGAATTGTACGATGCTTGCGCAAAGATCAAGACAACGCTCAACCGTGGACAATACTGCATCGGTATGCCTTTGGGTAGTGGCGAACTAACTTGGGCTACCTATGGTTTGCAACAAAATACTACCGGTGGACTTACCTTGGACGAAAGCTGGACACAAAGCCGTTTGGATAACCCCGGTTTTAAAGATATTGCCGAGTTGTTCTACAACCTTTATGTAAACGACTATGCACCAACATCTGCTCTTACTTCCGAAGGTTACACCTATATTGTAGATGCTCTTTGCGACGAAACACCCAAACTTGCAATGACTTTCAGTGGAAGTTGGGGTATTGCTGAAATCTTTAACTATACCGAAAACGATATGGATATCGTCAACAAAATCGGCGTTAGTGTTATTCCTACAAAAACAGGCGACCAAACAGGTTGCACAAGTGCAAACGGCGGATGGTGCTACTGCATCTCGCAACAGTCCAAAAACAAGGATAAGGCAGCAAAATTCCTTAACTGGATGTTTGCGGAAAATGCCGAAAGAACCGCTCAATACTTTATCGAAGCATACAACTCCAAGGCAGCAACATCCAAATCGGTTGTAAACTACCTTGCAACACAAACAACAAGCGTTCCTCAAGAGTGGATCGACGTTGTTAATGCCGTTGCCGAAAAGGGTATTCCGGAAGCAACCTTCCCATGGGACGTTGCACAAGAGACTGGTAAAATATTCGAAACAATGCAAATCAATTGCAAAACAGCAACTTTCGAGTCGTTGTTTACAAAGGCACTAAATACCGCTCAAGAAAATATTCGCACGATAATGTCTCGTGCAAACTACCCCAAAAATCCAAAATATAACTATGGTGACTAATGAAAACCAGTAAATCTACTTCAAATCAAGGTAACAAATTTCGTTATAGATATGCAAAAAGTGGCTATGGCATGATTGCTCCGGCGTGTATTTTGCTGTTTGTTTTTGCCTATATCCCACTGTTTATGGCGATCATACGCTCTTTTCAAGACTATGCCACGGGCGAATTTATCGGATTTGAAAACTACGACTACATTCTAAAAACGCCCACCTTTACCAAGGCATTTGGCAACATAGTTTTGTTTACTGCAATAATAGTGGTTGCGCAAATGATTTTAAGCTTCTTTTTTGCATACGTGCTAAAAAGTATCAACGTAAAGGTTGCGAACGCAGTAAAAATACTTATCTACGTGCCATGCTTACTTTCCGGCGTTGTGGCATCAATCATGTTTATGTTTATCCTAAACTATGGTGGAGGACTTAGGTGTTGCACCGGACTCAGTTTTAGTTTTAGTGTGATTAACACAATAGTTTTGTTGCACTGTTATGCAATTTTTTATATCGACTGATTATTATGTTCGAAAAAATGTCAAAATCACACTAGTAATAGCATCGGTTATATTTTATGCGTTTACTTCGTAAAAAGCCGAAGTAAAAGAGGTGATATGTACAAGAAAAAAGGGCTTGAAAAGGTATTTTGTAAAATGGTATAATTATCTCACAATCGAATAACATTCTTTGTCTACTGTTAAGTGAAAAACAGAGACAAAATGGTGTTTTAGCCTAATAATTTATCACTGGCAGCTGCTTAGCTTTGCACAAAACAAAAAGTATAATTTTGTAGCAAATTTGCTCAAAAATTTGGCATTTTGCAATATGCTGTTACAACGTCTAAAGCTTAGCGGCATAGTTGCGGTGGTTCTGTTCAAAATTAGTTTGTATAAGTTTTCTTGTTTATAGAAAAAATATTTACTGAATTAAACTATATGTGCCGTTTGGCACGAGATAGCTAAACAAAAATACCATTTGGAGGTAAAAATGAAAAAAATCAAGTTACTCTCGTTGTTATTATGCTTAACGCTTTGTTGTTTGATAGCTTTTACAGCATGCGTTAATACCCCCGCTGATGAGGATGACGATGACTCACCAGCTTTTACAGTAATACGTTTCTGGAACGGTTTTACCGGTGTTGACGGCGAAGCTATGGATAAAATCGTAGCAGATTTCAACCGCGACGTTGCTCCGCAATACAATATGACAGTTGCAGTGGACAAGTTGCCGTGGGACACTCTTTTCACAAAGATTACCACAACAAGCTCTAACCTTAAATCTGCACCTCACATTGTCGCAATGTCCGCATCTCGCATTGCATCTATGCAATCCAAGGGTATTCTTACTTCGCTTAATGGCATCGAAGAATATCTAAACGTTACCGAAACCGACTACATTTCCGCAGCTTGGAACGGTGGTGTACTTGCTAATGGTGACAGATACGGCTTCCCCATTGACGTTCACCCTACAGCGATGTACTACAACAAGGATTTGATTTCCGAAGATGAGTTGCCCACAACTTGGGAAGAATTTGCTCAAGTTTGTCGTGAAAAGACAAAGAACGGCGTATATGGTTGGGCTGTTCCCTCCATGTATTCTATCACAAAGGACGTATTTTTGAACATGCTTTACACCAGCGGCGGTTCCGTGTTTGATAGTCAAGGTAATGCAGTGTACTACAACAAGGATTTGATTTCCGAAGATGAGTTGCCCACAACTTGGGAAGAATTTGCTCAAGTTTGTCGTGAAAAGACAAAGAACGGCGTATATGGTTGGGCTGTTCCCTCCATGTATTCTATCACAAAGGACGTATTTTTGAACATGCTTTACACCAGCGGCGGTTCCGTGTTTGATAGTCAAGGTAATGCAGTGTACAACTCTCAAGTTGGTATCGACGCAGTTACACGTTTGACAGATTTCGTTCAAGGAGCAAACGCAATTTCTCCTAAGGATGTAGGTGCAGGCGGCGACATGACTTTGTTTGTACAAGGTAAATCCGTGTTCTACTTCGATGGTCCATGGGTAATTAACTCTTTCGGTCTTTTCGATAACGAAAACAGCAACATCGGTGTGGCTCCTTGTCCTTCTTCGGTAGGCACAAACGACATCAACTTTGCAGGTTCTCACCAATTCACTTTGATGAAGAACACCGTTACTAACGATAGAATAAAAAACCTTTGTTACATTTTTATGAAGTACGTTAACGAAAATTCAATGGATTGGGCTCTTGGTGGACAAGTTCCTGCATTAAAGTCGCTCCATCAAATGGAAGAGTACAAAGCTCTAATAGCATTGCAACCATTTACCGAAATGGCATACAAAGCAACTCTTGGCGAAATCGGTAACAAATACTGGTACGAGTGCTACAACGGTATGGGCGTAGCTGTTGCAAACGCAATTGCAAACGTATACGCTCCACAAGACTCTCTCAACAAAGGTATCAAAGATTTTAACGACTGGTTGATCGACGAAGAACTGTAAAACAAAGGATAAACTTATGAAGAAACCAAATCTAAAAAAAACAGTTCCATATCTGTTTATAACGCCATACTTGGTATTCTTTATACTTTTTGGACTGGTCCCCGTGGTATTGTGTCTTATAGTTAGCTTTACCAAGTGGGACTATGTCACCCCGATGGAGTGGTATGGACTTAATAACTTCAAGTTGATTTTTGGAACTATCGGTTCAGGCAAAGTTATATGATACCAAAATTTAAGGAGGTATTTGATACTATGAAACTACAAGAATTA
>CAZDLE010000079.1:0-5942 GCA_964506035.1 uncultured Oscillospiraceae bacterium | reverse complement strand
TTTTGCAATACGTAAAGGAACACGCCAAGACGGAATAAAACGTTTGACGTTTCACGCAAAACGGTAGAAATCCGCGCAAAAGGTAATAATTTTACTGTAAAAAGGGCGAAATTGTAACTATACAACGACGGTGCAATTTGGTATACTTATCTATAGATGTGTTTCCAAGGAGATTTTATGGAAGTTGTAGCACAGATAATTAGCATCGTTGCGATGCTTTTTAACATTTTTTCTTATCAACAAAAAAGCCAAAAAGGCGTTATTTTTTTGCAACTGATTGGTTCGGCATTGTTCGCCGTCAGTTTTTTTATGCTGGGGTCGTACATGGGCGGTTTGCTAAACGCCGTGGGCATTGTGCGCGCCGTTGTGTACATCAAAAAGGACTTTTTTCGCTCCAACAGTATTTGGTGGCTGGTGGCGTTCGAAGTTGTGTATGCATTGTCGTACGTGGCAACCTTCACGTTGTTTAACAAACAACTTAACTTTGCAAACGCCGTTGTGGAAATTTTACCACTTATCGGCATGACGGCAACAACGGTAGCGTTTAGGACGGACAGTGCAAAAACAACAAGACTTTTGGGATTTATCAGCTCGCCCTCTTGGTTGGCATACAACATAATTTCCCATTCCATTGGTGCAATTTGTTGCGAAGTGTTTAGTCTTGTTTCTATATGCGTGGGATTGTTCCGTTTGGACAGAAAAAAGGAGACAAAAGATGAGTAAAAAGTTTTTGCATTGCTTAAGAATACAATTTTACCCAAACCATTTTGAAGACGATCGCATTGCCGAAGTGGTAGATTTTTGCGTGAAGTATCGTTTCGACAACGTTATGTTGTTTATCAATGCGGAAGAATACAACGTTGGACACATGACCATCCAACAGGCAAAACCGTGGATTGACACAATGAAAAAAGCCAAAGCTGCCTTGACGGAAAAGGGCATTAGCGTAAGCCTTAACCCGTGGATTGAAATTGGGCACCTTGACCGTTGTCGTCCGTTGCAAGATGGTCAAAACTTCACCACTCAGGTGGACTACGACGGTAATCAATGCGAGATGGTTGCTTGCCCATTGTGTGAAAACTGGAAAAAATACTTTTTTGAGTTTTACACCTATTTGTTAAAGGAATTGCAACCAGACACGGTTTGGGTTGAAGACGATTTTCGCCTGCACAACCACGGCGATTTGAAGTTTGGCGGATGTTTTTGTCACCTACACATGCAACGCTACAATCAACTGCTTGGCACAAACTACACCCGCGAGCAGTTTACCGACAAATTGTTCCGAAAAAATCCTGATAAACGCGTCAAAAAAGCATGGCTGGACGTCAACCGCCAGTGCATGGCAAGTTTAGCGGAAGAAATTGGCAAACTTGTGGCAGACTTGCACCTTGGCACGAAGGTGGGGCTGATGTCTTCCCGTCACGAAAAACACGCGTTGGAAGGTAGAGATTGGCACCGTCTTCACAAAGGGCTTGCTATGGGCGGTCCTATAATAAACCGTCTGCACCTGCCGTGCTACAACGAGATTTCCGCAAAGGAGTACTACCTTGATTTCAATCAAGAACCCTTCCATTGCAGAGCATTGTTACCCGAGCAAACGGTGGTGTATCCCGAGTTGGAAAACGCATCATTTAGCACCTTTAGTAAGGAAGCGCGTTTTGTCCGTTTTCAGTTGGAATCGGCAATTCCGCTGTGTATCGAAGGTATAACTTACGACATCTACGACTTTGTTGGCAACGGCATTGTAGACAACTTCGGCTACGGTCAGGCGATAGAGCAAATCACGCCATATTTGGACGGCGTTACCAATTTGAACCTGCACTACAAACAGCTGGACGGCATTATTCTTCCCATAGACGAAAAAACGGTGTACAAGCGTGATGCGAAAATTGAAAGTTTCGACGATTTGTACCCCGACGAAGCGTATTTTAATGCGTATATCACGTCGCTGGGTGTAAACTGCAAGGTTTCCACTAAAAAAGATTTCCACAACAAAGTGGTGGCGCTTGGCGGCGGAAACGCCTACAACTTTACCACAAAACAACTGCAAAATCTGTTTGAAAACAACTTTGTCCTGCTGGATGGCGGTGCTGCACGCATATTGATAGACCGCGGTTTGGGATATCTTTTTGGCGCAACGCAGTACAAAACTCACGTTGCCGAACACGACGTTCACAGTTACGAACAGGTTGCCGATGGCATTGCTGTTTGTGGCAAATACGGCTATCGTGCTACGGCGTTTGGAAAAGCAGGCGACTACGTTAGCATCACCTACGATAATCCGCAATATGCACAATCCTACGTGTACGACTATCTTGACAACGAAGTGGGCGTTGGCATCTACAACAACGGCAAATGCTACGTTGTTCCCTACGTTATCAACAAAGTGTGCTTGGAACAGTACAACAATTTGCGTACCTCCTTGCTACAAAGGTTTTTGCAAGGCACAGACGAACGACTTGTATACACAAATCACGCTGGCGTGTACGCATATCTGTACGACCAATCAAGTCGCAAGGTGCTTATCGTGGTAAACAGCACGGAAGAAGATTTTTCTCAAACGACGTTGAAATTGCAAAATATCAATTTCACGTCGCTGTGGCGTATAGACAAAACAAGCGGAAAAAAACGCAAAACCGCCTACCAAATGCAAGATGGCGTTTGCACGATAGCACATCCCAACGAACACCTGTCCACCCAAACGTTTATACTAAAGTAGAGTATCGTTTTTGATGCAAACGGCGACGGCTTGACGTTGTATCGTCGAAAGATGCAAACGTTATGCAAACGCTCTAAAATGCGGTTGTACAAAGTACGACGTCGGCACTTGGGATTGTGTAAAATAGGTTATCAATCTAAAAAACTATATATTTTCACAAATTCAATGCCAACACCACGTTCCTATCGTAGGGCGGTGGATCGCTCCCACCGTTACTTTCAATAATTGTCGGCACTTGTCAACTGTCGCACAAACAACGTCCGCAAAGTGGTAACGTGTTTTTCATTATCTTGGTAGGTATTGACAAGTTTGCGAAGTGATTGTATAATTGTGTGGACAAAATATTTGAAGGAGGCTTTTTGTTTATGCCAATCCCAACCCCTCACATCAATGCTAAATTGGGCGACTTTGCCCCAACTGTACTTATGCCCGGCGATCCCCTTCGTGCAAAATTTATTGCCGAAACGTATCTTACCGACGCTAAACTTGTAAACAACGTGCGCGGTGTTCAAGGATACACCGGTTTGTACAACGGAAAACGCATTTCCGTTATGGCAAGCGGTATGGGTATTCCGTCCATCGGTATTTACAGCTACGAACTTTTCAACTTCTACGGCGTGGAAAACATCATCCGTATCGGTTCTGCCGGCGCTATCCACCCCGATCTAAAGGTGCGCAACCTTGTTTTTGGTCAAGGCGCATGCACAAACTCTAACTACGCTGCACAATTCGGCATGCCGGGAACGCTCGCTCCCATTTGTTCTTTCGATTTGCTTCAAAAGGCAGTTGCTCAAGCGGAAAAAATGGGCGCAACCTACAAAGTAGGCAACATCTTGGCAAGCGACACCTTCTACGACGACGGTGCAGGCAGTGCCGTTTGGGGCAAAATGGGTGTTTTGGCTGTGGAAATGGAATCCGCCGCACTCTATCTTAACGCTGCTCGCGCAGGCAAAAAAGCACTTTGCATTTGTACCATTTCCGACCACCTTTTAACAGGCGAAGAACTTTCCGCCGAGGAACGTCAAAATTCCTTCCACGAGATGATGCAACTCGCATTGGAAATCGGCACTCAAGACTAACAAAAAAACACAACGTCCGTTGATTTTTTCAGCGGACGTTTTTTATTGACAAATTATTTTTGCGCACAACGGGATAGGCGATAAGGCAGATTAAGTAAACGTTTGATAATCTTATTTGCCTTGATAATTTTTTTGTTTGAATCGTATTTGCAAGGCGGTAGAGCAAGAACACCCAAACTGGACGATTTTGCCGAAAAATGACGGATTTTTGCAAAAAAACAGCACAAAAGTTTGCAAAATATTCACAAGTTGTTGACATTATTCTATTTTGTGGTAAACTGTACTTGTCGAAATAACAACAATAATAAAAACGTGTTTTGCGGGGAGATAATGAAAAGCGAAGTTTTATTGTTTTTACAACAAAAACAACGTAAACAATTCAATAAAAATTTGTACTGTCTGCGCAAGGCATTTTGCTTGATGGTAAAGTTTTTGTGCGCGGTTGTTTTGTACACGTTGGCAAACATGTTGATGACGGGTGTTTTCAAAATGTTCAACGTCAACGTTGTTTCGCTGTTTTGCAACTGTCTATCCACCGTAAACGCAACCTACCCCAACGTTGTTGTAGCAACTTCTCTTTGTACGTACTGTTTGCGTGTGGCAGTTTGTTTTGCGCTGTTTTTGTCAGCAGTGTGGATGACGTTGTCCATCTTTGTTAGAAAGATTTTGAATCTTGCCACAAGATGC
The DNA here is from genome assembly GCA_964506035.1 of uncultured Oscillospiraceae bacterium. GTDB lineage: Bacteria > Bacillota > Clostridia > Christensenellales > CAG-314 > Fimimonas. The sequence goes on along the minus strand of CAZDLE010000079.1, from coordinate 1,457 downwards.
GCTCACGGTAGTCGGTCACAACGTTGCTTGCAAGGCAAAGTAGTTAACGTTGCAACCTTTTCGTACAAACATCACGTAGCCTTTTTGGCGTAAAACTTAATATATCCCCTCCGTCAAACGATACTAAATGCGTTTGTGGTTTTGCGTGCAGAGTTTTTTGATGTAAAATTAAACTTGCATGGCGTAGCGTTGCGGTGGGCATACAAAATAAGTCCGTTTTTTCAGCATAAGTTGTTAGGCGGATTTTTTGCATAATAAGGGGAAAACTCAATTTGACCGTTTGTTGTGCGAATTGTGGCTACAAAGCAAGGTTTTATCAATATATCAAACGCTTGAACAAAACTCTCATCACCCAAACGCGTTTGGTATACAACTCAAACAAACGGTGCTTTTGCCCAAAGTACATTAGATATAAGGAAGGTAACTTAAGTTGTCCGCTATTTACTATCTATCTGCAACTGCCACTTTGGTGGCAACGGTGGTTGCCGGCGTTTTGATACGAAAAAAGACGCCATCAAAACTTGATATTTTGTTCAAAACACTTTCGCTGTTGCTTGCAACGTTGTTGTTCTTCCGCTATATGACGGGCGACGACAACATATTTAACATCAAAAACATGCAACTCGGCTTTGGATTTACGTCCAAGTTTATGATAGTGCTGGCACTGGTGCAAGTGTGGTTGATGTACACTGCAGAAATGCTTGTGATACTTGCTTCCTTCTTCAAATTGAAGGTTATGCCAACCTTCGTTGCCTTTTTGGGAACAATCAGCTTTGCGCTCAACTTTGTGTTTTTGCACAACCACGCTATTGCAATCGTGGGCGAAAGCGCATTGCAAGGTTTCAGCTTCCGCGCGTTGCTTTTGGCGATGGAGTCGGGCGTGGGACTTGGCTACTGCTTGATTCACGTCTTAACCAACAAAGACAAAATTATCTTGCACGGCAAGGAATGGGTAGGATTTGCCTTTTCCGTTGTGGGAATGATTTTGGCATCCACCCCCTACTACGTTTTGCAAGTGTTGTTTAACGTTAACAGATTTGGTATGACGGTGCTGGATTTTAACGTCTACCACCGCATAGTGCTGTATCCGGCGTTTATAATCCCCATAGCCTTGTACGTGGTGCTTAAAAACCAAAGTTTAGATACGCGCAAATTTGCTTTGATGTACTACGCGTGGTCGGGATTGCTGTGTTTCTCGTTTTCTTACCGCTTTGCCGACTTTTTCGGTAGCAACTGGGTAACTTCGTGGCCGCTGCACTTGTGCAACACGGCAATGTATATCACCCCGTTGTGTTTGACCTTCAACTGGAAAAAGTTTTTCTACTTTACCTACTTTATAAACGTTTTAGGCGCATTGTTGGCAATGCTGATGCCCAACTACGACTCGGCAAAGATTTTAAGCTGGAACTTGATTCAATTTTACGCAAACCACTACCAAGCATTCTTTATGCCCTTGT
>CAZDLE010000078.1:0-5969 GCA_964506035.1 uncultured Oscillospiraceae bacterium | reverse complement strand
CCGGTCCGCAGTGCGCACCAATAACGGGACCAACCGTTTGACGGATTATTTTTGCATCGGGACGTTTTTCCGCGATCAAACTCTCCAACAAATCGCCATCGGCAGAACAATCGGCATCCAAGACGTACACAGGGAAGGTGGTGTCGGCAAGACTTTTGACAACTTTGTTGGCAATGGCTTTGATGGCTTTGCGTTTTCCTGCGATTTTTTCCAATGCGTTCAAACCGCCTTTTGAATCCAACGTCAAGATGGGTTTTAGTCCCAACAAATTGCCGGCAAAAGCGGCAAAGGTGGAAAGTCGTCCACCGCGTTTTAGGTACACCAGATCGTCCACAACAAAATACACCGCTACTTTGTTGGTAAAATCGGCAAGTTTTGTAAGGATTTCTTCGTCCGTTGCACCGTCGTTTTTGAGAGTTGCAGCGTAGTCCATTTGCATACCTGCGCCAAGACTGATGGATTTTGTATCAAAAATGGTGCATTTGCGATCGGGGTATTTTTCTGCAAGCTCCGTCAAAGCAACACGCAGATGGTCGAAGGTGCCACTCATCTTGTGAGAAAAACTAACGTACAAAACGTCCTGACCTTCGGCAAAATACTTATCCAAAATATCGACGTATTCCTGCGGATTGAGTGCCATAGTTGTGGGAACGGCACCATTACGCATATCGTTATAAAACTTTTTCAAGTCGGTGTTTTTGCCCAAATCGTAGTAGAAAACATCTCCGTTGATGGAATACGGCATGGAAATGTAGTCAACCCCCAGCTCTTCCTGACGGGTAAACCAAAGTTCGCCGTCGGCATCACATATCAAAATGCTCATGTTATATCTCCCGTTAATGTTTGTTTTAAGAATTTTTTTTGCAACGATTGGCAAACCGTTGCGTTGTTATTTATTGAACCATTTTGCAAGAAAATTGCGCAAAGGACGTTTTTTTTGATGGCACAATCCACGATAGACGAAGTGAGGACGTGACGTGTTTTGCGACACGAAACGTTACCGCAAGGTCGCAGACGTTTGAGTAAACATTCAAAACTGACTGCTCCACCACTTTACACTAAAACGCCAACAAAGTCAACAGAATACTTAACTTTTATTTAGCGACGGGTGTTTTGCAAGGTGTTTGAGACGTTTTTTGACTTGCATTTGTTTCCTTTTTGCAATTTTCACGCCAAAACAAACTACGACGTTACCATTTGCACGTTAACTAACGACGACGTTATACTTATCGGATTTTGTCAAAACCATTTATTGTTTGCAACCAGCCAAAGTGCCGACGTTGTATATTTTGCATAACGGAACGTCGGCATGCAAACATCATCACACCGCCAAAAATATCTATCACCCCAAAAACATCACTTTGGCAACTCAAAATACTCGCGCAAAAAGTTGGCATATTGCGATATAAAGTTACCTACAACTATTGCTTTTTTATGCTATTTGTAGTATAATATAAGGGTAGAAAAACCGTCCAAAATCGACGATTTTTTGCAGTGGCGGATGGCGCCCAAAAACGTCTTTTGCAACATCTAAAATGGTTTGCAAAAAAGTTGTTCACAACTTGTCCACATGCAAATCCACATCTTTGAACAAGTTGTCCACATTTGCTATTTTTGTCATAGCACCACATTTTGTGGTAATTGTGGCGGTTTTGACACAAGATGTTGAAAGTCCACCCAAAAACACACCGGAAATACACAAATTCACACCGCCTAATACCACTACTATCTACAGAAGGTATCTAAAGTGTTGTGAGCAAAGGAGATTTACTATGAAAATTATTGCAAACGGTTTAGATCTTAGTGATGCTATTGCAAAGGTTTCCAAGGCGTTGCCCGTTAGGGAAGTTGCACCCGTTTTGGATTGTATCAAAATCGTGGCAGAAAACGACGCTTTGACGTTGTACGCAACGGACAAGGACCTTGCAATCGAAAAGACTATCGAAGCTAACGTTATTGTTGGCGGTGCATTTTTGGTACCGGGCAAGATTTTTGGCGAATATATCCGCAACATTGCCACCGAAGACGATATTTCGTTGGAAATCGTGGACGAAGGCCGTTTGACGATACGTTCGGCTAACTCCGAGTGCAATATCAGTACGTTGGATGTTGACGACTACCCCGAAGCGGAGCAGGTTAGTGGCGACCACTACTTTGCCGTACAGGAAGGTAATTTGCGAGATATTATCAACAACGTTATTTTTGCAGTTGCCACCGACGACAGTCGTCCTATGCTAAAAGGTGTGTATTTTGAAGCAAAGGACTACGTTTTGAAGGCTGTTGCTACCGACGGTTACCGTTTTGCATCCAGCAAGAAGGCTTTGGAAGAGCGCGTTGACGAAATTTCCGCCACTGTTCCGGCTCGCAGTTTGAATGAACTGTCAAAATTGCTTTCTTCCGGCGAAAACGTCGTAAAGGTGCATATCGAAAACAATCATCTTATGGTTGCGACGGAAAATGCTAAACTGTCCACCCGCTTGCTTGCTGGTCAATATATCAAATTTGACAACATCATCCCGCGCGATTTTGTTGCAACGTTGCTGGTAAATAAGGAAAGTTTCGAACGCAGTTTGAACATTGCATCCATCATGAGCCGTAGTGATAAAAACAATCTTGTGCGCTTTGATATCGAAGAATACAGTATGACTATTTCTTCCACAAGCAAGCAATACGGTACCGCAAAGGAAAGCGTCGTGATTTCTCTAACGGGCAAGGATATTGGCTGTGCCTACAACGCACGCTACGTCAACGATTGCTTGAAGGTTATTGATGCCGAAACCATCAAAATGGAATTTGCGCAACACAACAGTTGTGTTATAACTATCAACGGCAGCGACGAAGTGTTGTACTTTATTTTGCCTGTAAAACAAATCGGCTAACCACTAACGCCACCAAAGGACAAACCTGCAAAAGGCTTGTCCTTTTTTGTTGCTTAATATAAGCAACAAACGGTTCCGGCAACGGCAGAGAAAGGTTTGTTGCGCTCTACGGATTTAATCACGCTTAAAGTGATAGGGGAAAACATTACCTATGGTGCAACATTTTGTTATTGACGGTACACCCCCATGGCAACCGTCGTTGTGTCCTATAGGTTCAGCTACACTCAGGAAAGAAGGAAAGCATTACCTATGGTGCAACATTTTGTTATTGGTGGCATGAGCGTTAGCACTCATGCGGGGACGATAAAACAATCAATTTGATTTGTATCAGTGGTGATAGTTCCGGCAGCTACGCAACAACTTTGCTTATTATTGTGTTTTTTTGCAAATCTCGGTTCAATCGATAGGTGCGTTACTCACAGTGTAGGGCGGGTGGTTTACTCTTGCTGCTTTTTGCATGATCGTTAGCGCTTGGATTTGTGCAATATAAATAATAAACAGTTAAAGAACGATAGAACACGGCTTAGATCTTGCAACTTGAGACGTACGATGCACCATCGGCAATTTGGCTTGTATGGAACATCAATCAAAAAACGTAGAATTAAAATATACTACTCACCGCATTGTGTTTTTTTGGTGACTTATATTTTCACTAATCCAATCTCACGCAATATTTATATCGTAGGGTGGGTGGTTTATTCTTGCCGCTTTTTTGCATGATCGTTGGTAATTTAGTTTGCGTGGCGTTTTGCTTGAAAAATCTACTTTTGCTAAAAATGCGCAAAGTGGTAGTTAAAGGCGCGGATTTGTGTAGTTTAACAGTCGTTTTGCGATATTTTGAGTATCGGCAAGTATGCGTCACGTCTTTTTGCGGTGACGTTTACGTTACGTTTTGGTATTTTTTTTGCATATCGTTGTAGGCTAATTTGTTGCAAATATTTGACACTCAAAAAAAGTTGTGTTATCCTAAAACCACTCTATATCAAGAGGTAAAAAAGCACTATGGATGCACCGAAGCACTGCGAAGAACAATCGCAAAACAACAACAAAAAACCATGCAAAATTGCGCAACGTGCCAAAGCGTTGTGGAAGTATTTTACGACTTACGAAAAAATCTGGTACGTTTCCATTTTGGTGTTGGCGCTGATTTTTGCCTTTATTTTTCCCGAAGAAGATACGCCCACGCAAATGTTGCAGTTTGATTCTTCCGCTTTTGCCAACGTGGAAGGCACCTACGACGAGTTGAACTTTGATGGTACCGTCGGTAGTTTTGTTATCGACGCTGTGCACGTGAGCAATCAAAAGGACGAAAAAGGCGAGCCAATCTGGGAAGAATACGCACTGATCGACTACTCCGGCGAACACTACTCTCACGCCTATGCCGAGCATACCGTTGACGGAGAAAATGCCGATACTTTGACGTTGAAATTGCCTGTTGCCGTCACAAAAGACAGTCTAATCAAGTTGGAATGTTATGCCGACAGTGGCGAAGACGGCGACGTTTTGAATGTGTGTATTGCCAAAAACGGCACCGTGCTATTGAGTCAATCGGTAATTTTGGAAGCGGGCGAAAAGGACGGTTACACCATCACCAACAACAGATTTTTGGTCAGCGCGGCAGTTATCACCTTTTTGTATCTGCTGGACGTCATTTTGAACATCACCTGCGAACTGCTGATATCCAAGCAAAGCAAATGGAATTTTATCGTGTCGCTCGGGGTGGAAGTTGTAGAAATTTTGGTGTGCGTAGTGTGTATGTACCGTTTTGCAACCATGGTAACAACCCTGCTGTTTTGGATTCCGTGCGATATTATCAGTTTTGTGTTGTGGCACCGTCATCCCGACAAGCAAAAAGAAGAGCTTACCGTCGTGAAAAAACTGACTTGGTGGCAGGACATTTTGATTATCACCGGTATCGCAATTTGGACGGTTGGCGTTGGCTATTTGCTTACACTTATCGAAGTGGAAGGCGGAATTTTTGGCAACAACGTTATGCTTAAAAACGTCGTTTGCTACCTTGACGCTTGCGCATCGGCAGTGGGTATTGCAAACGGCTTGCTGATTTTGTTGCGCTACCGCGAACAATGGATTGCTTGGTATATTTGCGCCCTTATCGAAACGGTGATAAATATTATGGCAGGACAATGGATTTTGCTAATCCTAAAACTGGGCTATCTTACCAACACGACCTACGGCTATGTTGCTTGGACGAGATATATTCGCAATCGTGCTAACGAGCAAAAAACACCCCTTGTGGAACAACCTGCATAGAGATTTTTTTGACGCGTATCGACATTTTCGCAACACGTATCAAGTTTTTTGCAAATTTGTATCGGATTTTTGGGATTGCTTTGCAAGATAAAATATATCTAAATTGACGGTAAATTGTTTGTTAGATATCGAATTACAAGACGATTGACGTCAAAATTTATTTGCGTTTGTTTTGAAAGTGGAAAACGCCCAAAACTTCATTGCACTAAGCATTGCTTTGCAAACGAGAAGCAACGTAAAAAATGATGAAAATTTGCACCATAGTTAGCATTGATAGGTTTTAGATACCAACAATCGAACAATAATCAATATCCAAAATCAAATCGCACTTGCACTAACGGGTTGTGGTGTATCAAAAATACACAATTTTTTTTGTTTGCATTGAAAGTTAAATACAAATTGATATAAAAATTGTATCAAAAAGAATATCTAAAATATAAAAACAAAAGGGTATCTTGATTGAGATACCCTTTTGTGTTGTATAAAGTCGTTTTTGTTGCAGTGCACCACTGTGTTATCTAAAAAAAACAAGTTACCGTGCAGACGATTTAGTTAATCGTTAAGTAGATTTGTTTTTGACTGCTCGTTACGTAAATAATTATTCAAATTGCCGTACGGATGATTTATCTAATCGTTGAGTAATTCGTCTAATTGTCGCGCAGATCGTTTAGCTGTTTGTTGTATGGACGAGTTATCTAAAAAAATCCAATTGTTAGACGTTCGATTTGCATGCAAAATCAAACTAAATCATTGCAATAAACAGCGCGATAACAATTTGTGCGCCGTAGTACAAAACGTGGTTAGATAGGGAAAGCACCA
>CAZDLE010000077.1:0-6041 GCA_964506035.1 uncultured Oscillospiraceae bacterium | reverse complement strand
CCAATCTCGCTTGGGATCGTAAAAACAAGTTTACTCCGGAAGAATACAACGTAAAAACAAAAAATTTACTTTCACACGCTTTCGTAGAGTACAGCAATCTTATTGGTAAAGAAAGTACGTTTTATGCTTTCCAACACATCATTGTATTCTTTATGCTTTGCGACGACGATTTTTGGCGTGGCGAATACGACTGCTACAAAACTTTTTGTCAATATGCAAAATACGAACCTCTTTCTCCCGACGATTGCCGTGCTTTGTACAATCGTATGTCAGACGATAACCTTATCGACGATATCGCAAAACTTGCAAAACTTCGTGATCGCATCGATCCAGACAACTACGAAGCAATGGTACAAGGATTTGCTTATTTCTGCCTTACAGGCGACAAAGCTATGGACGAAAACGAATACTACATTTTGAGATGTTTCTTTGAGTCCTGCGACTACGCACCTAACACTTGGGAACAATTCAAACGCGAGTGGTAAAACTTATCTAACAATCAAAAAACTTGGCACATTTTGTTGTACCAAGTTTTTTTTGTTTTTAGTAGTAATAAGATTTTTTGTGCTGTAGGTCGATAAGTTGTGATATTGCCAAGATAACAGGTTATTGGGTTTATAACGGTAGTGTGTTGATATGGGTGAATATACAATCCTCACTCTGCACAGTAACGGTGTTATTCTTGTTCAATTTTACCCAATCATTTATCGAAAAATTTCGCAACGGTAGGGCAGTTCTATGTGTGAGAGAATAAGAATTTACCACTCTGCACGGTTACGGTGTTTTCCTTCGATTTTACTCAATCATTTAGGGCAAAACGTCTTTAATATCAGTTGGGTATTTTGCAATATCTACAAGATAAAGGCGCTACACACAAACAGATTATCGTGTTAGTTCAATTTGGATCTGATTTCGCTAAACATACTGCTTAGTTCGTCTCCTACCCAATAACCGCTAAAACCAACTCGCAACGTCATAGTGTTGAATTCCGGTTGAGGATAGATAAGTTGAATAAGTACGTTAACGGCGGTGCATGCGCTTAAGCACATGGCAGCGGGTTCGTATTCGATATAGTCGATGTTTCTGTAAGAAATGCGATACTCGTTGATAACAACCAACTCTTTGCTGAAAAGTCCTTTCTTTTTGGTGTCCTGATAAATTACGCAGTTATCAGTAAAAATCATACGATAGTCATCTAGATACTTGAGAACGTGTTGCATAAAACCTCCAAAGTGTAAAAATAGTAGTATTGCGCGGAACAAAATGTTCCACAGAAATATTATACGGAACAAAATGTTCCAAGTCAAGTATTTAGGAACAATTTGTTCTAAAATATTTGTATGAAAAACACTTTCTCAAAACGTCTAAACGAACTTCGACTGGAAAATGAATTGACACGCAGTCAACTTGCGGAAAAATTGAGTGTATCCGTTAGGCTGATTTCCTACTGGGAAAATGGTCAACGCGAGTGCGATTTTGATATGTTGATAAAAATTGCCGAATTGTTTTCTGTTAGCGTGGACTACCTTCTTGGACGAAACAACTACTAATTGTGCTAATTGCGACGAGCAGTGCTATTTAGGTAGCCAAAACGTCAATTGTGTGTTAAGATATATCAAACAAGGTAAAATTTTCACCATTTGGTAAAGCCTTTCCAAAACTGCCTTTTGTCGAAAAACTTGCGTTTTTATGGTTCGAGCAGGCGATTTTGTTGTCAATTTTTTCGAGACGTCAGTGCAAAACTTCTTATGCCAATTGCCGTTTGATTGCGCCAAAAGTCACAAATTTTTTGAAAAAATCGGCATTAATGCGTGTTAATTTCTTGTAATCTAAATGTCGTAAACTAAAAGGAAAAATATGAAATACGATATTATCTTGTTCGATGCCGACAACACCATACTGGATTTTGACAAGGCGGAATATCAAGCGCTTCGTCGTGCTTTTGCCGAGCATGGAATACAAATTGACGACCATCTTGTGCAAGTGTATTGCAAAAACAATGTTGCTTTGTGGCAACAGCTGGAAAAAGGCTTGGTTACCAAGGACTACGTTTTGAACAACCGTTTTGTCAACACCGCAAAGGAGCTTAACCTTCAGTGCGATATCATGGCGATTTCCCGCTTGTACGAACAATATCTTCACGACGGGCACTACGTTATCGACGGAGCAACGGACGTTTTGCAAACTTTAACGGACATGGGCGCTCACCTTTATATGGTAACAAACGGAGTGTTGTCTATCCAAAATGCACGTCTAAAGGGCAGTGGTGTTAGCAAATATTTTATAGCCCGATTTGTTAGTGAGGAGGTTGGCTATCCCAAACCTCAAAAGGCATTTTTTGACCACTGTTTTGCCAACATTCCAAACTTTGATAGATGCAAAACGCTCATCGTTGGCGATTCGCTAACAAGCGATATTCAAGGTGGCATAAATGCCGATATCGACACATGTTGGTACAATCCCAAACACTTACCAAACGACTGTGGAATTGTTCCCACCTACGAAATCGACAATCTAAATCAACTTTTTGATATTGTAAAGTAACTGTTATCGTTATAATTTATTTGAAAAAATCAGGTTTGTGTGAAATACTGTGATTGTTTGATACGTTTAATGAGTAAAACTAGTCTGTTGTCGTCATAAACAAATATGATGTCATAACCGAAAAAAATATACCACACAATTCTGTTTGATTCGTCAACATACAAATATGTTATTGATAAAAATAAAACTGCAATGTTCTTTTGGGAACGGTTGCAGTTTTTTTGTTCGTCGATTTGATGTTTGTCTGAGAATACAACGTAACGGTTTATTGTTTTTTGTTGCGATATTTATTGAGAATGTTACTAAAAACGCAAATATAAGGCGGTTTTTCGTAGTGATTTGAGCAATTATGCCGTTGCATCGTTGTTTGATGCTAAAATATTGAGTAAAGTAGATGTTAGATTGCTCGCAGCAGTATTTTTTAGGCGGTTTTTACAATTTTTCTAGCAAGTTGCGCAAAGAACGTCCACGGTGACTTACACTGTGTTTTTCTTCACTGGTAGCTTCACCAAAGGTTTTGTTTAGTTCAGTTGAGAAGAACAAGCAGTCGTAGCCAAACCCGCCGTTGCCACGTTCTTCCGTCAAAATTTCGCCGTAAACCCTGCCCGATGCCGTTACTATTTTTCCGTCGGGGTAGCGCAAAGCAACGCACGTTTCGAAATATGCCTTTCGATTGGTCTCGTTGCCAAGTTCGCGTAATAGTTTTTTGCGATTTTTCGCGTTGTCGTGGTCGCCTGCATACCTTGCCGACATAACCCCGGGTGCGCCATTTAACGCTTCAACGCAAAGTCCTGTGTCGTCGCCCAAAACGGCAAAAGTGGTGTGTTTAGCGACTTCGTTAACCTTGATTAGCGCATTTTCTAAAAAAGTTGTGCCGTTTTCCTCCGGATCACAATCTATGCCCATTTCCGCAAGAGAATAAATTTCTTCAAATTTTCCTTGTAAAATTTGTTTGATTTCGGCAATTTTGTGCGCGTTATTGCTGGCTATCACTAATTTCATCTTTGTCCTCGTAAAAAACGATATTTCTATTTTTTGACAACAGTTCGTCCTTCATTTTGTCAAATTTGGATGGTGCAATCATTATGGAGGCGATCACGGGATCGGCGCCCTTCCAAAGGTAACTGACGTACATCATACCTTTGGAGTACACAATATTCAGTATCTTTTCGTAGCGAATCCGTCCGCCCAAAAGGTCAAAAAGGAACAATTTGATGCGCAAATGTTCGTCGTCTATTTGGTAGTGGATGGATAGCATGCCAATAAGCACAATGGTAGATATGCACGCTGTAGCAATGTTGATTTTTGCTTGCGCGTAGGTGAGATTTAGAAAAGTGTACACGTCGCATAGAGTGATTATGGACATCACCATCAAAAAGATGCTAACTGCTACCAGTACCCACATAAATACTTTGATAAATTTGTAGTTTTTAGATAGATATAATGGAAATTTCATAAAACCTCTCAAATTTGACATAAACGACAAATTGTACTGCGTGTTTGCATATAGTGTACAATGCGATAAATTGTTTTGCACTGCGAGTACGACAAAATTTTTTGTATTTTGCACATTCGAAGTAAAACTTTGTAGTAGTCTGGATATTTGCCAGGCTATCGTTTTGAAATAAAGATTTTGTCATTCAAACGTGTAATGCGATAAAATTTTGCTTCTTGTTGCAAAAAAAACATTAAAATTATTTTCGACAAAGCAAGTAAAACAATAATTTCTTATATTATATACCACCATTTATTGTGCTGTCAAATAGTAATTTACTTTGAGGTGTGTTTGATGCAGTATATCGACTATGATTCTATCGTAAAAAATGCGCGTTATTTTAAGAATATTTTGGGCAAAACTAAACTTTGCGCTGTTGTGAAGTGTGATGCCTACGGTCACTGCTTGGAACGTGTTGCAAGTTGTTTGCACGACGTTGTTGATTGTTTTGCTGTCAACAACGTTGCCGAAGCGTTGCAAATTGAAAAATATGGCAAAGACGTTTTGATTTTGCTCCCACAGAACGCAAAAAATACTAAAATCGCAGTGGAGCATCAATATATTTTGACTTTGGACAGTTTTGAGACCTTGCAAACCATATCGCATTGCAAAGTTGGCCGGGCTCGCGTGCATATCAAGATAGACAGCGGTATGAGTAGATTGGGATTTCGCAAAGAACAGTTGTTGCAACTTTTGCCTAAAGTTGACGTCAAAACTATCAACGTGGAGGGAATTTTTAGCCATTTTTATGGCGAAAATAAAATTTCTTGCGACGAACAGTTGAATTACTTTGCAAAATGCAGTAAAATAGTATCGAGAAAATTTGACAACGTAACAAAGCACATCGCCAACACAACAGGCACGTTGATAGACGAACGTTATCATTTAGATATGGTGCGTGTTGGTTTGGGTTTGTATGGTTATGGTGCGTCAAATTTGTCCATTGCAAAGACCGTCACAGCAAAGGTGATCGCAACAAAGCGCGTCAAAAAAGGTAGCGTTGTTGGGTATGGTGCAACATACCGATGTAGTCGCGATACCGATATTGCCGTTATCGACGTTGGCTACAATAACGGTTACGTTCGTGCTTTGCGCTGTCCGTTTGTCAAAGTTGGCAGTGCGTATGCAAAGGTCGTTGGAAATATTTGCATGTCTACTTGTATGGTGGACGTCACAAATCTGCAGGTGCGTGTTGGCGACGAAGTCACTTTGCTTGGTGAAGGTGTCAATCCATCCACCGACGACGTTATAATTTATCAACTTTTGTGCAATTTGAGGTAAAAATGAGAGTTATCGCAGGAAAATATAAAGGTCGCGTGTTGCAGGCGGCAGGTGACGCTACCCGTCCTACGCTGGATCGCACCAAGGAAACTCTCTTCAACATTTTGCAAATGCGCATAGCGAATTCGGTTGTGCTGGATTTGTTCGCAGGTAGCGGACAGCTTGCTATTGAGTGTCTTAGTCGTGGTGCTAGTCGTGCCATTTTGTGTGATAACGACCGTATTGCGCAACAAACAGTCAAATCCAATTATCAAAAGATAGGTGTCGTGCCGGAATTGTTTACTTGCAGTTATCAAAATTGCCTTTCGTCAATAGCGAAAGGTTCAATTGATATCGTTTTTGTCGATCCGCCGTACCAATCGGGAGTATACTGCGACGTTTTGCAAAGTATTGATAGGTTGCAGTTGCTAACTGAAGATGGAATTGTCGTATGTGAGCATGGTTGCGGCGTTCAATTGCCAACGGAAATAGGCGGTTTGCGTGCCTACGATCAACGAAAAATCGGCAGTGTAAAATTCACTTTTTACAAAAGGAGCGAAGTATGTCAATAGGAGTTTTTGCGGGTTCGTTTTGTCCCGTTACAAAAGGTCACGTCGATGCTATCGAAAAATCAGCAAAACTAGTAGACAAGTTGTACGTTGTTATGGGCGTAAATTTTTCAAAAACTTATGCAATTGACGTTGATGCCCGTCTTGGCATGCTAAAGCGCGCCTTGTCGCAC
>CAZDLE010000076.1:0-6120 GCA_964506035.1 uncultured Oscillospiraceae bacterium | reverse complement strand
TTAATGGTTGCGTTATCTTTTCACAGCGGACGTAGTTCGCGTGGGGCGGGATTTGTAAGCAGCAAAGCTGCGAAACGGCGATTGTTACGCAGTGCGTCAATCGCGTAACCACACGACCTTCGGGTTATACTCGCAAAGCTCGTGGTGTCGCGTGCTAATGCACGCTCGACTGAAGAGCCCTAATCGGGCTGTTGTGCTAATCGCACAAGGTTTGTCTGCCGACAAACCACATAACCCGAAGTAACAAAAAAGACATCCAACTTGGACGTCTTCTGCTTAATGGTTGCGGGGGCGGGATTTGAACCACACGACCTTCGGGTTATGAGCCCGATGAGCTACCAGACTGCTCTACCCCGCGATAAGGCACTTTTGTGCAAATCTGTGCGCATCATTTTTGATGCTTGTATATGATACATCATGTGTTGCCGTTTGTCAAGGGTTTTGGCTTAACAAAACGCGAAAATTTGCGCAATTTTTGCCGATTGTTGCAAAAGAAATGCTTCACTCAAAATCATTCCGCTATCGACGTTTGCAAAATATCTGCCGTACAGCAAATCCGCGCTCTGTGTGGAGGCGTCCGTCCCCCTTGCATTTGCCACGAAAGTGTGGTATTATGGTATAAAGGAGAAAAAGTATGAAAATAGGTTTATCTGTTGATCCCTTCGGCAGTGGATATGCGCGTTTCGGCGAAAACAAGTTCAAAACGATGGCTCAACACGGATTTTCCGCCGTGGACTACAAAATTGCCAACACCGATACGCCCTTGTACGGCATGGGCTGTGTTGAATTGCAACAAAAAATGCATCAGGAAAAGCTTTCCGCTCAACGGGCAGGAATTTTCATTTCGCAGGTGCATGGTCCGTGGCGTTATCCTCCGCAGGACGAAACTGTGCAAAATCGCCAAGAACGTATGCAAAAAATGCAACAATCCATTTTGGCGACGGAGCAACTGGGTTGCAAATATTGGGTGATACATCCGCTTATGCCCTTTGGGATGAACGATCTCGGCACGGAAAACGCTCCAAAAACGTGGGAAATAAACCTGCAATTTATGACGGAACTGCTCTCCTTTGCCAAGATGCACAACGTGACAATTTGTTTGGAAAACATGCCCATGCCCAACTTTTCGATGGGGGCACCGTCGCAAATTTTGCAATTTGTGCAAACCATCAACGACGATAACTTTAAAATTTGTTTGGACACCGGCCACACCGCCGTTTTCCCCCACTTGAACGTTGCCGACGAAGTGCGCAGACTTGGCAAACAGATAAAAGTATTCCACATCCACGACAACTTTGGACAATTTGACGAGCACATGTTGCCCACCAAAGGGAAAATCGACTGGGACGACTTTTTGCTTGCACTAAAACAAATTGAGTTTGACGGCACCTTTTCGTTAGAAATCCACTTCGATAACAATCTTGACTGCGACCAACTGGAAAAACAATGCACGGAGGCGTGCAACATTGCAAAATCCCTTGTGCAAAAATTGCAAAATTTGTAATTGACAAATAACACAACTGCAAAGCAAGTTGCATATCAAACGTTTGGCAACAGCTTAAAAACTCAACTCTTTTGGCACAGCAAAGTATAGTTCACCATACAATCTATGCAAAGTAAATCTTTTGTCTAACGGCAAAATCTTTGCAGAACTATCCTTTTGACCGCAAAAACGTCCATTTTTGCACCTTAAGATTGAACAAACGGCTAAGTTTATGCTCCTTGTGAGCAAAGCATCAACTTCTTGTTTTACAACCAAAAAAGTACCGAGAGAAATATCTCTTGGTACTTTTGTTTTGCAATTTGATTTAGTTTTTTTGCTCAATCCTGCGACAAATATTTGCGAAGGGTTTTTGCAGTAAGGGCAAATGCGCCACGCAACAGCACGTCGTAGGGAATTGGCAACAACTGCAATGCGGCAATAAGCACAAAAAACAGCTTGTGTTGGTAAATAGCTTGGAAGGTTGTTGGCATCAACAAATAAGTGGCAAAAAGGGTTGCTGCAATGCCGATTTCCAGCACGACGTAGTACAAAATCCATTTTACAACGTTGTTCATGCGTTGGTGCGCATCAAATGCAACGGCAATCACCTTTTTGTCGTCGCCGTTTCCAAACGGATCGTCGATGGTTTTGTGTTCCGTTTTGGCAGTTATTTTTAGCGTTTCGGCAGTTATTTTGATAATTGCCATAGGCATACAAAAGCCCACCACCGGCGCAAGATACGTTGCTCTGCCAAGGTTTATCCACACGCCGATAACCGCGCTAACAAAGTAGGTAATAAGCGAGTAGCCTACCTTTCCGCTTGCCATCGTGGGGATTGCCACCGCAACGGATGCCAACACTGCCAGTACCAAACCAATCCAGTTGGCACCGGGGATGCCCAAACACAGCAAACATATTGTAGCAATTGCCCCGCAAATGCCACATATTGCCATTATCCTTGCACGGTTTTGCATGGCTATCTACAACCGCCCATACATTGCATGCAGTCACAACACATGTTGCACATCATGCAGTCCAAACAGTGACTACCCGTGCAGCTTCCGTTGCCCGATCCAACGTAAGGACCACCCGTGCTGCTGGATGACGTGCGCATTTGGTCGGGACTGATTGTGTTGGATGCCAAAATTTTGGTCAACTTTTCTAAACTTTGCTTGTAGCGTGTGTTGTCGGGATCCATTTGACAAGCAAGTTCCAGTTGTTTTTTGGATTCCAAAAACCAGTTACGTTTGTAAAACAAAATGGATTGTACGTAGTGCCACTCGGCATCGCGCACAACACGCTCGTCCAGTTTTGCTTGCGCTTGGTCCAGTTGATTGTTGGCAATAAGTTTTTGAATTTCCGAATAGTCCTCGTCTTCTGTGAAAGTTTCCGTTTGTTTTTGCTCCTCGTAGGATTGCAAAATATCGCGATAGGCAACTTCGATTTGTTGCAATTTTTCGCTTGCTTCTTCCCCTGCATCGCCGGGCAAAAATCTGTCCGCTTGATACTTGGCACGCAACTCGTTGTACTTGGCTTCCACTTCGTCACGAGTGGCGGATGAGGTTAGACCGAGAATTTCGTATGGATTGTAAATCATTGTAACTCCTTTTTGGACGTTGTTGTAGTTAGATAAGCAGAAGATTTGATCAACAAACCTTCCGCAAAATTGATTGTCGTAGCAGATACTTTATTTTACGACGTAAAAATATTTTTAACAACCGTTTGGTTTACCACGCACTTTGGTTGAACAATTGTATTACTGCACTTACAAAAAAATGTTCAACACGCCACGTTGCGCCAAAGTGGTACTTAAAGCACACAAAAACGAATGTTAAAGGTAAGTTTTGTGCAAATTTGACCTTTAGCCGGCAAAATCTTGCAAAACTTGTTTAGTTTTGTTGCGAATGCTATCAAACAAAATATTTTTTAGCAAACAGGTGTACTTTGTTAGATTTAGATCGTTAAAACTTTGCGCGATACGGTTTAGCGCGGTGTACATCACAAAGTTGATTTCTTCCTTGTGGGTGGCAAGTTCTTGTATACTTTGTGCGTTGTAGCACTTTACGAAAGGATTGTAGTTGTTGCGTTTTAGGTCCTTTTTTGCATCGTCCAACGCGTCGATAAGGTAAATCCATTTGCCAAGATTGTAGCACAACGTTTCGGCATAGTCGTTAGATTTGTCCCCCAAAATGATACTGCAAAAATCTTGCGAGAGCATTGCAAAACTATCAGCCACAACGTCTATACTATCGCAGTCGCTTTGTTCCAAATCGCGCAGTTGTTGATACCTGCGAGCGATCATATCGTCCAGCTCTTTAACCAACGGTTGCGCTTTTTTGTGGTATTTTTTGAAGACGTTTGCAATAATCTTTTTACCTTTGTCGCCATCCACAACGTCGTCGTGCAAATTCCAGTAGGTCAACAGCACGTTTGCCAATGCAAGTTTGTCCGTTAGGTCGTTGCTGGCAATAACGGTGCGTTTTTTGAAAGGGGACGAAAAGCATTTTTTGTGTTGGATGGTAACGTCCACGTCCAAAATGCTGTGGAACAACACGTTGAAACAGTTTACGTCGTTGGTGATTGTCATGCGTGGGATGTTGCCCACTAGTTTTTTGGTAGAAAAACACAATCCGCACATAAAAGTTTGCCACAATCCACGTTGTCCGTCGTTAAGTGTGTCCTTTTGAATGTTAAGATAACCAAACATAGCCTAAAACTTGGGGACAAATCCCACTTTGCGATACACCTTAGACAACGTTTTGCGTGCGATACGTTCGGCATTTTCCGCGCCTTGTTTCAACACGCCTTCCAAATAAGCCTTGTCGGCAAGCAGACGTTTTTGTTCCGCTTGGATGGGTTCCACCACTGCGATAACTGCATCGGCAACAGCTTCCTTAAAGGTTCCGTAGCCTACGCCTTCAAAGCGTTTTTCTGCATCAGCGATACTTTCGCCACTGGTCAGCGAATAGATAGTAAGTAGGTTGCTTATTGCAGGTTTTTGTTCGGCATCAAAGCGAACGCAGGTTTCGCTGTCGGTAACGGCACGCTTAAACTTGCGACGGATGGAATCCACGTCGTCCAACAGGGTGATAATTGCGTTTTCGTTGGGATCCGACTTGGACATTTTTGCAGACGGGTCTTGCAAACTCTTGATACTGCTACCGCTTTTGTAGACAAGTCCTTGTGGAACGACAAACGTGGGCGAATAACGAGAGTTAAAACGCTCGGCAAGGTCACGAGCAAGCTCCAAGTGTTGCATTTGATCCTTGCCAACGGGAACAAGATCCGTTTGGTAAAGCAAAATATCACTTGCCATAAGCACAGGATAGTTCATAAGTCCCATGTTCAAATTGTCGGCATGCGCACGCGATTTTTCCTTAAATTGCGTCATGCGGTTTAGTTCGCCTATGTAGGAAATCGTGTCCAAAGTCCAGGCAAGTTCGGCGTGTTGCGGAACGTGCGACTGGATGAACAGCGTGCTTTTTTGCGGATCAACACCGCAGGCAATGTACAAAGCAACCAAATCCATTGTGTTTTTGCGAAGCTCGGCAGGTACTTGCGAAACGGTGATAGAGTGCAAATCTACAACACAGTACAAACAGTTGTATTCGTCCTGCAGCGGCGCCCAGTTTTTGATTGCGCCAAGATAGTTACCCAAGGTGATTTTTCCCGTGGGTTGCACGCCGGAAAATACTACTTTTTTGTTTTGTGTGTCCATATTTAATACCTCTTGCCACAAAGTGGCGCAAAACTATTTGCGAAAGTTGGCAAACCGATAGGTCGCGCAAACTTTCGTATTGTATATTGTATCACCAAGGCAAAATAATGTCAATAGGATGTAAAAGTGTTGCAACGCTACATTGCGCACCATTGTACGCCAAATTGTTGAATATGCGCTGAATAATCCGCCGTTTTGGCAAGGTTTTACATTGCGATTTTTGCATCACAACGATTGCAAAACAATTGGATTGCAATTTGCGTTTTGGGTTGTGATGTTTTTTTTGAGTAAAACAAGTGCCAACGACAAAAAAAAACAAAAGGGCGGTTGCAAAATGCAATCGTCCTTGAGTGATTTTTGTAATGCACGCAACAAAGGTATGCAACCGAAAAGTCGCATTGTTTACGTGCGCTATCGTATGGCAACGCTTAGCCGATGTACTTGGTTACAAATTCGGGCAAAGTTTCCAAAGCACCACTTGCCGTGATGGTAACGTCGATGCTAAATTCGTTGCAGATATCTTCCAAACCTTGGTAAACTTCGCCAAGCTCGGCAATGTTGCAATCGAACAATCTTGCAAGACCATCGATATAAATCTTTTCGATATCGAAGTTAGCGGCAAGCATACCTTTGATAAAGGAAAGAATGTCCTTTTGGCTGGTAAGTCCGTAGTGGGAAGCGTCCACCAAACGAACGTTTCTGTCGAGATCGTGCATGCGGTGGTTGGATCTGTCGATATACACAACAACGCCTTTTGCGTTTTGTGCGTAAGCGTTTGCATCGGCAACGATAACTTTAGTTTTGCCGGAGCCTTTTGCGCCATAAATTACGTTTATCATTGTAGTGTCCTCCAAAAACGTGAGTTTTTTTGTTTACAGTATTATATAACAAAACCGAGCAAATTACAAGGTGTTTGCAT
>CAZDLE010000075.1:0-6145 GCA_964506035.1 uncultured Oscillospiraceae bacterium | reverse complement strand
CAAGGTGCATATCTTTTTTGTAGCCAAGGTCGTCGGCAACGGTCAATGCAAAATCTAAAACGCGTTCGTATGGCATTTGCGTGACGCTTGTGATTGTAGCGTTGGTAACGTGTTTGCGCAACAGCATGCAAAAAGTAGGGGCAATTTTGGGATTGTCCGTTGGCATGGTGGTAACGTGTATGCGATTTACACCGGCATTGGCAGAGATAAGCAACTTGTACGTTTGCTTGTTGAAAACAAACAGCACGATTTCGTCCCTTTCCGGCTGGTAGATTTTTGTGATTTTGCCCCCAACCAGCATTTCTTGTAGTTCCTGCGCCAGTACCGATAAACTTAGAGCGTCAAAAGCCATTTTTTGTACCTCGTAGCAATATCTTACATCATTTTGTAACATTTTGCAAGCAGTGGAGCAATTTGATTGATTTCTGCTTGCCATTGTCCGTTGCCGTGTTGACTTTTGCCCTTGATTATACTATAATATACAATTAGGTAGGTATGCAAATGAAAAGAGTTATCGGCTTTGACCCCGGTCTTGCCATCGTTGGCTACGGCGTTATCGACTACGACGGCGTAAACAACAAACAGGTTGTAGACTACGGCGTTATCAACACACCCAAAAACGAAAGTTTTCCCACACGCCTTGCCATGATTTACAAAGGCGTTACGGAACTTATCGACAAATATCATCCCGACGAAATTGCCGTGGAAGAACTGTTTTTTAATACGAATATCACCACCGGTATTAATGTTGCCCACGCGCGTGGCGTGTTGTTGCTTGCAGCGGTGCATGCCTGCGGATGTTTGTTTGAGTACACCCCCTTGCAGATAAAACAAGCCATGACGGGCTATGGCAGGGCGGATAAAAAGCAAATTCAGGAGATGGTTCGCATCTACTTGAACCTTGCCAAAATCCCCCGTCCGGACGATGCTGCCGATGCTTTGGCGGTTGCTCTAACGCATGTTCAAACGGGTGGCTTACGCGATAAATTTTCCATCCAATAAAGAGACGAATTTTCCATTTAGCAATGCGACAATCTTCTCATTTAATAGTAAAGTAGATTTTCCAATCAGCTACGAGACGAGCTTTTCGTCAAACGATTAGACGATTTTTCACCCACTAATAAGACGAATTTTCCATCCAGTAAAAGGAGTTGCACATGTTTAACTATATCAGCGGTACGGTTGCGCATATTTTCGGTAACGTTGTGGTCGTCGACGTAAACGGTATCGGCTACGAAATTTCCGCAACAATCCCCACCGTTAGCAATTTGACGGTAGGGCAAAATGCAAAATTGTTTACCTATTTGCAGGTGCGCGACGACGGCGTTTCCCTTTTTGGCTTTGGTACCGCGGAAGAAAAAGCAATGTTTCTTAACCTGATTTCCGTATCGGGAGTGGGTTGCAAAGTGGCGCAATCCATTTTGTCTGGAATCGACTCAAATTCCCTTGCCTACGCCATTTATACGGGCGATACCAAATTGCTTACTAAGATTAAAGGACTTGGCAAAAAAACGGCAGAACGCCTTGTTTTGGAGCTTAAAGAAAAGGTTATGGTGGATGCATCACAAATTCAAATGGACGTGCCCATCATGCAACACGCAGATAACCCCCTCACCAAGGAAATGCAAAATGCCGTTGCAGTGCTTTGCTCACTGGGAAAATCTCAACAGGATGCGGAAAAACTTGTGGATGCGGCATCAAAACTTGGTGCAACCACCACCGAAGAACTTATCAATATGGCGTTTAGAATCAACTAAACCGCACGCAATGATTCACTAAATTCCCAAAGGATTTCCACTAAATCGCATAAAGATTTTTGATTAAATCTAATATAGGTTTTAACAAAATCTAACGAAAATTTCTAATTGCATAAAGATTTTTAACAAAATCAAATAAAGATTATAATCATGCAGTGATTTTTAACCGAAGCATACAAGGTTTTTTTAATCACGGTGCACAAGGGTTGCTAATCAAATCGAACGGATATTTTTAACTAACGTATATCTACTCAACCAACGTTTGCATTATCAAAATGCATAAAAGTGGGTGTTAAGATACACAAAAGTGTACGTTTAACGTCACTTTTCCGTTGATTGGTAGTGCAACAAATATCTACACTTAAAATACCTGTTTGACTGTCCCTATCGGACAACAAAGTATTGTCGCAACAAATATCTACACTCAAAACGCCTGCTTGATTGTCCCTATCGGACAACAAAGTATAAACGTAACTAACATTTATCAAAGGGTACAAACTATGGAAGAACAATTTTTTACCAGCACCTTGACGGAGCGCGAACGTGACACGGAAAACGTGTTGCGCCCCAAAACCTTCGACGACTACGTCGGTCAAGACAAAGTAAAACAAAATATGTCGGTGTATATCAAGGCAAGTCTTGCTCGTGGCGAAAGTTTAGATCACGTTTTGTTGTACGGTCCTCCGGGGCTGGGCAAAACCACCCTTGCGCACATTATTGCTAACGAAATGGGCGTACCCATCACTATCACAAGCGGTTCGGCAATCCCGGGCAAGTTCGATTTGTCGGCAATTTTGTCCAAACTTAAACCCAACGAAGTGCTGTTTATCGACGAAATTCACCGTTTGCACTCTTCCTTGGAGGAAATTTTGTACCCCGCCATGGAAGACTACCGTTTGGATTTTGTTGTGGGCAAAGGTCCAAGTGCCACCAGCGTAAATATCAAGTTGGAAAAGTTTACCCTTATTGGCGCAACCACCAAAGCGGGCAATTTGGCTGCCCCCTTGCGTGATCGTTTTGGCGTGCAAATGCGTTTGGATTTGTATTCGCCGGAGCAACTTACCACTATTGTAAAAAAATCCGCCAAAAAATTGGGCGCGCAAATAGAAGACCAAGCCGCTTACGAAATTGCTCGCCGTAGCCGTGGTACGCCACGTATTGCCAACAGATTGCTAAAACGTGTTCGCGACTTTGCCGACGTTATCGGCGACGGACAAATCACCACTCAAGTTACCCAACACGCAATGGACGTTATGGAAGTGGACGAACTTGGCTTGGATGCGGTAGACAAAAACATTCTTACCACCATTATCGACAAATTTAGTGGTGGTCCGGTTGGTCTGGATACCCTTGCATCCGCCACAGGCGAAGATACCCAAACCATCGAAGACGTGTACGAACCGTACCTATTGCAATTGGGATTTATCGCACGCACACCGCGTGGACGTGTTTGTATGCCTAATGCCTACAAACATCTTGGCAAAAAATTATCAAAGGAACGCATGCAAATGTTGTCTATCTACGACGACAGCACAAATACAGATGAAGACGAGTGATTTTGACTACACCCTTCCGCAAGAGTTGATTGCTCAGCATCCCGCCGAGCCACGCGACCACTCGCGGTTGTTGGTGTATAACAGACAAAACAAAACAATCGACCACAAGCATTTTTACGACGTTGTGGACTATCTAAACAAAGGCGACGTGCTTGTTATCAACAACACAAAGGTGTTGCCTGCACGTATCTACGGACAAAAGGAGCATACCGGTGGCAAAATCGAGTTTTTGTTGCTAAAACGTATCGACCTTACCCACTGGGAAGTTATTCTCAAACCGGGACGTATCGCAAAACCGGGTGCTGTATTTTGTTTTGGTGACAATTTGAAGGCAAAAATCCAATCGGTAGGGGAAGACGGTAGTCGTATTGTGGAATTTATCTACGACGGCGTTTTCGAAGATATTCTTTCCAAAATAGGCGAAATGCCCCTGCCACCATATATCACGGAAAAACTGCAAGACAAATCTCGCTACAACACGGTGTACTCCAAAATAGATGGATCCGCCGCCGCACCTACCGCAGGATTGCACTTTACCGACCAACTTATGCAAAAATGCAAGGATAAGGGAGTGCAAGTGGTGGAAGTACTGTTGCACGTTGGGTTGGGCACCTTCCGCCCCGTAAAGGTGGACGACGTGGAAAATCATCACATGCACAGCGAGTATTTTTCCGTATCGCAACAGTCTGCTGATGTAATCAACCAAGCAAAGGCAGATGGACGGCGTATCGTTTGCGTAGGCACAACAAGTGTTCGCACGTTGGAAAGCGCAGCAGACCAAAATGGCAAAGTGCAAGCGATAAGTGGCAACACGGACATTTTTATTTATCCGCCTTACAAAATGAAGGTTGTAGATGCGCTAATCACAAACTTCCACCTTCCGCAAAGCACCTTGCTTATGCTGGTATCTTGCCTTTGCTCGCGGGAGGAAATTTTGTCCGTCTACGACGTTGCCGTAAAGGAAAAGTACCGCTTTTTCTCCTTTGGCGACGCAATGTTTATTTGCTAATGCAACTTTGTAATTTTTAATTGCAAACAAACGGGACAAACAATCCATCCTACGACGATGCAATCATTTTAATAACGTTTTCGGTATGTGTAACAAGAAAAATGGTCTGCAAGACGCTCACATTCCAAAAAGCTACTCCAATTTACACAAACCTGTCATACTCATTATTAAGATTTAAGATATACAAAACTTACCATTAAGATATACAAAACCGACTATTAAAGGTGCAGTTTTGTACAAATCGTCAAATTGACGAGCGTCCTGTCTTAAGACGTCAACCGTCCTTTGCGTATCACGTTGTACGCTTGGTTGTGTTTGTAACGTCAACAAAAAATGCTCTTTATACTCAAAATCAAGGAACAAAATGAAACAATTTAGTTACGAAACTTTACACGTAGATAAACACACCGGTGCACGAACGGGTATTTTTCACACGCCACACGGCGATATCGAAACGCCCATTTTTATGCCCGTTGGTACGGCTGCCACGGTAAAAGGTTTGTTGCCTTCCACCTTAAAGGAAATCGGTACGCAAATTTTGCTGTCCAACACCTACCACCTTTATTTGCGCCCCGGTGCAGATATCGTACAGCAGGCAGGCGGTCTGCACAACTTTATGCATTGGGACAAACCCATCTTGACAGACAGTGGCGGGTTCCAAGTGTTTTCTCTTGGCGCCATGCGCAAAATCACCGACGACGGCGTTGTGTTCCGCTCTCACGTGGACGGTAGCAAGCACGTTTTCACCCCGGAAAGCGTAATGCTAACGGAGGAAAAGCTGGGTGCAGATATCATCATGGCGTTTGACGAGTGTTCTGCCTACGGTTCCGATCACCGCTACGCTCAACAGGCGATGATGCGCACCCACCGTTGGTTGGACAGATGTGCCAAAGCACACCAAAACGGAAAACAAATGCTATTTCCTATCATCCAAGGCAATTTCTACGAGGATTTACGTTTGGAATCGGTCAAATTTGTGCGTGACTACGCCGAGTGCGGTATTGCCATTGGCGGGCTTTCCGTTGGCGAGCCAAGCGACGTGATGTACAAAATGTTGGACGTTTTGCAACCCCATTACCCAACGAACATGCCACGCTATCTAATGGGCGTTGGTACACCCGACTACATTTTGGAAGGTATCCAGCGCGGTGTAGATATGTTCGACTGCGTTTTGCCCACACGTATCGCACGCAACGGCACCGCAATGACAAGCAAAGGAAAAGTTGTCGTGCGCAATGCCAAGTACAAAACGGATTTTTCCCCACTTGACGACGAATGTGATTGTTACTGCTGCCGCAACTTTACCAAAGCG
Source organism: uncultured Oscillospiraceae bacterium (assembly GCA_964506035.1). Lineage (GTDB taxonomy): Bacteria > Bacillota > Clostridia > Christensenellales > CAG-314 > Fimimonas. The sequence continues at coordinate 511 of CAZDLE010000075.1, read as the reverse complement.
TACCTACGCCACTTGGTAAACTGCAACGAAATTTTGGCGGGCGAATTGCTGTCCATCCACAACATCCACTTTTTGCTAAAACTGGTCGAAGGCGCGCGCGAAGCCATCAAGCAAGACCGTTTTGCCGACTACAAAAAGGAGTTTTACGCAAAGTACTACGGCAAATAACCTATTTTTTACGGTGACAACAATTATTTTGACGCTTGTCGAAATTTACTTAAAAATAGTTGAAAGGCGCAAAATATGCCTAACCACTTGCAATTTTACTTCGTATAGATTATAATACAAGAAGTTACTGCTTTGCTCGCAAGGAGCAGGAACTTCGCCGTTTTACATTCTCGAAGCACAAAAACGAAAGTTTTTGTGGCAAAACGAAAGTTTTGCTTCGCAGAATATAATAAAGTAAGTAAAATCCACTTGCAAAGGGATTTTGCGGTTGCAATTTAGGTACAATGCGCCAAACGTGGCAAACAATAATTGTAAATATTTTAAGGAGATAACAACAATGCTA
>CAZDLE010000074.1:4379-6149 GCA_964506035.1 uncultured Oscillospiraceae bacterium | reverse complement strand
GTCAAGTCGCCACCGTTCACGTGGATGCAGTAGCCGTTTTGTTGGTAGTGGTTTTCGTCCAATTTGTCGAAACTGTCGGTAAAGTAGGCATCCCCTTGGCGGGTTAGCACAATGCCATTGGGGTTTAGCGGTATGTTTACATTGTACAAATCGGCGTAGTCAAACAGATTGTTGCGTGTGATAAAATCCCAAACGTCGTCAAGATGTGGTGCAACTTGATCGAAAGTGGATGGATCGGTGGAAAACGCCACAGCCTTGATTCCGCGCAGTTTTGCTTCGAACACGCATCCGCAAGTACCGCTGTAAAGGATGTCTTCCCCCATGTTGAACCCACGGTTGATACCGCTAAGCACCAAATCGTAGGTGGTTTTTAGTCCCAAAGTAGCAAAGCGAACGCAGTCCACAGGGGTGCTGTCCACCGCATAGGCGCAAACGTTGGGTAGGTAGTTTACCTTTTGCACGTGGATGGGGTCGTGGATGTTTATTGCGTGGGATTTTGCCGATTGTTGCACTGATGGTGCGCAAACGGTAACTTCGCCCAGTTTTGTTGCCCATTGCGTTATGATGCGCAAACCAACGCTATCTATTCCGTCGTCGTTAGTGATCAAAATTCTCATAGCCAGCCCTCGTGAGTGGATTTGTAGTCGGCAACCATTTTGTCTGCATCGTCTACCATTTTTTGGATGTCGTTTGCATCAAAAAGAGTTGCTCCGGCGGTGCATTGATGTCCGCCACCGTTGTATTTTTCCGCAAGGGCGTTTATTTCCATAAAGCGTGAACGCAAACGCACACGGATGGAACCGTCGGGGCAGTCGATAAACGCCAACCAGCACAAACTGCCTTTGATGGAGTTCATAAAGGACACCGCTTCGCTTGCCTGCTCGAGATTTAGCCCAAATTGTTGCTGAATTGCATTGTTTATGTAGATGTGTACAACGCCGTTGGGGCTACGTTGCATGTGTTCGTGCACGAAGGACTCAAACTTGAAGGAATCGAAGTCTTGCAAGTACAAATTGGCAAACAGCCATTCGGTGTTTATGCCCATATCCATAAGCATACCGGCAAGGCGCATTGTTTCGCCTGTGGTACTTTCGTAGCGGAAACGTCCACTGTCGGTAACCATACCGGTGTAGATGTAGGTGGCAGTTGGTAGGTCAATTTTTAGCTCGTTGCGGAACGTTTGGTAAAAATACGCGATCATTTCACTGCAGGAACTGCGCAAATCTTCCACCCAACTAAGGTTGCCGTAGGGGGCAATGTCGATGTGGTGGTCGATTTTGATAATTTCCTTTGCCAAGTGGATTTTGCTGTTGGAAACGCGTTGCTCCGTTGCCGTGTCCGTTACGATAACCAGCGCATCGGCGTACAGTTCGTCGGCAATCGTTGGGTCGTCTGCGCCCAAAAACGCCAAGTAACCGCTTTCGTCTTCCGTTTGTGTGTAGATTTCTTTCTCGGGGAAAGTTGCCCGCAAAATGCCAGCCAAGCCCCTTGACGAGCCTATTGCATCCCCGTCCGGACGGCGGTGACGTGTGATAATAATGCGATTGTAGCTTTTGATTTTGTCCAAAATCTGTTGTAAAATTTGTGTGTTCATGTTGTATATTTCCTATTTTTGTATTATCTAATTAAAGTGGCACAATTTGGTGCAATTTGGTAGATTGCAGTGGAATTTTGTAGATTTTGCTACATTGCAGTGCGGTACGGTAGAATAAAGTATATTTTGGTGTATTGCGATACAACAAAGTACGTTTTGGTGCAATCGGGTAGATT
>CAZDLE010000074.1:3214-4279 GCA_964506035.1 uncultured Oscillospiraceae bacterium | reverse complement strand
TGGTGCAAAGGAGTTTCTATTTGTCCATTGTGGTGCAAAATTTTCCAATTTGGTACAATTTTCTACAAAATGGGATATTTATCTACAAAACTGTCTAATTCTTTACATAATTTTCTATTTTTCTACAAAATCGTACAAAACGGTGCAATTTGGTGCAAAAAGGTTTGTTTATCTACAAAATTGTACAAATTATTCCATCATTGCATCCAAATCGGCAAGCATCTGCATTGCAACGTTGCGGTTTTCCACACAAGCACCGCTTGCTTTGGCGTGTCCGCCACCGCCGTATTTAACTGCAACGGGGTTGATGTTGTATTTGTTGGAGCGCAATTCGCATTGCACGCCGTGGTCCGTCTCGGTAAAGTTTACCCAAATGTTCACGCCGCGGATGTCGCTCATGGTACCAACCATTCCGCGCGAAATGGAAAATTCGTCCGCTCCGCTATCTAACACCTGTTGTTTGGTGGTGTAGATGTAGGCAACGTTTTTGGCGGTAAACTGTATCTTTAGCGTAAATTGTGCACGCAATTTGATGTTTGCAAAGTCGTCGGCGTACAAATTTGCGTAGATATCGTTGGTGTCGAAGTGGTAGTTCATAAGGTGAGATGCACAATCAAAGGTTTGTGCGTTGGTACTGTCGTAGCGGAAACGTCCACTATCTGTAACCATGCCTGTAAACAGCGCCTTTGCGCCCACGTTGTCCATTGCAAGGTTGCAAGTTTTGGCAAAGTGGGTGATAAGTCCACAGCAACTTTCAAAGGACGTGTCTACAACTTCTACGTCGCAAAATTTTTCCACAAACAAGTGGTGATCGAATCGCAACGTGTTTTTGGCAAGGGTGTAGCGCGTGTCGGAAACCATATGTGGTGCGCCACAATCCAGCACAACAGCAAGGGCATTTTGATACACGTCGTTAGCAATTTCGTCCGGTTGCCAATCTTCCACAAAAGCATATCGCTTGGTAAGATCCCCCACCACGTACACCTTTTTTTGTGGAAAGTTTGCCAAAATGATGTGTTTTAGGCCGACTTGACTGCCTATTGCGTCGCCGTCGGGGTTGGCGTG
>CAZDLE010000074.1:0-3114 GCA_964506035.1 uncultured Oscillospiraceae bacterium | reverse complement strand
AAAAATCGTCCATTTTTGTTTGATAGTTCTATTGACAATATTGTGCTTTAATGCAATAATTATACAAAACGAATATTCGAGTTTTGCAAGGCAAAAACCATTTTGCTTTGTTTTTCATACAATAGCAATAGTGCAATTTTTGTGTAGATTTGTTAAAAAATCCAATCCAACAACGCGACCTGCAACCTTGCGTTTTGATAGACGATAGGACGTATCAACCCAATGAACAATCGTCTTTTTGCAAATTATCTAACACGTGGTGCAAAATTCGTATGGGAATATCAACAAATCAATGGATTATCAATCCAACGGGACAAATCATTGTTACAAATTGCACCGTCTAATTACCTATTTTGGAGTTTTTGTAGATGTTTTCGTTACTTCTTGCCATAATCTACTTGGCATTTATAAGCCTTGGTCTGCCGGACAGTTTGTTGGGCAGTGCTTGGCCTACCATATACCCGCAACTGGGCGTGGAACGTTCCCTTATGGGCGCGGTAACAATCACCATAACGCTTGGCACAATAGTTTCCAGCGTGTTTAGCAATTTTTTGACGAAAAAACTGGGCGCAAGCTGGGTTACGGCGATTTCCGCAGTAACAACGGCCGTTGCATTGTTGGGATTTTCCTTTAGTAACAAACTATGGATGCTAATTTTGTGGGCAATCCCCTATGGATTGGGCGCAGGCGGAGTGGATGCCGCTCTAAACAACTACGTTGCACTTCATTATTCATCCAAACACATGAATTGGCTTCACGCTTGCTGGGGTTTTGGTGCGCTTGTTAGCCCCATTGTGATGGGCGAATGTCTAAAAACGCAACTCGGTTGGCAGGGTGGCTACCGCATTATATCTTTTGTGCAAATGGCAATTGCAGCAGTGCTGTTTTTGTCGTTGCCCATGTGGAAAAAGACCACCGCCGAAGAAAAACGCTCCAACGTCCGCACAATCGACGCGTTAAAAGTTAGGGGGATTGTGCCCGTTTTGGTGATGTTTTTGTGCTACTGTGCATTGGAGCAAACGGCAATGTCGTGGGCGTCAAGCTACCTTGTGGGCGTTCGCAACGTCGACGAAACAACGGCGGCAACCTTTGGTAGTTTGTTTTTTATTGGTATCACAGCAGGACGATTTACCTGTGGATTTATCTCAAACAAACTGGGCGATAACAAACTTATCGTGATTGGTATCTGCATTATCACCGTAGGTATTTTGTGTATCGTGTTGCCCTTTTCCCAAACGGCGGCGTGTTGCGTTGGATTGGTGCTGGTAGGGCTGGGATGTGCTCCCGTGTACCCCGCGATAATTCACTCCACCCCCAAAAACTTTGGCGAACAAAACTCGCAGGCGATAATCGGTGTGCAAATGGCGTGTGCTTATGCCGGCAGTGCGCTTATGCCCCCTGTGTTTGGCATCATTTCTAACAAAAATATGGCGTTTTTTCCATACTTTTTGACCATCTTTTTGGCGCTGATGGTAGCAATGTTCGTAATTTTGCAAAAATCCCTTGCCAAAAAAAACCGTTGACTAAAATATATCAACCGTTTGCAAAACAGCGTACAAAACGCCGTTGATGACGGACTTTCGCATATCGCTAAAACGGTTGTTTGGCTACTTTGCGGCAGCCTGTGCAATGTAAAAAACAAACAACAAAACTAAATTATAAAAATCAATGCAGCTGTTGTGTGGCAGTGCAACAAATCAACCTTTTGCACTAATAACCAATTCGTCGGCAAGTGGATTTGGCAAAAAATAAACCCTCAAAAAAACAAACCCGTCAAGGAGAACACAAATGTTAAAATTTCTAAAGATATCTAACGAAGTTTTGGATGCTATCGCACACGACAAACCCGTTGTTGCGTTGGAATCTACCATCATTTCTCACGGTATGCCCTATCCCCAAAACGTCCAAACGGCACAAATGGTGGAACAAATCGTGCGAGATAACGGCGCAGTGCCTGCAACAATCGCAATTATCGGCGGTGTGCTTACCGTTGGATGTACCGCGGAAGAAATCGAACGTCTTGGCAAAGGAGGAACGACCGTTGCAAAGGTGTCACGCAGAGATCTTCCCTTTATCGTGGCGGGCAAAAAGGACGGTGCAACCACCGTTGCCACAACCATGTACATTGCTAACCTTGCAGGCATCAAAGTGTTTGCCACAGGCGGAATTGGCGGTGTGCATCGCAACGCACAGACCACAATGGATATTTCTGCCGATTTGGACGAGTTGCAACAAACCAGCGTTATGGTGGTGTGCGCCGGCGCAAAATCCATTTTGGATATCAGTCTAACACTTGAGTGCTTGGAAACTCGCGGTGTGCCCGTTGTTGGCTACCAAACGGAAGATATGCCCGCCTTCTACACGCAAAAAAGTGGATTTAAGGTGGACTATCGACTTGATACGCCCAAGCAAATTGCACAAGCGTTTTACGCCAAGGAGCAAATGGGCTTGCAAGGCGGAATGTTGGTAACCAATCCCATTCCCGACGAATACGCCATGGACGAAGACTACATCAACGACAACATTCAAAAGGCACTTGACGAAGCGGAAAACCTTGGTATCACAGGCAAGAACGTCACGCCCTTTTTGTTGGACAAAATACAAAAACTCACCGGCGGACAAAGTTTGGCATCCAATATTCAACTGGTTTTTAACAACGCAAAATTGGCAAGCAAAATTGCAATCGAACTTGCAAAACTTAATGCCGAAGATTAGCATTTTTGTACAAAACCAGCCCTTTAACAACCAAAATCGCTGTCGTTAATGGGCAAATTAGCCTTTTTGTGTAAAAGGTCAAATTTCCCTTCACTAAAAATTACTACCGAACAATTTGTACTTTATCACCTGCGACGATTTTTTGTGCGTATGCAAGCAACGATTTGTACGCAATCGTCCAAAGGTCAAATCAAATTAAACGTTTTGTATACAACAATTTTCCATCGTCACGTTAGCGATAAACAACTATTTTAACGGCGGTGTACAAGTCAATCAAACTTACAAAGGAGAGCAAAAAATGAAATTTGGTGGTCTGCAAAAACTAACCCTACTGGACTATCCTCAAAAAATCGCCTGCACGGTGTTTACCGTTGGGTGCAATTTTCGCTGTCCTTTTTG
>CAZDLE010000073.1:0-6167 GCA_964506035.1 uncultured Oscillospiraceae bacterium | reverse complement strand
AAGGACTACGTGATTAAAGACGGCGACGTGGTGCTGTTCCGCTTTAACGTGTAACAAAATCGCCTATACGTATTGCAATTTTTGTGTTAGCTACTATAAAATTGCAGTGGTAAACGCTATTGTTTGCCATGCTTTGTTTAAAATCTAAATGGTGGTACCTATGAGCAAAAAACAACTTTCACAAGATCACGTTAGCCTTTTAAATAAACTTGCATTTGCCTGTGGCGATATCTTTGGCGGTGGCAGTTTTAACATAATCAACTTTTTGTTCACACCCTTTTTAACGTTGGTTGTGGGCATACCAATGGTGTGGCTGGCGCCCATTTTGCTACTAACAAAAATTTGGGACGGCATTATCGATCCGTTTATTGGCAGAATCACCGACGGCACAACTCCCGGCAAATTTGGCAAACGTCGCAAATATATGCTTATCTTTGCACCGTTGGTATTTGTTGGACTTATTTTGCTGTTTTTCCCGTGGAATTTGGTCACAAGCAACGTCGTTTTGAAGTGCGTTTTCGTTGTGATAATCTACATGTTTTACGCAACGGCACAAAGCTTTGTGTTGATTCCTTACTACTCGCACGCTAGCGAAATGACGGACAACTTTACCGAACGCAACAACACAAATGCGGTACGACTTGCTTTTAGCATTGCGTCCAGCACAATTTGCGTGGCGGTTCCCGGTATGATTGCATCCCCCACCAAGGGCGATGGTGGCAAATGTTACGTTGTGATGGCAATAATTTTCGGTGCTATCTTTATGGTGTCGGTGCTTATAACGGCGTTGTTCTCGCGCGAACAAATCGTAACCCCACCTGTCAAAACAAAGTTCTCCCTAAAGCAATTCGTCCGTCCGCTAAAGGTAAAAACCTATCGTCAATACTTGGGTATGCAAATGTGCTCGTCCATGGCGATGGCAATGATGTCCAGTTTCTTCTTTACCTTTTGCGATTTTTACATTCGTCGTTACACCTATCAACAAGTAACGCTAAACGCAGGATTTACGCGATTTCCCATTGCAACGGTGGCTGCCGCAATGATGTTTGTTGCGCAAATAATTGCATTGCCCATCTACCTAAAGATTATCAAAGCAAAATCTAAACGCTTTGCGTATATCACAGGTTGCGTAATTTGGGCGACGGTGGTGGCGCTTATGTGGCTTTTGCCCGGCGAAGGTCAAGCGCAAGTTTCCGACAAGGGATTTGTTAGCACTGCCGTTGGTGCACCCAACTGGCTGATTATCGTCTTTGGATTGCTTATTGGATTGGGCATCGGTGGTACGGTGTTTGTTCCTCACAGCAGTTTTGGCGACGTTTGCGACGTTGGCGAATTGCACTTTGGCGAACGTACCGAAGGCGCATTTTCCGGAATTACCAACTTCCTAAACACAACAGCTCAGGCAATTGGCTTAGCAATACCACCTGCAATAATCGGTCTTGCGGGCTACGTAGAAACGCAATACGTCACGACGGAGCAGTACAACCAAATGTTGCAAACGGGCAACGTTGTCGTAGACGGCAAAAACTTGGGATTGTTGGAAAACTTCAAAGCAACCGTTGGCAACGGATCGGTACAACTTTTGCCGGTATCGCAACCGCAAAGCGCACAACTTGCCATTCGAATTTGTTTTATCGTGTTGCCCATTGCAATAATGGCGCTGGCAATTTTTATTGCATCCAAGTACAAATTGACAAGCCAACTGCAACAACAAATTGTGCAAGCCAACGCTCGCACCGACAAAGACTCTGCCGATTTTGAGCAAACCCGCAAAGATTTGCTCTCGCAACTGTAATATATCAAAAATGCATTTTCTTTTTAGAGAATGCATTTTTTTTCGGTAACTACGCAAAATCCTGTTGGCATTTGGGTTCAAAACGAATGCTACGGTTGGTGGATTTCAATTTTATTTGACTGCATATTGCCGATAACTAATACGTAACGGCTCCGCCGCGCAATCATCCGTGTTTTGTTCAGTCACAGACCTTTCAGGTACGCTCCTTCACAACAACACGTTGCTTTCTTGCGTTTTATTCCCCAAATCGCGCGAACAAACAGTAAATTGATTTTTAGAAACAAATCACATCAGCTTTACAAGCTATACATAACGGTTCCGCTGCGTTGTTTCGTCAATGCTTTGCAATATTTGTCAATATGTGGTATAATTGTATAGTTATGCTAAAACTTACACCATTGTTCTCCGGCAGTCGGGGAAATTGCACTTTAATTCAATCCAAAAACACAACCATTTTGCTGGACGTGGGCTATTCCTATAAAAAACTCGTTGCAGCGTTGCAAAGCAAAAACGTTTGCGTTGCCGACGTTGATGCCATCGTTATCACGCACGAACATGACGATCACGTCTGCGCCTTGCCCATGTGGACTAAATTTGCACCCACCACGCAAATTTTTGTGCCCAATCCCATAGTAAATTGCATTGCAACACGCAGTTATTCACCATATATCACGGGTGTGGAGGGCAGTTTTGTTGTGGGAGATATCACCGTGGACGTCTATCAATGCTCGCACGACAGTCAAGCCTGTTGCGGTTATCGTTTTAGTTGCGACGGCGAAAGCGTTGCCAGTGTTACCGACACGGGCACCTACACAAACCAACTTGTGACGTTCCTTTCCCCATGCAAAATCGTGCAGTTAGAGTGCAACCACGACGTTACCATGCTTCAAAACGGCAAGTACCCCTACGTTTTGAAACGTCGTATTTTGTCACCTTACGGACACCTTTCCAACGACCAATGCGCCGATGTCTTGCAACAACTTATAGGCACCAACGTCAAAAAAGTGGTGCTTGCGCACCTTTCGGAAAACAACAACACGGCAGAGCTTGCCTTTGATACAATCAACAAAATGTATCAAAAACACAACGTTATCGAAGGCAAAGACGTGCAACTGTACGTTGCAAATCAACACGTAGTAGGAGAAACTCTTGACTAATCTTTACACAAAAAAGGACGGCATTGCAAGTTTTTCGTTTGCAGTTGTGATCTACATATTTATGCAACTGGTTTTGGGCAGTGTACTTTTGAGCTTGCCCGCGCAGTCCTTTGCATACAATCTTTTGTACGCGGTTTTGTCCGCAAGCATATTCGCCATTGCCTTCGTCTACGCACAAATTGTGCAAAAACCCTTCTTAACGGCTACAAAAGCCACCATTAAACCTCGACTTTGGCACATTTTGTGGGGATGCTTGGCAACGTTGGGATTGATTCACTTGATGCTTCCGCTAAACGAATTGTTCTTCGATTTGTTGGAAAGCTGGGGACTAAATCGTCCATCTATGGAAATAGATTTGCATCCCGTTGCACTAATTTTAGTCACCGTTGTGATTGCTCCCATTGGCGAAGAGTTTTTGTTCCGCGGAACAATCGGCAACGGGCTTACAAACCACAACGCTTTGGGCGGTATTTTTGCAAGCGGAGCATTGTTTGCATTGTTCCACCTAAACCCGGCGCAAACTTTGCATCAATTTGTTTTGGGCAGTTTTTTGATGATACTTGCATATCGTAGTAGTAGCCTGTGGACGAGCGTTATCGTGCATGCCTTCAACAACTTTGCCGTAATCGTATTGTCTTACACCGTCGAGCCAACGGGATTTTACCAAAACCACGGCGTGCTTGCCGGTATCGTTGGTGGCGTTATCTTTGTTGGGAGTGTTGTTGGATATTTGTTCACTACCAAAAATCACGCAACAACACCTGCGGAAAAACAACGTCCCAACGGCGGTACGTGGATAGCGTTTGCCGTTGCCCTTGCCATTTGCGTATTTTTGTGGACGGCAAATCTGTTTGTGGAGTAACTTTATGAAATTCAAACTTGTTGTAGTGGGAAAAATCAAGGAAGAGTATTTCCGTCAAGCTATTGCCGAGTACACAAAACGCCTTTCTCGTTTTGCCACGGCGGAAATCGTCGAAGTGGACGAGTGCTTTTTCAACGGCGATCCCAACCCTGCCCAGATACAAAAAATTATGGAGACGGAAGCAAAATCCATTCTTCAAAAGGCGGAAGGTTGCCTTGTTGCTTTGGATATCGACGGCAAAACGATGGACAGCGTACAAATTGCCAAGTATATCGAGGAACAAAAACAAAGTTTTTCCACCTTTACCTTTATCATTGGTGGCAGCAACGGATTGCACCAAAGTGTAAAAAGCAAATGCCATTTGCGGTTGTCCTTTGGCAAAATAACCTTGCCACATCAACTGTGCCGCGTGGTACTTTGCGAACAACTTTACCGCGCATGCACAATCAACGCAAACGTTCCCTACCACAAGTAATGTAACCTATTGCGAAAATGCCGTATATGTGGTAAAATATAGGCGAAAAATCACAAAAACGCACGTATCTTTGATATACGTTTCAATCAACGTCAAACTGATAACAATTTTCCAATGGTGGACAATCCAAATTTGCCGTTATCGGGAAATTGCAAAAACACAACAACGTACACAAATAACAATCATTCAAAAACAAAAAACGTGCAAAACACGCACAAAAAGGTGTAAAAAACGCACAAAAACGTGCAAAATACGCACAAACTTACTTTATCAAAAATCCTATCAAAAGGAAAACTATGGAACTACTTACTAACAAAACTTTATGGGAAGGTTTCGACGCCTGCGCCGAGCAACTGGACGTTACCGTTGCAAGGACGTCCATTGACGACAAATTTACCTTCAAAAAAATCTACTTTACAGGCAGAACCTTTGCCAGCGGTCACAAAACGCGTGTTTGCGCAAACATTTGCCACCCCAACAAAAAACCCGTCAAAGCGGTGCTACTTATCGGCGAAAACAACAACGTAACTTCGCAAGATTTGTACGATATCGCACAAAACGGCTTTTTGGCAATGTCGATAGACGTAAATGGTCGCACTGAAAACGGATGCGGAACCATGTTCCCCGAAGAAGTAGACTACTGCAACGCCGTGGCAAACAAAGATTTGTTCTTTTTTGACGGTACCGTGCGCAACAGCAAACTGTACGAGCAATCGTTGTGTTGCATGCGTGCCATCACCTACCTTGCCGAGCAGGAAAACGTTCAAGCAATTTCCGTTGTTACCATTGGCGACTACAGCACCGTTGGCGCAATCGTCTGCGCGCAAGATAACCGCGTAACAAACGGTATGTTTTTGTTTGGCACGCTAAACGTCGACTACCCCGATGCTGATATCGTTGTGGACGACAAAGCGTCCCTGCAAGACCAATTTGCCCACGACGACAAAAGTCAGGCTTGGACCATGGGGCTTGCCCCCCAAAGTTATTTGATAAATATCACTGTGCCAGTGTACGTGGTAAATTCTGCAAATAGCCATCTTGTGGACGTTGTGGAAGTTAGCAAGGCTTTCAATCGCCTAAACGACCAAAGTCGCTTGCTTATCGTTCCCGATTTGTTCGATTGCGTAGATGCGCGCTACGTCAAAAACATTATCAACTGGTGCAAGGGCGTTAGCGCTCAGCAGGACTACGACGTTGACTACTTTGAGCAAAACGGCGACTACTTTGTTCGCGTAAAAACGTCTGCAACGCTTGATGATACGTCGGTGTGGTACTGCACCAACGAAAATTTGCGCGCAAAACACTGGGTACAGGCAAATCTTCAACAAATGGACGATGGCTACGTTGCAAAACTGGATTTGTACGAATCAAATTGCAACGTTGTGGCGTTTGCACAAATTGTTGGCAAAGTTACCGTTTCTTCCCCATTGTTGGAAATCCACGCAAAAAATGCCAATGTCAAAATGGCAAACAGCATTGTGTTTACAGGCGAAGGTGACTACGAGCTTATCGCCGTTAGCGATCCGCACGTTTGGATGTTTACCAAGTCGGAACCAAAACGCAAAAAAGGCTATCTTGATATCGTCGGCGCACAGGGAAACTGCCTTGCAACCTTTGCTTTGGCGGATGCCGGCGTCAAAAAGAACTCCTCCTTTGCGGTAAGTTTTGATATCTGCGCAACGGAGCAACAACCGCTAACAATTGCAGTGGTGTGCAACTACGGCGTCACAAACGACGTGTACGTGGCAACAAAGCAACTGGTTGGCGATGGCAAATGGCAACGTATCACCGTGGAAACTGCCGACTTTTTAAGCAACAACCGCGAGCGTAGCAAAAGTATGCCTGCGGAACAAATCCCACAACTGCTGGTACTAAAAA
>CAZDLE010000072.1:0-6211 GCA_964506035.1 uncultured Oscillospiraceae bacterium | reverse complement strand
AAAAAAACACCTTTTGCAACGGTTGGGTCACAAAAGGTGTTTGGTTGTTTATGCGGTTTTTGCTAAGCAACGGAAAAAGTGATATCGCAAGCTCGTAATTTGCAAACTGCTAAATATCAAACATTGCAAACGCTATTACATCAAAATACGTTTGTGTTGTTGCGTTAGCAGACATGCGGTACTAAATCAAAGATAGGTAAAGTTGTTTGATTTCTTCCACGCTGGTAGGACGGGGGTTACCGGGACGGCAAGCATCGTCAAAAGCAGATTGTGCAAGGAAATCTACGTCTTCCGGCTTAACGATAGCTTTTAGGTCGGCAGGGATACCAACGTCTTTGGAAAGTTGTTTAACAGCTTCGATTGCAGCACGGCGGTATTCTTCTTGAGACATAGCGTCTACGCCTTCAACACCCATTGCGCGAGCAATTTCGCGGTATTTTTCGCCTGTTGCGGGAGCGTTGTATTCCATAACGGTGGGAAGAATGATAGCGTTAGCTACGCCGTGAGGTGTGTCGTACAATGCGCCAAGGGGGTGAGCCATGGAGTGAACGATGCCCAAACCAACGTTAGAGAAGCCCATGCCTGCGATATATTGACCAAGAGCCATACCTTCGCGTCCTTCCGGTTCGTTTGCTACTGCACTACGCAAAGATTTTGCAATGATGCGGATTGCTTCGATATGGAACATATCGGACAATGCCCATGCGCCGGCTGTGATATAGCCTTCGATTGCGTGTGTAAGAGCATCCATACCTGTTGCAGCGGTAAGTCCCTTGGGCATAGAGGACATCATGTCAGGATCTACAACGGCAACAACGGGAATATCGTGAACGTCTACACAAACCATCTTTTTGTTGTTTTGAACGTCGGTGATAACGTAGTTGATAGTAACTTCGGCAGCGGTACCTGCAGTTGTGGGAACAGCGATAATGGGTACGCACTTATTTTTGGTAGGAGCAACGCCTTCCAAGGAACGAACGTCGGCAAACTCGGGGTTGTTTACAACGATACCGATAGCTTTTGCCGTGTCGATGGGAGAGCCGCCACCAATTGCGATAAGACAATCTGCACCACTACGTTTGAAGGCTGCTACACCGCCTTGAACGTTTTCGATTGTGGGGTTAGCCTTGATGTTGCTATAAATTTCGTAAGGAATACCTGCGTTATCCAAAATAGCGGTAACTTTTTGTGCTACGCCAAACTTGATAAGGTCGGGGTCGGTACAAACGAGCGCTTTCGCAAAACCTCTTGCTTGAATTTCGCCTGCGATTTCTGCAATGCATCCTTTGCCGTGATAACTTGTTTCATTAAGTACAAATCTTGCCATAATGATTCTCCTTTTATAATGGTTATTTATTGGGGAAAAGTTTCCAACGTTTATATTTTACCACATGTTGATACTTTGCGCCATAAAATTGATAAAACTTTTGTAAACTTTTTTTATTAAAGTTTTTGCTATAACAAACACAGTTTTTACAAAAAACTTCCACTTGCAACACTTTACTGCATTTGTTGCAAGCGCAAACGTTACAAAACACAGTTTTGCGATTAGTGGCGATCGTCGGAAAGAAAAATCTCGCAAAAACGTGCAGCAAAGCTGTTTTGCATGCCTTTTCGCGTTAGGTGGGGCGTTGTGCCGTAGCCCAAGCAACGGAATTGCGCAATACCTTGCTGGCGTTCTTCCGTGGCAAAAACCGTTATGCTACTGGGGGATGCACAAAAATGTTGTGCCAAAACCACGTAAGGAACGTTCATCAAGTGGGACATCAGCACACTCATCAATCCAAGGTGGCAAAAACACACGATAGTTTTTGTGTTAGAATTTGTCACGTTGTAGACATTTCCTTTACGTTGGTAGCCGTATTGCGCCAAAAGATTGTCAAACTCGGCAATCACGTTGTGGTATTTTTCCACCACTCCTGCGGACGTTAGCTCGGACGAATCCAAATACTTGTTGTTGTCGTACATGTAGGGGTGCTTATCTAAATAGTCGGGCATAAAATCCCACGTGCAACCTTGAACTGTGCCGTCCTGCAAAGTTGGACTGCCAAAAAACTCCTTTAGCCAATCCAAAACAACCACCTTTTGCTTGGGATAGCATGTTGTTGCCGTTAGATACGCCCTGCCCAAAGGGGAGGAATACACCGTGTCGACGGGAACGTCCTTTAGATATTCCGCCAAAGCTTGCGCCTGTTGCTTGCCAACGTCGGTAAGACAATCCTTTTCGTAGTTAGGATCGCCATGTCGTATAAAAATAATTTTCATGATAGATCTCCAAATGATACTTTAGATGTGCGTTTTTGAATAACCATTACTGCCCAAACACGCGCCAAGTGACGTTGTGATTTGATTTGCTCACAAGATTCAATCAAATGATACCACAATATGCTGGCGCCGTCAAACGTCAAAGACGTTAAAACATGCCCGAAGAAAAATGCTGAAACATTTTGCGCTATGCTTTACGTTAAAAGAAACTGCTTGGTTCGGTGTTGCGCTTGTGATTGACAAATTAGCCATCCACGCCAAGTAACGTATATAAATACGATACATTCGATTGGCAAATGACGTTGCGCAGTTGGTAAACGACAACGATTCCTACTGTGGCAGGATATTTTTGAAATGTGTATTGACAAAGAATAATATTTGATATATAATACCCTTCCCTAAAAACGTCGATAAAGCAACGTTACACCGTTGCAAAACGCAAACAAAACAACTTCGACATGATGCCGTTTTGTTACGCCGACAACAAAACAAACAATAAACCAAAAGGACGTGAGATTATGATTGACTACAAATTGCTTGTGCGTGAAGCCTACGAAGGACAAAAAAACGCTTATGCACCCTACTCTAACTGGGTTGTGGGCGCAGCACTACTTACAAAATCGGGAAAAATCTACCGCGGATGCAACATCGAAAGCGCAACCTTTTCCCCAACCAACTGCGCGGAAAGGACGGCGTTTTTCAAAGCCATTTCCGAAGGGGAACGCGATTTTGTTGCCATTGCAATTGTGGGCAACGCAAAAGGCGCCCAAATGGGCACTGCCGATGTTTGTTCGCCTTGTGGCGTGTGTCGTCAAGTGATGACGGAGTTTTGCGGACTTAACTTTGAAATTGTGCTGGCAAAAAGTTACGACGACTACCAAGTGTACACCCTTGGCGACTTGATGCCCCTTGTTAGCTTGCCTATAAAGTAACAAAAAACACAATACGTTGCCACTTTTTTGTGACGTTTACACAATTTTTTACCATTATACAGCAACAAACCGAAACCGTCTCGTAAATGACGTGAACCCCAAAAGTTGGACTCTTTTGAAAGTGCATTTCCAATTGAGATGGTTTTTATCTTACGTGCAGTTTTGGCGTTTTGCCACAGATACGGCTATCTCTTTTTCATACGACAAACAATAATACAATTTGCATAGGCACCTTGTGATACGACAAATAACGTGCAATTTGTATGCCTTTTGATTTGTTTATCAACACAAAAAAAGGACTTGACTGTTTTAGTCAAGTCCTTTTTGTTGCGCAATTTGCAAATATTTTACTCCTGTGTGTCCGTTTGGGTGGGTTCGGCGGGTTTTTCGATGGGTACAAAGTTAGTCAAACCAACGACATCCTGTACAGGCAAAGCAAATGCAATGCCTTTACCTTCCGTTTTTAGACCTACGCCGTCGTACAAAGCGTGCAAAACGTCGCTTGTGATATCGCTACTAACCAAAATCATAACGATATCTTTTTCCGGTTGAACGGTGATGCCAAATATCTTTTCCGCATCGGAATT
Source organism: uncultured Oscillospiraceae bacterium (assembly GCA_964506035.1). GTDB lineage: Bacteria > Bacillota > Clostridia > Christensenellales > CAG-314 > Fimimonas. Next base: position 2,427 of record CAZDLE010000072.1, on the reverse strand, counting down.
TGCCGTTCCGCTTGCGTGCAAAACGGTACCGCCACGTGCGCCCACTTCGCGAGCAACGTCCATAACGGCTTCGGAGAAACCTGCGTTTACAATGCAAAATATAACTTCGTGTTTGTATTCCATGATGCACCTCTACTGTTTGTTACTTAAAAATTGATAACTGGATACGCCCACCATGCTGGTTAGCGGTACGGTAAATGCCAGACCTTTTCCGCCACGAATGGTGGAAAACTTTTCGTCGAGAATTGCCATTACGTCGGGCGCTCTATCTTGACGGATTACGGAAAAAATGGTTTGTTTTTCCAAGTCGTTACTTAACCCGAACACTCCCGACGTGCCAAAAGATGAAACTTCCAACTGCATGTTGCACTCGAATGATGCAATCAAGTCGACGTAGAACTCTGCCTTGCGACGTGGAACCACCGTGATAAGCAACATCAATTTGTTGGGAGCAAGTTGTTTGGACGTTTTGGACGTCACAAGTGGATTAATTGGTTTTTTGCGTGATTTCTTTTCCATTTGTAACCTCCCTACATAAAGTTGATAATTTGATCGTCGTCCGCACTGATAATTCGACGTTGAGCAATGCTGTTTTTAACCTTTTGCGCCATTACCGAGCGGAATCCCAAAAGTTGAATGGTGATTAGCGGTGTCATTGCAACCATAGCAACAATACCAAAAGCATCAACCATTATTTTGTCTACACCTTGCAAGGTTACGCATGCGCCGATAGCGAATGGCAAAATAAAGGTGGACGTTAGTGGACCGGATGCAACTCCGCCGGAGTCGAACGCAATTGCCGTGTACATTTTGGGTACAAACAAGGACAAAACAAGGGAAATAAAATAGCCGGGAACAAGATAGTACAAAATGGAAAAGTCCAACACGATACGCAACATGGACAATCCAAGCGACAAACCTACACCAACGGAAAGAGCAATTAGCATAGATTTTTTTGTGATTGCTTTGTTGGTGATTTCTTCTACTTGCTTGTTCAAAACGTGAACTGCCGGTTCCGCCAAAACGGTAACGGCGCCAAGGATAAGTCCTGCGATAATAAGCACCGTGGGGTTATCCGCAAGTTGATGACCGATTTTGTAGCCGATCGGGGTAAAACCAACGTTTACCGCCGTCAAAAAGAACACAAGTCCCACAAAGGTATACGCAATACCTATTGCCATACGCACGATTTTTGCGCGGGGCAGTTTTAGGCAGGTGATTTGCAACAGCGTAAAGAACACAACGATAAGTCCAAGGGACAAACCAACTTCCTTGACGGTATCTACGGTGCGATGCAAAAACGTCGATACGATATTATCGCTAATGGCATAATCTGCCGGTACGTAGTCTACGTTTCCGCTGGACGTCAAGCCCAAAATTGCCACCATCAAAATGGGACCTATGGAACATAACGCAACAAAACCGAAGGAGGAATCGCGGTGGTTTTTGCTACCCAACGTTCCTGCGATACCTGCACCCAACGCCATGATAAAGGGCGCGGTGATAGGTCCTGTCGTTACACCGCCGGAGTCGAAGGAAAGAGCAAGAAAATCGCCGTTGCCACTTTCCACAAGTAATGACGCGATAGCAAACAACAGCATGTAACACACCATCAAAATGGAGTTTAGTGATGCCTTAAATGCCGTTTTTAGCACGCCAACCACCAAAAACAATCCAACGCCAACGCCCACCGTTACCAACAGCAACGTGGGATCGACCTTGTTTTTGATTTGTTCGGCAAGCACCGATAAATCCGGCTCGGCGATGGTTATCAAAACACCCATGGCAAAGCATACCACGATAAGCAACCATCTGTTTTTGGAACGGGTTAGTCCGGCACCGATTTGCTCACCCATGGGACTCATTGCAACGTCCGCACCCAAGCTGAACAATCCCATGCCCAAAATTAGCATAAAGGACGAAAAACAGAACACGCCGATTTCGTATGGGGTAAGATTGACAAGCGGAGTGCAACACAAAATAAGCACTATGGCAACAACCGGAAGCACCGACGTCAATGATTCTTTAAGTTTGTCTAAAAATGCGTTTTTCAATGTATACCTCATTATTATGTTTAGCATACCACAAAACAGCCGAAAAGTCAACTGCTGACGTACCTGTGTGGATGCTAACGCAAACCGTTGTAAACATTATACGAAACCCACTTTAGCGTTAGGTAAAATTGACGCCAAAATAAATGTTTTTTGCCATTTTAACATAGGTGTTTTTGCATGATTACAACGTGGCAAAACGTTATAGGCAAGATTTATTATATAAAACGTTTAGTACTGACAAGATAACGAAATTGTGCGACTTGGAATTTTTGATTTTGGCAAAAACTGCAACCAACAGCGCCACCGCAGTTTTAACGAGTACGCGTTAACGTTGAACGGCGGATTATCCAATCAAAAACGCCCTTTGCACCAC
>CAZDLE010000071.1:0-6343 GCA_964506035.1 uncultured Oscillospiraceae bacterium | reverse complement strand
TCGACGTTCGTAATCGGTTATGATAGAATCGTACTCTTCGTTGGTAAAATACGGCCAAAGCGTATTAGAGAAATATAGCTCAGCATAGGCACTTTGGAAAAGCAAAAAGTTTGAGAGGCGTTTTTGCCCACCGGTACGAATAATAACATCCGGACAAGGAATAAATCCATTGTACAAATTTTGTTGCAAACTTTGGCAAGTGATTTGTTCGCCGGCATCCACAAGTTTGTTTACCGCTTGAACTATATCACTCTGCCCACCGTAGTTTATGCACAAATTTACGCAAATTGCATCAAAATTGACGGTTTTTGCTTGCATTTGATCAATTTTTTGCACTAATTTTTGCGGTAGCCCTTTACGGTCGCCGGAAACGACAATACGAACCTTACTATCACAAAAATCCTGAAATTTGTCTAAATACTTATCGGCAAGGGAAAACAAGGTGTTTATTTCACTTTGAGGACGTTTCCAGTTTTCCGTAGAAAAAACGTAAAGAGAAATATACTTGATACCACGATCTAACGAATGTTGAATTATTCTTTCCGCAGTAGTTAGCCCCTCTTTGTGCCCTTGTGCACGAGCAAGACCTTTTGTCTTTGCCCAACGGCCGTTGCCGTCCATTATTATAGCGACGTGAGTAAGTTTGTTCATTAAATTTCCAACAGGTAACGGCAGACGATAATTTCCAAACCATCGTCCTTATTGCGAACAGCCGTTACAATCTCCTTGTCGTACGCAGATTGTTTTCTATCTACATAATAAACAAACTTGAAGTTTGTTATACCTGCTTTTTGCAAAAAATCTTTGGCGTCACAAACTTCAAGTCCAACTAAATCCAGTAAGTTCATTGTTATACGGACATTACTTCCGCTTCCTTTTCTTTGGAAAGCTTATCTACGCTTTCGATAAGTTTTGCCAACGCCTTGTCAATCTCTTTTTCGTAGTCGGCAATAAAGTCTTCCGAAACTGTTTTGGCGTTCTTTTCCTTTTTGAGACCGTCCATAGCGTCACGGCGAGCGTTACGCAAAACAACCTTGGTGTCTTCGGCAAGTTTTTTAACCTGTTTTACAAGGTCGCGACGACGTTCTTCCGTCAAAACGGGGAAGGTGAGACGAATAAGCGTACCGTCGTTTTGAGGTGTAACACCGATATTAGCAGCCAAAATTGCCTTTTCGATATCCTTAAGAGCGGATTTGTCCCAAACGGTGATGACGATTTGACGTGGTTCGGGAATGGAAATATTGCCCATTTGCTTGATAGGGGTAAGCGCTCCGTAGTAGTCCACCTTGATGTTTTCTACCAGTTTGGGGTTAGCGCGACCGGCACGCATTATGGCATATTCGTTCTTCATATAGTCGATTGCCTTTTCGCAGTCGAACTCAAAATTCATAAAAATTTCTTCAATTTGTGGGGTAGCGTAGTTCATAGTAAACTCCTTATATTTTGTTGATACCCTATTTTACAATATTTTGCAGATAAATTCAAGATATAATTGACAAATACTGCAAATTATTTGACGTTAAAGGCGCATAAACGTGCCTTTGCAAGAAAAACGTGCTTTACAAATTACTTATGGATGATTGTGCCGAGTTTTTCACCTTGCAAAAGTCGAAGCAAACCGTCCGGTTCGTTTTTGCCGTACACCACCACGGGCATATCGAACTCTCTACACATTGCAACGGAGGTTAGATCCAGCACCTTCAAATTGTCGGCAATGATTTTATCGAAGGTAACTTCGTCAAAACGAACTGCGTTGGGATTGATTGCGGGATCACTATCGTACACGGCGTCGATGGCTTTTGAACAGAAAAGTGCGTCCGCACCGATTTCGCAAGCACGCAATGATGCACAGGTATCGGTAGAGAAGAAAGGCGAACCCGTTCCACCTACGAAAATAACGACGTAGCCTTCGTCAAGATATCTTAGTACGTTGGGCAAAAAGAAGGTTTCGCACACCTTTTCCATTGCAAGGGAAGATACCACCTTATTTTTTACGCCAACGGCAGTTAGACCTTCGCCAAGGGCAAGACCGTTCATCACAGTTGCCATCATGCCGATATAGTCGGCGGTTGCACGATTCATATCGTCGCAGGTACGTCCACGCCAGAAGTTTCCACCACCAACAACGACGCCCACTTGCACGCCAAGATCCACCACTTTTTTGATTTGTTGTGCAACCTCAACGACTCCGTCGTTGCAAATGCCGTGATTTTGACCGCCGGAAAGCGCTTCGCCACTTACTTTTAGCACAATGCGTTTATACTTTTTCATAGTTACCTCGCAAGTAATTTTACCATTACACAAACGTTGAAAACGCAAAGAGGGACGTATTTGCTTTGCTAAAAACAATTGAGTACTACCGTTTTAGACGGAACTAAAACGTTTTGAATACAGCCGTTTTTAGATAGAGCTAAAACATTTAACGTTGCTGTTTTTAGATAGAAAAATGTCGCAATCTTGCTTAAAACTTAACGTTTGGTGCTGTCAATTTTACAAAAGGGGAACAATGTGCCATTGTTCCCCCTTCAAATAATCGTAAATTATTTCTTAAGTTGTTCTGCGATTTCTTGTGCAAAGTTATCCTTACGTTTTTCGATACCTTCGCCCATTTCGAAGCGAACAAATTTAGCAACTTCGATAGACGTTCCAACTTGTTTTTCCGTTTCAGCAATAACCTTGCCAACAGAAAGTGAACCGTCGCGAACATATTCTTGCTCGAGAAGACAAACTTCTTTGTAGTACTTGTGAATACGTCCTTCTACCATCTTTACGATAACTGCTTCGGGCTTGCCTTCGTTTCTTGCTTGAACGGTCAAGATTTCTCTTTCGGAAGCAACTTGAGCAGGATCTACGTCTGCGATGGAGATAACTTGAGGTTTGCTTGCAGCAATTTGCATACAAACGTTAGCGGCAAGTTCTGCAACTTGGTCGGCAGATGCGGTTGTGTTGAATTGAGCCAAAACACCAATTGAGCCACCCATGTGAATGTAGCTTGCAACAACGCCTTGTTCTGCAACAAATCTTTCAAATCTGCGGAAAGAGATCTTTTCGCCGATGGTTGCGGTAGCTTCGCCAAACAAAACGTTCAAAGTTTTGGATGCGTCGAAGCAGTAAGCTTCTTCCAAAGCTTGTTCTACGGTTGTAGCATTGGATTGAAGAAGGTGTTTAGCAACGTTATCAATCAAAGCAATAAATTGATCGGAACGAGCAACGAAATCGGTTTCGCAGTTGATTTCTACGATAACACCAGACTTTCTGTCGTCGGAGAGCAAGCATTTTACAAGACCTTCGGCAGCAACACGACTTGCCTTTTTAGCAGCGGATGCCATGCCCTTTTCACGAAGGTATTTAACTGCTTCGTCAAAGTTACCGTCTGTTTCGACGAGTGCTTTTTTGCAGTCCATCATGCCTACGCCAGTTTGTTCACGAAGTTTCATTACGTCAGCGCTTGTAAAATTAGCCATTTTATTACTCCTCACTTGTTGTAGTATCGTTTTGTTCTTCCGGAGCAGCCATTACGATGCCTTCCTTAGCTTCGATAACAGCGCCGGCAATTACGGACGCAATAACTTTGATTGCACCGATTGCATCGTCGTTTGCAGGAATTACAACGTCAACTTGGTCGGGATCGCAGTTGGTATCTACGATTGCAACGATGGGGATGTTCAAAGAGTGAGCTTCCGCAACGGCAATAGCTTCCTTTTTGGGATCTACGATAAAGATACAACCGGGCATACCCTTCATATCTTTGATACCGCCAAGGTTAGCTTCCAACTTGTCGCGTTCTTCCAAAAGTTTTGCAACTTCCTTTTTGGGAAGAAGATCAAGTTCGCCAAGTTTTTCCATTTGGTTGATTTTGTTAAGTCTTTCGATACGAGACTTGATTGTTTTGTAGTTTGTGAGTGTACCACCAAGCCAACGGTTGTTGATGTAGTACATTCCGCAACGCTCAGCTTCCGATTTGATAGCTTCTTGAGCTTGCTTTTTGGTGCCAACAAACAAGATGGGTTTGCCACTTGCAGCGATGTCGCGAACGAATTGGTAAGCAACTTCTGCTTGTGCTACTGTTTGTTGAAGGTCGATAATGTGTATATCGTTACGTTCTGCGTAGATATACTTCTTCATTTTGGGGTTCCATCTTCTGGTTTGGTGTCCAAAGTGTACACCGCTTTCCAAAAGTTGTTTCATTGATACAACTGCCATTTTTGTGTTCTCCTTTATATTTGTATTGTTTTTAACCTCTTTGCGACGTCAAACTCCACCCGCAACCAAGTGGCATACTTGGCACAGCGAGAAAATAGTCGCAAATGCGAATTAAACCTAATAGATTATAGCACAACGGCAATTGTTTTGCAACAAAATTACAAGCTTTTTTGGCACTTTTTATCTATAATTTTGATAATATCAACCAAGAATCATACGTTGGAAGGTCAATCTATACGCACAACTTGCATATTAGAAAAATCAAAAGGAAAAATCGTTGACAAATTGTGGAACGTTTGGTTGCTTGACGTGGTTAAAAATTGTACGGTTCCACAAAAACGGTTGTTGTTAGTCAAGTTGTTTTGACAAAGTATCTTTTGCAGATATAAGGCTGTTGGAAATCCGCATTGAAGATACTGCCGTTTGCCCAAAACGTTGCTGATTTGCTTTTTTAGTAATCCAAAATGTGTACAACCGAGTATCACTGTGTCGAAAGACATTGCGAAAAATGGTAAAAGCGTATTTCGCACTACTTTTTGTGCGTCAACGGAACTATTTGCACAGTTTTCTGCAAGGGGAACAAAGTTGGAACAGGCTACGACAGTAACGTCGATGCCCAGATCTTGCAATTTTTGTTGATAAACGCCCTGTTTTACGGTGGCGTCGGTGGCAAGTAAGCACACATTTTTGTTGCTCGTTAGTTTCGCTACGGTGTTGCAAGTAGGATTTATCACGTCAATTACGGGTATTTTTGCCGTTTTCTTGATACTCTCGACGTGCAACGACGCCGTGTTGCACGCCACCACTATTGCTTTGACGTTAAAAGTAAGTAGCAGTTTTACAACCTTTTGCAAACGATTTTCCAACTGTTCAAACGGTTTTGTGCCATAGGGGAAAAATCCGTTATCTGCAAGATAAACGTAGTTTTCGTTAGGCAAGAGGTTAACGACGTTTTGCAAAACGGTAAGTCCGCCGATACCGGAATCGAAAAGCGCAATAGGACCATACATACAGTTCTCCAACTATATGATATTGTGCCTTCTTGCAATAAATACGTTTATTTGTTCTTTGCACTAAAAAAGACTGTAACAAAACTGCTACAGTCCAATTTTAGTTGGTGGAAAAATTACTCTTCGTCTTCGCCATCAACGATCATTTGCATAAGCTTTGTGTACAAAGTTTCGTACAAATCGTCGTCAACGGGAAGCAAAGTGTCGAACATTTCGCCATCTTCTTCGACGGTTTGAAGCTCGAAAATTTCAATTGCAATTTCGTCGTCGTCTTCGTCGTCGGCAGATTGAAGATAAACGTATTCTGCACCTTCGTGTTCCAAAGTTGTGATGTAGTGGAAAGGAACGTCGTTACCTTGTTCGTCTTGCAACATTACGATATCGTCGTTTTCGCAATCGCAACCACAGTCGCAGTCGTGATCGTGATGATCGTGTTCGCATCCACAGTCACAATGATGTTGTTTCTTTTCTTCAGCCATGATGTACCTCCAAAATAATTTTAATTGATTTTTTAGCGTTTACTATCCAAATAGTTTTGTAAAATTATGGTTGCGGCAACTTTATCAATTACCTTTTTGCGATTTTCCCTGCGAACGTTGCCTTCGATTAGTACGCGCTCGGCAGATAACGTTGTAAAACGTTCGTCCATGTACTGAACAGGGATATCGGTATGCTTTTTTAGTTCGTCGATAAACTCGCGTGTTTTTTGCGTTTGCTCGTTTTCGCCACCTTGTAGGCTAAGGGGCAATCCGCTTACAAACAATGATACTTCCTTTTGTTTTGCCAAATCGGCAACGTATTGCGCGTCAACAACGATATTTCCCTTGCGTGTATAAGTTTCCAAGGGGTTTGCGATAATTCCCATCAAATCGGACAAGGCAATTCCAATACGGACGTTGCCTACGTCCAAAGCCATAACTCTGCCCATAATTTTTCCTTTTGAATGTTATTGCCTTTGCATTATACCACAGATGCAAAATAAATACATCAATTTTTACAATAATTTTGATTTTGAGTGCAAAAAAGTTGGCAAATTAGCACAAATTGACGTAGGCAAAAGAAAACTGCGTCGTTAGACACAGTATCTTTTGTTGCTATTTGGTTAGTTCTTTGATTTTCTTTTGACCTTT
>CAZDLE010000070.1:0-6363 GCA_964506035.1 uncultured Oscillospiraceae bacterium | reverse complement strand
CTCCCGAACAATCAGTTTCGCCCACGGCGGAAATAATACTTACGGTGTTTGTATCACTGCTGGCACTGGCAATAACCTTTTCGTTGTTTTTGCCGGTAAAAAGCAAAAAGCAGGTTTTTGACGGTGATATTTAGCATCCTTTTGACGTGCGTTTTGCACAAAATCTGCACGACTTTTTACAAAAATGTCACAAAAAACTGCATACGTATGCAAAATTTTGCGACAAAAAGGTCAAAATGCCGACGGGCGCCCTTTTCCGGAATGTTGCAGTTGCTCGGCAACCCAGGGCATGCTTTGGTAGTTGGTTTGTAGCCAACTTTCGTCCATGCCGAGTTTTTCCAGTTTGCTTTTGAAGGTTTTTCGTGCCTTGGACAAATATCGGTACAGAGTGGACATGGACACGTTGTATCGTTGGCAAATGGTTTGTTTGTCCGTGCGGTAAAGGTACACTTCGCAAATGAGCGCGCGATACCCCTTTGGCGTGAGTTTGAGCGCGTCCGCTACGCCGTTGTAAAATCGCAAGCATTTGTCGCGTTTTTCCGTGTAGCCACAGATTGCCTGCACCTGCCCCATTGTGCCATCCCGCCAGTTGATAGTGGAATAGGATTTTAGCGCAAGGTTTTTGATAGTTTTGTTAAATTCGCGTGCCGATTGTTTCATTCGTAACGCACCGCGTAGCATCACTAATTCGTGATTCATTTGTTCACCTCCGTTGTCCGCTTGGGACGTTTATTATGATTTTGAGATAGAATTTATCGAACATTTGTTCTAAACAAGTGCATTCTAACACAGCAAATTTGACAACTATTTGTCAGTATTACCGTTATTTGACGGCAAATTTTAGAAATATTTTTATAACAATTTTGCAACACAAAAAATCAACGTGCAGAACGTCGGGAATGAAGTACCAACAAAAGGAAAGGTCGATTTTGGAGAACGGTACAACACGGATTTGTCGTGTTTTTACACTTTTGACAGGTTTTGAGATAAAAACAATCCTTTGCGAAAGGTGTTTTTACGTAAATGCCATTTCGACGGATAAAAATATATTTTTGACGTGTAAAATACGTTTATCGGGCAAATTGTTTTTTGTTAATTTTTCATTTTGCAAAGCGCAAATTTTTGCGAAAAACTCATTTTTTGTATCAAAATGTAAATTTTTTGTGTAATGTGCATCAAAGTGTTGAAAAATATATCTTTTTTTGGTATAATGTACTGTGCTTAAATATATATAATCAAAATTTTGTCTTTTGAGTATGTATATATCAAAACAAAGTAACGTCACAAAATGCCGTTTGCAAGCGGATTGAACGTCTGCATTGGGGCGTGGCTGTTTTACAATTTGCATAGGAAACGACATTTGTAACTACCTACGGAAAATGGTTGGAGAAAAACGAAAGGTCGTTTTGTTGCACGTTGTCGAACACTTGCCGTATCAGCTTTTGTAACGTTGCGTCAGTGCTACTATCGTGCTTTTTGGCACGTCTACAAAAACATCTACTTTGGGGGAAATCCCACAAAAAGTATTTGAGGAATACTTATGAAAAAACTACTTTTAATTTTGATATGTGTGCTCGTTGTGGCAGTTTGCGTGCCGACGTTTGTTGTTGCGGAAACATCAAGCACCACCACCACCGAAACTGTTGCCAACGACGTACACTTTATCGCGCCAACGGGTATTGCGCTTGTGGGCGACTATCTTCTTGTTAGCGATAACGTTGCCGACAACCAAAGCGCCATTTTGTGTTTTGATATCGCAAACGGCAATGCGCACAAGTTTACGCAGATTATCGACAAGGAAATTGTTAGCTTGTCCAGCTCCAACGGACGTTTGTTTGCAATTTTTGCCGACAGTTTTGTTGAGTATAAAATCGCCGAAGACGTAAAATCCGTGGAAGTTGTGGAACCATTCACCTTTGAAAACGTTATCGACGTGTGCGTGGGTAAGCTTACCGACGATAACGGCACTAAGGAAACTATCTACTTTTTGCAAAAAGGTACGGCAGGCGATTCGTTAAGGCGTGTTAAGGACGACAAAACAGCCGGAACAATCAACGGAATGACTGTTGCGACCGCTTACAATTGCATATCGTTTAGCAACGAGGCCAACACAAACAATTACGTTTATATTGCAGGCAAAAAAGCCGACGGAACCAACTCCATTACAAGATTTGCTTGTAACTTCGACACAGATATTGACGAAGACAATCTAAACCATAATGGCGTACAATACGTCGAAAACTTTACTCTTTTGGGTATTGTTGCAAACAACCGTGATTATCCTGCTGTGTTTGGTTCAAAATCGATATACAACGTAAATCCTGATGGAGACGTTGCGTTTGTTGCAACAAATGCTTTTGTGGATTTTGACGCGCAAGAACACAAATTTATAAAAGTTGTAAGCAGTAAAAACCACCTTGCAATTCTAAACGAAAACAATCAAATTCAAATTTATCCGTTTGAAGGCACGGGTTTGAACGTTGCAAATATAAGCGAAATCGGTAGCGACCAAGTTAGCACCGCCGTTCCCTCCACTTTTACGGGATTTACGTTGGCAAAATCCACCGGTTATCCCACCAATATCGTGTACAAAACCAAAGACAACAAAACCTCAGTTGAATCTATCTTGACAAAAGGCGACGTTGGCGAATTTGTTATCTTAAACTACGACGGTTGCGAAAACTCCAGCTACTACTACGTGTTTGTTAGCGGAAGATTTGGTTGGATCAAAAAGAGCGACAGCGCAACCATCACAAACGGCACTATCGAGGACGAAAAAATTGCCGTAATCAGCACGAAGGTTAGCGACAAAGTTACCTACAACGCCAAATTTAACACGTTGGGCAAGGTGTACGTTTACGATTTGCCAAGTTCTAACGACGGCATACGCAAGTTGTTGCAGGAAGTTTCGCAAACTGGTTCCAAGATGAACGACGTTACCATTTTGCAACATTTTAGAGAAGGTGACGTTGTTTGGTACTACGTTGAATACGGAACCGACCGCGCTCGCGGATTTGTTAAGAGTAGTGACGTTGGACAATTTACCGCAACGTTGGTTACGCCGGTTGACGCCGTTTTGGACAAGCAAATTAACGCATCACTGTTCAATGCAGTGACGTTACACATGACAAACGACCTTTCACCCGACACAGTTTTTACCTACGACGGAAAAAATCCTGTAAAATTGTACTCCGGAGATTGGGTAAAACTGATTGAAGTGGACGACGAAACAGGCGCAAGCTTGGTTCAAGTTGTTGCTCAAGACGGCACCACCACTTACGGCTGGGTGGAAAGTTCGCGGTTGATTGAAACGGATCAAATAACCACCAATGCTGTTGTTGGACTTTCGGCGTTTGGATTTGCCATTTTGTTGGCAATTGTGTTTATGACGGTGTTTATCAAACGCAGAAAGAAGATTAAGTAGTTGATTTGATAGCAAATTGACACAATTTGACAACAAATTGGTAAAAAACAATTTGCAACAAGTTGACACAATAACAGTTGGCATCAAATTGTTATGATTGGATTTGTAAACAAGTTAAAATATTTGAAAACAAATTAGTACAAAACAATGGAAAATTGGAACGATAAAACAAGCAAAAGGCACTCGATTGAGTGCCTTTTTTGATGGGATTGGCATATATTGTTAGTCGCCGACAAGCTTCCGCCCTGCGATACGGTATATTACCAAATATAAAGTTCTTGATAAACTACAATATCTTTCTGTATTTCTATATCCATTTATTGATTTTTATCTATAGTTTATATTTTTCTAACGTTAGTGACACAAAGTCTTGCGTGCAATTAAAAAAGGATCGAATCTTGATCAAAATCGAATTGGCTTGCTACTGCGCGAGGGTTAGGGGCTGGGTTGGCTGTTCTACTATTGGAGTTTCGGCAAGGTTCAGTTTGGTTACGGAAACTTCGTAAGTCGTTCGTGTATCTATGGTGCCGTCCTCCAGCTTTTTTTGATATTCGCGCGATTGAACACGTCCAACAACGTGGATATGCTCGCCAACAGGCAAGGTGTTGGCAAAACGGGCGGTACGTCCCCAAATTATGCATGGGATGTAGTCGCTTTTGTTATAGGGACGGTTCACAGCGAGCAACACGTCACAGATTTCGCGGTTGAAAGGCGTTGTGCGGTAGACGGGTTGTTTGCAAATGTAGCCGTCCAACTCCATTGTGTTGGGGTTGATTGTGTCGTCGAAGGGCAAAACGTCCTGCACGAAAACGGTAAGTAGCAGTTTTGAGTGGGTATCTACCAGTTTGTTGTAACTGCGCAGTTGTCCCACCACTGTGACGCTGCTGCCGTTGGCGATGGTTTCAGTTAAAAGATGTTCCGAAAGGGAAATGGGCAAAAGGTCGTTGTTACCGGAAAGACGTGGCACGGAAAGTTGCACGACGTAGAATTTTTCGCCGAAAACGGTGTGCGAATAGGTTGGTTCACCCACGATTTTGCCCGTTAGGATTACTTTGTTGTTGGTTGCGGTTGTGTTCATTTTTATTCTCCTTGGGTGTTTTGGTTTTGTTTTTTGTGTGGTTTTTGTTGGCAATACACTTATTGTAGCAAAGTTGCAATGTGAAAAATGTTATATTTCTCCGCCCGATATTCCAATTTAGATTGCGCATTACGCCACTAAAGCGGTTCGACTTACTACTTTCGTTAAGAATGACGGACGATACGTAGCGTTTGGCAGTTTTAGTTTTTTACAGGGTAGCAAACGGAATAAACCTATCCCCTACCATTTATAAAAACAGTGGATGTAGCGGCGCGATAGACTTGTTTGGTTTTTTTATTAGATTTTGGTGGCATGCTGTTGCCGATACCACCACCAAATTGAATAAAATTGATTGTTTGTTACTAAAAAATAAGTGCCGACGTTTGTTTATTTATAAGACTGTGGCGTATATTGTTAGTCGGCAGTAAGCCACCGCCCTACGATATAAGTTTTGCTTGGTATGGCGATTTGCGTTAGCACACAATTTATTATTCATAAGGTGCGGGCGACTACTAATCCCCTCTACCGTTACTTGAACCATTTTTTATTATTTGTAAACACAAAGTGCCGACGTTTGTGATTGCGATTGTTTTGACAATATAGTTACTGCTGTTGGGCGGTAAGAATTTGTTTGCCGGTGGAGTCGATATGGTAGTTTTCCTTGAAAATCAGCTCCCCTATTGGGCAAAATTGCAGATTTTTGAGCTTTAGACTCTCAAAAATGAGCGGTAACGCTTCCACAATATGATCGCTGTTGTTGTGGCACAAAATGATATCACCCGACTTTGCCTTTTGCACGCGTTCGGCAATTTGCTTGGCGGAAAGTCCTTTCCAATCAAGACTGTCCACGCTCCACTGGATTGTGTACAGGCTTAGGCTTTGCGCCACTTCGATAACTTGGTTGTTGTAGTCGCCGAAGGGCGGTCGAAACAGCGTTGGCATCACGCCGGTTAGTTGATATATCTTTTTGCAACTTTCCGTAAGTTCGGCGTTGCATTTTTCCGCTGAGAGTTTGCTCATTTGCGGATGAGTTTGGGTGTGCGTGCCGATTTCAAATCCGCGCGAGTGGATTTCCTGCACCATTTGCGGGTATTTTTCAATCCAAAATCCCACCAAAAAGAAGGTCGCTTTGACGTTGTAACTATCGCAAATATCCATTATTTGACGGGTTTTGTCGGCACCCCAAGCGGCATCGAAGCTGATAGAAACGTAGCCGTCGGTGCGGTCGACGCAGTAAATGGGAATTTTGCGGTTTTGCGCCGACACCTGCGCATAGCCACCGATACAGCAAGTTAGCGTTAGACACAGCAACGAAACGGCAACGGACGTGATGATCTTTTTCAAGTGCGCCTCCTTATGATAAAACAATTCGCAAGTAGAAGATTAGATTTTTTTGGCGAATTTGGTTGCATTTTTTACATTTTATGCCCCCTTTGCACCATTTAGAATTGCAAAAAAAACATGGGTTTGGACGATGGACGATAAAAAATAAAATGCACCCCAAAAAGTTAGATACTTTTGGAGTGCATTTGATATATCGAAATCTTTCGTAAGAAATTATATTTTTTTTTTGTATAAAATTTGGAATTTTCGTCAATTTGCGACGGATGTATCAATCCACAACGGGCGGTTACGTCATTTTGTGACGAAGGGTTACGTTAATTTGCAATTTTTGCAATAAGAAAAACCCAACCAAACCTTGTGGGTTCAGTTGGGTCTCACTGGCGGGATAGCGGTAGTTGCGTTTGAACTTTTGTTAGATTTTCTACCGCCGTTTGGTTATCTTCGAAGGTAATCGTTTCTATGTTTTTACCACCGTGGATATTGAAATACACTATGGTATTGTCGTCACTGACGAATA
>CAZDLE010000069.1:0-6430 GCA_964506035.1 uncultured Oscillospiraceae bacterium | reverse complement strand
GATTTCCGCGTCATAGTTCGCAAATAGGTAGCCGTCGGCTGACGCACCGATAGTTACCGAAGTTAAAGGTGTCTTGACATGGCAAGTTGGTTTGCTTTCTTTGCCATGTGACGGCAAAAGTAAACTGTGTACGAAGAAAGTTTTGTTTGCTCACGTTGGTACACGGGTGCAAGTCCCGTCAGCTCCACCACAAATTCGAAGGCGTAGCTCAGTTGGTTAGAGCGCTTGCTTGACATGCAAGAGGTCAAGAGTTCAAGTCTCCTCGTCTTCACCAAAAAAGACTTAGGATTGCATCTAATCCTAAGTCTTTTTCAACTAAATCCGCCTTTACGGATAACAGATAACAGAACTGTACGATATTTTTCCCAAAGGACAGTCACAACAACGACTTTTCAAGACGATAGATATAAAGATAACAGATAACAGAACTGTACGATATTTTTCCCAAAGGACAGTTGCAACAGCGACTTTTTAGATAACAGAAAATAGTAGTGTACGACATTTTTTTCTAAAAAGAAAGCATACAATCACTTGGTTTTTATCACTTTTTTTTCATTTTCAATTTTTCCCTTCCCGGCATCTTGTCAAAATTCATTTTGCGCACCTACAATTTTTCAAGTTTACATTCAAAAACAGTCGTTTTTATAACATATTTCGAGAAAAATCGACAAAAATTGTTCTTTTTACCCAAAAGTGCTTGTAAAGTATGTGGAAATGTAGTATTCTTAAATGACAAACTTGTAACTTTTACGTAATGCACTTTGCTAGCAAAGGTATTCGTCGCGCCAAGGCGGTAGGGCTTCGTTCATCCGCTAGCGCAGCAGTTGCGTTTGTCTATTTTTTTGTCAAACATATCTCACGCAAAGTTGCAGATATCGTCAATCGCAAATATGCTTGATTGTATCAAGTTTAACAAGGAATTTCGAGGGTACTTGTTGACTAAATTGGTCAAAAATAATTATCATGCTTATTCATTATTTTCCAAAACTAAAAGATAACAAATTGGCAAAACTCGCCAACACCTATTTATATTCACCTTGGCACGTTGCCACCGTCGTGCTGTTGATGGTTTTGTCCAATCTGTTTTCGTTGGAATTCCCCGTGATGTGGTGCTACGCATTGCTGGCAATAGTCATTGCGTTGTTCGCCGACGATTGTTTCCCGTTCGTGCCGTTGTTCTGCACAGGCTACATGCTGTTTTCCGCAGGAAACAACCCAGCGGGCAACTACGGAGAAACGGATTTTTCCAGTCCGCAGGCGATAGTGCAACTTGTGATAATTTGTGTTTTGGCATTTGGTTGTCTTGTAACGCAACTTGTTTTCCAACTCAAAGTAAAACGCTACAACAACAAAAAGATCCCCGCCCTTGCAACGGGATTTCTTGCACTGGGCATAGCCTACGCCCTTTCGGGAATTTTCAGCCACTACGAATATGCACGCACTTTGATATTCGGATTGTTGCAAATCGTATCGCTGTGCGTAACCTATTTTTTCTTTTTCTACACCGTCGATTGGTCCAAACGTAAAACGTCCGACGCAGCAATGATATTAACGATTATCGGCATTGGTATGATGTTCGAAGTGGTAGGAATGTACCTAAAACCCGCCGTTTTGCAAAAAATTGCCGATGGAACCTTTGTTCGTAGTGATTTGAAATCGGGCTGGGGCATCTACAACAACGTAGGCGGCATGATGGCTATGCTAATGCCGGCACCATTCTACTTTGCCGTTACCAAAAAACGCGGATGGTTGTACGTTATCTTGGCAAGCGCGCTAATGTGCGCCGTGATACTCTCTCAAAGCCGTGGCGCAATCCTTTGTGGTGGCGCGGTGTACATTGCTTGCACCGTTTTTACCCTTATCTACACGCCAAAATCCATCAAAAAAGGCTTTATAATTGCCTTTGCAGCCATCTACGTGATAGTTATAGGAACCTTTGCATCGTCCTACTTGCTTATAAAACGAGACGATTTTGCCATTTTGGCAAGTATGCTCAAAAACGGCTTGAACGACTCCGGACGATTTGAAATCTACGGTTACGGGCTAAAACAATTTTTGGAAGCACCCTTCTTTGGCAACGGATTCTATTCCGGCGAAGGCTTCGTCTACCAATTCGGCGCGTCCGAGTATTTAGGTACAAAACCATTTATTCCCCCCAGATACCACAACACAGTGGTGCAACTGTTGGCATCCTGCGGAATCGTCGGTCTAACAGCTTACGGCTTCCACCGTTACCAAACGGCAAAGTTGTTTCTCAAAAAACCCGCCCCGCACAAAACGTTTTTGGCAATGGGATTGCTGGCACACGTTCTTGCAAGTCTGCTCGATTGCCACATGTTCAACCTTGGCCCCGGACTAACCTACGGCATAATGCTCTTGTTTGCCGAAATGCTCCCCGACCTAAATGCAAATGCGCCACAACTTGAACCGCTTGTTGCCGAGTGATTCAACCCGATTTGCACCAACAATTTGCAAACTAACACAACAAACAAAAACATCCTTGCATTTATCGTGCAGGGATGTTTTTTAGATTTTATAAGATTTTAGAAACCGTGTGGAAAGTTGAAACATCTTGATATGTAAAGCGCCTTTTCTTCCACAAAGACAAAACAAGTCAGTTGAAATCGCATCACGGGGATTTTTCGAGATTTTATAAGATTTTTGCCGTCAAAATGCTATTTTTGTGTAGCTTAAAAAGTATTTTACCACTTTTATAGCGCGATTTTACCATTTTTTGATCGTTCAATGATAACACACAAACTGCATTTATGGTGCAATCAAGTAACTTTTCTTGTTAAACTTTGCTATATTTTTTTATTCAACGTACCAAATGGTCACTTGCAAATTTTCTCAATAACGTAGTCGATAATGTATTGGCTAACGTCAATACCGGTGCAGTCCAAGGTGCTTCTAAAATGTGGATTAGAATTTACTTCGCACACAATGGGACCGTTTTTGCCAAACATCACGTCCACGCCAGCCCAATCCAAACCCAGCGCATCCACCGCCTGCAAAGCAACGGCTTTTTGTTCGTTTGTCAATTCCACAGCGCATGCCCTTCCTCCATTAGATACGTTGGATCTAAAGTCGTGGGCATTTTGTCGCAACATACCGCAAACAACCTTGCCACCCACCACGTTGATACGTACATCACGTCCAACGCTTTCCGCAACAAACTCCTGCATCAAAAAATCCTTGTAGTTTATTTTTGCTACGATTTCTTTCAGTTCGCGCACATCCTTTGCAAGATACACCTGCTGACCAAAGGAGCCGTACGCTTCCTTTACCACAATGGGAAAGTGCAATACGTCCACAGCCTTGAGCAAAAATTCGTCGTCGTTGTAGCCGATACCTTCAAAGGTTTTTGGCGCAACCACAGTTTTGGGATGGGGCACGTTGTTCTCCGCAAGGGCAATAGCGGTGCAAATTTTGTTGTCACAAAGTGCAATAGCGGTACTGCTGTTAAATGTCGGGATGTTTTCACTCTCGATTTTCTGCGCCAAAACGGTGTCCTTGTCCCAAAAGATAACAAAATTCGGTTTAGGCAAAGGCAATTTTTCTCCCACAGGCACAAGTAATTGCGTAGTGGTAACCAATTTTAGCTCCACGTTGCGCTTTTTTGCAGACGTCATCAGCAAATTGTAGATATCCGCAAATTTTTCCTTTTTCACAAAACTGTTCACAACAAGCCAGCCCAACATTTGCACCTTCTTTTGGTAGCGTGACGTGGAAGGCTTCCAATTTTCACGCAACCTTGTACGATAGCCCAATGATACCACAAAACCCACCGTTTGACAAGCACATATCCGGGTTGTTACTTGCCAACTTGCAATTTTTGTTCAAATGGTTTTTTGTGACGTAACGCCCCTTTTTATCAACAAAAGAGCGCAAAAACGTTGCAATATTTGCAAATACATTGTATAATTACTATTGCTAAAATATGGCAGTATCACTGCAAAAGGACTTATCATGACACACAACAAATACAGAACTCACAACTGCGGTCAGCTCCGCATAGAAAATGTCGGCGAAAAGGTAACCATCGCCGGTTGGGTAAACTCCGTTCGCAACCTTGGCGGTGTAACTTTCGTTACCATTCGCGACCACTTCGGCATCACACAAGTACTTTTGGATGGTCAGGAAGCTCCCGCTCGCGAAAGCGTCGTTTCCGTTACGGGAACCGTTTTGGAACGTATCAGCAAAAACCCCAAAATGCCCACGGGCGATATCGAAATCAAGGTGGAAAGCATGGAAATTTTGGGTGCTTGCAACAAGGTTTTGCCCTTCGAAATTGCCGATGCGGAAAACACCCGCGAAGATTTGCGCCTAAAGTACCGCTACTTGGATTTGCGTAATCCTGCCAACCACGAACGTATCGTTTTGCGTTCCAAGTTGATGCAATACGTGCGCAATTATATGCACAATCACGACTTTTTGGAAGTTCAAACGCCCATTTTGACGTCTTCCAGTCCGGAAGGCGCTCGCGACTTTTTGGTACCCAGTCGTCTAAATCCCGGCAAATTTTACGCTTTGCCCCAAGCACCGCAACAATTCAAACAACTTTTGATGATCAGCGGTTTCGATAACTACTTCCAACTTGCTCCCTGCTTCCGCGATGAGGACGCTCGTGCAGACCGTTCTCCCGGCGAATTTTACCAACTCGACTTGGAAATGTCCTTTGCCACTCAGGAAGACGTTTTTGCAGTGATGGAAGAGTTGATGGGTAGCATCATCAAAGATTTTACCAACAAAACGGTACCTGCCAAGTTCCAACGTATCACCTACGCTGATGCAATGCGTGACTACTGCAGCGATAAGCCCGACCTTCGCAACCCGCTAAAGGTTGTGGATTTAACCGCAGGACTTTCCGCAAGCGAATTTTCCGTGTTCAACGGCAAAACTATCAAAGCTATCAAGGCACCCAGCCAAGACAAAGGTCGCAAATGGTACGACGCAATGACAAAGTTTGTTATCGACAACGAAGGCAAAGGACTTTGCTGGTTCAAGTACGCCGATAACCTTCTTAGTGGCAGTGCAGTCAAGTTTTTGACGGAACAGGAACAAAACTATATCCTTTCTTCTTTGGACGTACAAAACGGCGAATCCATCTTTATCGTGGCAGATACCTCCGTTCGCGCAACAAAACTTA
Organism: uncultured Oscillospiraceae bacterium; assembly: GCA_964506035.1. Taxonomy (GTDB): domain Bacteria; phylum Bacillota; class Clostridia; order Christensenellales; family CAG-314; genus Fimimonas. The sequence goes on along the minus strand of CAZDLE010000069.1, from coordinate 1,281 downwards.
TCTCCACCTTGCGCAACAAGTTGGGTACGGAACTCAACCTTCTCAGCGACGAGTTCAAATTTGTTTGGATTGTCGATTTCCCCTTCTTCGAGGAAGAAGACGGCAAAATCCAATTCTCTCACAACCCATTCTCCATGCCTCAAGGCGAGTTGGATGCACTTCTCAACCAAAACCCACTGGAAATTTTGGCATATCAATACGACCTTGTGCTTAACGGCGTAGAACTTTTGTCCGGCGCTGTTCGCAACCACAACCCACAAGTTATGGTAAAAGCGTTCGAAATGGCAGGCTACGACCGTAGCGTTGTGGAAAACAAATTCCCTGCATTGTTCAACGCCTTCGACTACGGTGCTCCGCCACACGCAGGTTGCGCTTTCGGTTTCGACCGTTTGCTGATGTTTTTGTGCAACACCGATATCATCCGCGACGTTATTGCATTCCCGCTTAACAAATCCGCACAAGACTTGATGATGTCCGCACCGTCCACCGTTACCGAACAACAACTAAAGGACGTTTCCATCAAAATTGATATCAACGACTAATTTTTCTTTCAAGGATGCACAATGAACCTAATCGTAGTAGTAGATAACCAATGGGGCATAGGCAAAAACAACGGTTTGCTGTTTTCCCTAAAAAAAGATATGGAGTTTTTTCGCAAGACGACCACGGGCAAAGTGGTGGTTATGGGCGCAAACACCTTCGATAGCTTCCCCAACGGCGCATTGCCCAACCGCACGAATATCGTTTTGGACGACCAAGGGCGCGAACACGACGGCGCAACAACGGTAACCAACTTAAACGACCTTTTCAAGCTTTTGCAAAACTACCACACTAACGACGTTTTTGTTATCGGTGGTGCATCGGTGTACAAACTACTGCTCGACCACTGTAAACTTGCATACGTCACCAAGGTGCAAGCCTGTGGCGATGCGCAAGTGTTCTTCCCCAACTTGGACGAAAACCCCACTTGGCAACTTGCCGAGTGCAGTGTAGATATTCAAGACGGCGACTACACAATCACCTTCTGCACCTACGTCAACATCACCGGCTACGAAACGATTATTGACTGAGTTCTTATTTGGCGTCTGTTACTAACGATACCGTATTTTTAATATGTAAATAACACAATACACCCCAAAAGTTAAACGCTTTCGGGGTGTATTTTGGTATACGTGTTGTTTTTGTGTTAGTTGCTAAAATATATTAGTTAATCTTTTTACTATTTAATAATATTTCTCTTGGGAAATTGTGATAGTTAACAATAATATGTGGAAGTAACGG
>CAZDLE010000068.1:0-6445 GCA_964506035.1 uncultured Oscillospiraceae bacterium | reverse complement strand
GTAGTTGCCGAAGCGATCCATATCCATGGTGTATTCTTGGAAATAGCAAGTATCGGGAGTGACTGTTTCTACATAGCCACCTTGACTTTGCACGCCGTATGCCACGATGGACTCGTACACGTCCGTTTTGTAACTGGTAAGAGCTTTCATGTTGTCGATTGCAGTTTGCAATTGATCGTGAATATCTTGGTGGTTGTACTTGCCGATTGTGGGCACAGTAACGGTTTCGTCGATATTGATAGCAACAAACAACTCGTGGATGCACTTGTAACCTTCCGACACGGTGTAGTCCGGTTCGCTTTGAGAGTACAAGCCCATGATTTGTCCTTCGTCGATGATAAGCATTAGGTTGACGGGAACAAAGTCGTAGGGGTTGGCGGATGCAACAACACGTTTTACAAAGGATTGATCGCCACCAACGTACTCGTAACGCCAAGTATCAACGTTAAACTCGAAGTCGCTAACGGACAAATCCTTTAGGTTGTTGTACAAACCCGATTGCTGCCAAGTAACGTCTTGGTTGTTTTCCCTTATGGGGGTGTAGTCCTCGTCGTTTGTAAAGCTTAGGCTACATTGATTTGCAATACCGTCTACGTTTTTGCAGTACAACGCCGATTGGTTACCCGAAGCGTTGGCATACTCTGCATACCAACTTGTTCCGTCCATTGCAGTTTTTACAACGCTTGTGTAGGAACGGTAAAACACGTCGGTGATTTTTTGTTCGTAGGCATTGGTAAGCAAGTAACCTTCGAAGCCGATTTTGTCCACGTTGCTAAACACGTCCAACATTTGTTGAGTGAGCTGTTGTTTTGCAACCACCGTTATGATACGAGTTGCAAACGCTGTGGAATCGGCTTTGCTAACAGCTTTTACTGTTACCAATTTGTCGCCGTCGACGGTTTGTGTAACAGTCAACTTGCCGTTGTTGTCAATTTCAACAAACTGACCGCCCTCCTCAACCGACCAAACGACTTCGGTGTTGTCCGTTCCGTTTACTTTTGCGGTAAGTTGGATTGTTTTGCCCGTGTGACCTTTTATTTCCGAACCACCGCCTATGCCAACGGTAACGGGATCTTCGCCGTCGACGATGGGAGGCTTTTTGGATGGTGTAAAGGTTCTTGTTTCGGTGGGTTGACTATCAAAGTAGCCCTCTGCCGTGGCAATAACAAACACCGTAAAGGTTTTGGTGATATCGGGAGCTTGGAACCATCTTTCGGAAGTGGTAAACACTTCGCCGTCGATGTTTACAACGTAGGTTGTGGCGTTATCCACAAGTTGCCAACTGATATATCCGTCGGAGGCAATGTTTAGCAGTTGTGGGGTAGCAAGTTGGGTTTTCTCCGTAGGAGTGGAATTTTCGGGATTGTTGCACGCTGCAAAGGAAAACAACATGCACAATGCAAGCATCACGCAAATAATCTTTTTTATCATGCATTCCCTCCTAATACTCGTAAATGTATGTAACCACTACCGAACGGTTGCCTGTGGTTGTAAAACGACACTCTACCTTTACCAAATTTTCCTTTTCGAAGGTGCAAACAGCGTTCATATCGCCGGCAGATTCAAATCCGTCGATGCCAAGCACCGTTGCGACGTTTTGTTGCAAAACGGTTACGTCCAAAGTGGTGTTGCTCATTTCGTAAAAAGCCACGTTATCGATGGAAAGGTTTAGTGGTTTGGCGGTTTCCGCTTCCTTGGTGGAAGTTGTGTTGCTAACGGTTTCTTCCATTTTCATTCCGTCACCAAGTTGTTTGATTGTGGACTGAACTGTTACCGTGTCGCCAATGACGGCAATGCGAACGGAAGAATAAACTTCCATGCCCGCATCCGTCATAACAACTGTTCTTGTTACTTTTTTTGCATTAGATACCGATTGAATAAATTCCAATTTGTCTTCGATGGTTTGTTTTGAACATGCACACAAACCCAAAACAAGGCAAATGGATAGTAGGATTAAAACTATAGTTGTAAATTTTTTCATAGCACACCTCACAGCGACAACTTGCGTTTTGCAAAGAATGCCACAACGGCAGCCCCCAAAGCTGAAAGCACCGCTTGTGCGTTTTGAGTTGTAGGTTGGGTTACAATGGGTTCTACTTCTTGCAATACCGATTGACGATAGTTATTGTAGGATTGCATAAGCAGGTTGTAGTTGGTCATATCCAACAACAACTTTTCTTCCATTTCCAACTCCTCCATTTGTTCGTCGATGTTGGCAATTGTTGCCGACAACGTTGCGTAGTTACGAATGTTAAATTGAGTGGGCAAGGAAGAAATTTGTTCTTGCAAGCGTTTGATTTGTGTCGTTGACGCATTCAATCGCAAGTCGGCAAGTTCGGCACGAGCATTTTCCACGGCGGAAACCATCTTGTTCCATTGCTCTGTAGAAATGTTGTAGGTTGTGGGATCTTGCGTTACTTTGTTGAGTTCCGTTACGGCATTGTCAATTAAAGTAGCGTTTGCAAGCGTAATTTTGTTGAGTGCCAAAATTTGTTCGGCGTTAGCAATAAAGTTGCGCAAACCGCTTTGCATTGCAACGTAATCACTACGAGTGGCATCGGCAACTTTGCCAAAATATGCCAAGTAGGTTAGTCCGTCGTAGCCGCTGATATCGTCGTTTGCAGGCAACTTCATTTTGATGGGTTGGTTTTTGCCCAACAAGTCAATAAAGTTGCAGTAGTAAAGTTCTGTGTCGAACAAGTTAAATTGATTGTGCAACAAATCGTAGCCGGGATCGTCTTCCTCAAGGTGCAACGAACTGTCGTAGTGAGATTCCATAATGGGTGCCACTACCGAACGGAATTCGACAATTTGCAAGTTTTTGTTGCCATAAAATGCGTAGTTGGCAATTGTTTGGAGGCTATCGGGAAGAATAATTTCGTGAATACTGCTGTTGTTGCCTGCAGCAAACATATCTATTCTTACGGTACCCTCGGCAACTTCCAAAATACCCACGTCCTTTGCAGGGGGAACGCATTTAAGTTGGTACTTGCCGTTTGCCATCTTGGTGTAAAGTACACCGTTATCCAAACGTGCGTAACTGTTGATATCGCCGTTTGTTAACTCGTTGTTGGCAATTTTGTAGCACAAATCCTTTAAAGCGGTACATTGTTGGAAAGGCCTTTCGCCAATTTCCGTAACGTAGATAGAAATTACAAAACGGGTAAGTTGATCGCTACCGGCAAAAGCCATATCGGCAATAACCTTGAGGTTGGCAGCTTCGAACTCGGTAATATCGGTATCCAAGAAGGAACCTAATTCCGTAAGAACAAGATTGTTTGCAACAATTTTGCCACCTATCGACGACGAAGCAAATGCACCTTCACGAGCGATTTCCAAGCTATCAAGTTGTACGGACTTGAGGGAAGCGTCGGAAGCAAAGCAATACTTACCCACTTCTACAACGTTTTCCAAGTTGATTTCGCTAAGCTGTTCGCATACGGCAAACGCATATTCGCCAAGCACCGTTACGGAGGAAGGCAAAACTACCGTTTCCAATGCACTGCAATATGCAAAGGTAAAGTCGGGTACGCTGTTTAGCGAAGCAGGAATTGTTACAGATTTGAGATTTGCACATCCCGTAAATACGCCTTTACCCATTTTTACAAGAGTATCGGGCAAAGCAACTTCGGAAAAGATGGGTGCGGTTGAGCTATATTGATTGTATCTTGCAAAAGCACATTCGCCAATCGACTCTACAACGGGCATCTTGATAACGCCAAGTTTTGCACAATCGGCAAAGGCGTAGTCGCCTATAAATTTGACGTTTGCAAGGTTTGCAACTCTCAACGAGGAGCAACCGTAGAAACATTCACGCGGGATTGTTTCGCCGATGCACGAAAGATCGATATTTTCCAAAGCTGTGTCGTTAGCAAAACATCCTTGACCGAAATACACGTTGCCTTGTTCGGCAATGTTAACGGTAGTAAGCGACGTACAACGTTGGAATGCGCCCAAACCGAATTTTGCATTTGCACCGATAGTTACTTCGGCAAGTTTGGTGTTGCTGTAGAAACAACCTTCTCCGCAAATTGCGTTTTCGCCAATGGTTACGCTTGTTAGAACCGCACTTGTAAATGCGTAGTTACCAATTACCGTTGCACTATCCAAATTGATAACGTCTGCAAGGTTTTCGCAACTGTAAAAGGCATAGTTACCAAGTTTGATAGCCGTTTCGGGAAGTTGTACGCTTACAAGAGAAGAACATCTGGAAAATGCGTAAGCTCCGATTTCCTTTACGCTTTCGGGCAGAATAAGAGAGGTTACGTTTGCACCTGCAAAGGCACCTTCGGCAATTTTTTCGACGTTGCCATCGATTGTGTAATCGCCAAAATCGGCAGAGATAGCTGCCAAAGCAATGGTTTTTCCGCCATCGGCAAGCAACAATTTGCCATCGTCACTTACTGTGTAGAAGGTGTTTTGCGCTGATACAACAAAGTTGCTTAGTGCTGTTTCCGCAAACATGTAGCCGTTAACGGCGGGGTTTGTTGCATTTTCGGAAGCCAAAACGTTATCTGCTGTAACGTAGGAATAAACTTGAGCAAGTTTTGTGTTTACACCAAATTTTACAGTGGTTAGTTTGTCGCACTTTGCAAATGCCGACAAACCAACGGACACTTGGTTGTTGGGGAACTCGAAAGTAGTTAGTGAGGGGTTGTTGTAAAACGCTTCACGTGCGATTGTTTTTACAACGCCACGGATGTTTACTTGCGACAAAGTTTCGCATGCGCTAAACGCCGCTCTACCTATTGTTTCGATATCGTTGTGGATTGTAACGGTGGTAAGTTTGGGACAATTTGCAAAGCACTCTTGAGGGATATCGCAATCTTTGCTGTAGATATCCACAGAGGTTAATCCCGAACCACTAAACATACCTTGGGAAAGTTTTGTGTTTTGTACCAAAGTTACGCTTTCCAACGACGTGCAACCCTTAAATGCATTAGCGCCCGTGTTGCGCAAGGTGGAAAGGTTAGCACTGCTAAGTGAAGTGCAGTTTTCGAATGACGATTGTCCTACGGAGTAGATTGCAGAAAGGTCGAGGTTATCTAACGATTCGCAACCGTAAAAAGCTCTGCGTGCGATAACTTCGCAATTGGTGCCTGCAAAACCAAGCAATTTGTTCTCTTTGAGTACAAAGTCGGAATTTTTAACAACATAGTTGCCGTTGAGCCTGTAACCATCCTTGGCACTACCGTCGGCGTTGAGGTAATTGGATGCTTCGGCATCATTTACCGTTACTGCTTGAGATACTAACGTAATTGTTTTGAGAGAATCGTCGCCATAGAATGCGTACTCACGCACGTATTTGATGGTAGACGGCAACACAACCGTTCTAAGTCCAACGCAATTGTAAAATGCGTATTTTTGTATTTCTTCCACGCCTTCGGGAATAACTACGGAGGTTATGGTTGTGTTAGAGGAGGGAATTTTGTTTGCATCGTAGTCGTCGTCGGTAAGTTCGATGGAGTTATCCGTGTCGTACAAACAGAAAGCGTACGCACCGATATACAAAATACCTTCGTCATCGGGGATTACAACGTCGCCGCCCAAACCTTTGTAGGCAATCAACATACGATTTTCGATAACAAATTCGTTTTTGACGGTAACTTGGAGGCTTGTAAGTAGGTTGGAACCTTCCACGCTAAGCATGATTGTTGTTACGCCTTCCTTTAGGGCGGTTACAACACCGTCTTGATCGACGGTGGCAACACGTGGGTTACTTGAAGAGAACACGTAGTTGTAGTTATCTTGCACGTACCACGGTTTTACGTCGTAGTGTAGTTTGATTTTTTCTCCCGGATAGAAACTTACAGAGTGCTGAGCACTGATAAATTTTCTGTCGCCCGTTGCACCGATTTCGCTTGTTTGTGCGGCACGTGAATAGGCAAATTCCGTATCGAAATAGGCAAATCGTATAGATTCGATACTATCCGTTGTTGATGCGTTTGACTTTGCACGCAACGTGGGGGTGTTTAGCGGTGTGGCGGAAGCGGTTGGTTCTTCGGTGGATTTACCACGAACGTTTACGATAAGTACCGCCTGACGCAAATCCATTTGCTCGCTTACGATAATGGTTGTTTTACCTGCTTTTTTAGCTTTTAGTTGTCCAAATTTAACCTCGGCAACGTCGGTGTTGGAAGAACTCCAAGTAAGCGTTTTTAGGTAGTCTTTTTGGTCGTCGACGTTGGGATCGGTGGTGGACAAGTATTGTGTTAAATCCACAACTTCGCCTTCGTCAACGGAGAGGAAAATCATTTCCGTGCCGTCCGGTTCGCCGTTTTTGGTAAACTTAAAGTCGCCGTTGGTACCGGGAAGTTGGCAGAAGAAAATGTTGCTGTTAAGTGCGTAGTCGTCTACGGCAAAAGCCAATGCACTGTTGATGATTGCATCGTAGCCGATATCATCAAGGAAATCGGTAATTTCAATTTTTACCGTAGTAGCCCTG
>CAZDLE010000067.1:0-6653 GCA_964506035.1 uncultured Oscillospiraceae bacterium | reverse complement strand
AAAAAGTCGGTTATCGTTACCGACGCTAACGGCAAGGCAACGGAATACGCAATCCCCTATACCGCTCGTATCAAGGTGCACAACGGCGACAAGGTGGAAAGCGGTACTCCTTTGACGGAAGGTTCTATCTACCCACAAGACTTGCTAACAACCAAGGGCTTGAGAGCAGTGGAAGAATACCTTGTTAAGGAAGTTCAAGCAACCTACCGCACCAACGGTGTAGAAATCAACGACAAGCACGTGGAAGTTATCGTTCGTCAAATGTTGCGCAAGGTTCGTGTAGAAGACGCCGGCACAACGGATATGCTCCCCGGCGAAGTGGTAGATATCTTCAAGTTCGAAGCGGAAAACAACGTTGCTTTGGAAAACGACGGCATCCCTGCAACTGCAAAGAGAATCCTTTTGGGTATCACAAAGGCATCTCTTGCAACCGACAGCTTCTTGTCTGCAGCTTCCTTCCAAGAAACCTCTCGCGTTTTGACGGAAGCAGCCATCAAGAACAAGTGCGACCCACTTTACGGCTTGAAGGAAAACGTTATCATCGGCAAGATGATTTCTGCAGGTACAGGTTTGCAACTCTATCGCGAAAAGGAACTCGTTTCCGTTGTACCCGAAGTTACCGACGACGTTACCGACGTTGCAGAAGAGGAATAACAACAACTTTTTGCTCAAATAACCTTGTAAAAAGAAATACGAGCAAAAACATATACGTATTTTGAGTGTTTTGGCAGTGCGCAAAGGCTTTGCTAAAGCAAGATTGCAACGTTTGTTGTGATTTTGTCGGTGGAAAGTTACAAAACGGATTATCTTTGCGACGTACAACCAAACAATACTTGCAAAATGCAATAAACAAGCAGTCAAGTGCAGTAAAAACGCTTGACTGCTTTTCAATGTTTTGGTAAAATATATGTTGGTGGTTTATGTCTAACAAAAACGAAAAAATAGTAATCGGTAAACGTCAAATTTGCCGTGGTATCAAGGATGGCGTCATCCAAGAGATCATCATAGCAAGCGACGCCGAACAGCAGTACATCCAATCTTTGATTATCGTAGCACAACAAAACGGTATCAAATATTCGATACAAAGTACCATGCAGGAAATTTCCTTGCAGTACGGTATCGACGTGCCCAGCGGTTCGGTAGGAATACTAAAAGTTTAGTTAAACACCTTTCGTTGCCGAAGTGTATTTAGTAGGCAAAAAGGGCAAAAATCATCTTAGCTTTTGCTAAAATTTGGCAAAAGCACCCCAAATTTGGTACCAACCGTGTTTTTCATGGTTAGTATATATGGACTTTTTGTAAGGTCCCGACAATTCACTATTGAAAGGAGGTAAAAAAATGGCAACAATCAACCAATTGATCAAGCAAGGCAGACGTCGTGATGCTGAAAAGAGCAAATCCCCACTTTTGGATTCTTGTCCTCAAAAACGTGGTGTATGCTTGAACGTTACAACAACATCTCCCAAAAAGCCTAACTCCGCTCTCCGTAAAATTGCCCGTGTACGTCGTACAAACGGCATGGAAGGTACTTGCTACATTCCCGGCGAAGGTCACAACCTTCAAGAGCACAGCGTTGTATTGATTCGTGGTGGCAGAGTTCGTGACTTGCCCGGTATTCGTTATCACATTATTCGTGGTACTTTGGATACGGCAGGCGTTGCAAACCGTCGTCAATCTCGTTCCAAGTATGGCGCAAAGCGTCCTAAGAAATAAACTTTTTAGGGCAAAACAAACTTTTACAGTTCAATTAGTGAATAGTCGGATTTGATTATTTTGACTTTTCGCTGAGTAAGCAGTATGCAGAAAACGTATGTTTTCGGTTGTGCAGAAGTTTCTCCGTATTGATGGAATACGTCGAGTTGGCTGTATTTAGTAAAAAACAAAAAATCAAAACAAATCTTATAAGGAGGAAAAATCTTATGCCAAGAAGAAGTGGTGTCCCCAAAAGGGACGTTCTACCCGATCCAGTGTATGGTTCCAAAGTTGTAACCAAGGTTATCAACCAAGTTATGCTGGACGGCAAAAAGGGTACGGCTCAAGAAATTGTTTACGGTGCATTTGACGAAATCAAAGCTAAAACCGGCCAAGACCCTATGGAAGTATTTAACAAAGCAATCAACAATCTGATGCCTATGTTGGAGTGTAAAGCAAGACGTGTAGGTGGTGCAAACTACCAAGTTCCTATGGAAGTTAGACCGGAACGCCGTCAAACTTTGGCAATCCGTTGGCTTGTTATGTTCGCTCGTAAACGTAGCGAAAGATTTATGTATCTTCGTCTTGCAGGCGAATTGATGGATGCTTGCAACGAAACGGGTGGCGCATTCAAACGTAAGGAAGAAATGCACCGTTCTGCAGAAGCCAACAAAGCATTTGCTCATTTCAGATGGTAATTTAATTGGGAGTTTGGAAGGTAAGATATGGCAAGAATTTATCCATTGCAAAACGTTCGTAATATCGGTATCATGGCTCACATCGACGCCGGCAAAACGACCACCAGCGAAAGAATTTTGTTCTTCTCCGGTAAAACTCGCAAAATTGGCGAAACCCACGAGGGTACAGCCGTAATGGACAGCATGGCGCAAGAGCAAGAACGTGGTATCACCATTGCTTCCGCCGCTACAACCGTCCATTGGGTAGATCACTACGATAACGTAGACTACCGTATCAACTTGATCGACACACCGGGACACGTAGACTTCACCGTAGAAGTAGAGCGTTCCTTGCGTGTTCTCGACGGTGCCGTTGCAGTATTTTGTGCAAAGGGCGGTGTAGAACCTCAAAGCGAAACCGTTTGGCACCAAGCATCAAAATATAACGTTCCCCGTATCGCATTTGTTAACAAGATGGATATTAACGGTGCAAACTTCGATAACGTTGTAAAAATGATGCGCGAACGCCTAAAGACCAACGCAATGCCCATCCAATTGCCTATCGGCAAGGAGGAAACGTTCCGTGGTCTTGTTGACGTTATCACAAAAAAAGCTTACTACTACAACGATCCCACAGGCGTTGTTATCGACGAAGGAGAAATCCCCGCCGATATGGTAGACGCAGTGGAAATTGCTCACGCCGAGCTTGTTGAGTTCCTTGCTGGAACGGACGACGAGTTGATGGAAAAGTTCTTCGAAGAAGGCGACTTGTCCGTTGACGAAATCAAAAAGGCTTTGCGCAAAGCAGTTATCAATTTGCAAGTTAACCCCGTTTTGTGCGGTACGGCTTACAAAAACAAGGGCGTTCAAAAATTGCTCGACGCAGTTTGCGAATATCTTCCCAGCCCTGTGGACGTAGACCACGTTGTTGGTTTCGACGTAGACGACGAAAACAAACAAATCGTTCGTCGCACCGACGACAACGAACCTTTCTGCGGATTGGCTTTCAAAATCGTTGCAGACCCGTTTGTAGGCAAACTTGCTTATTGCCGTGTTTATTCCGGTACGTTGCAAGCCGGTTCCTACGTTTACAACTCCACAAAAGGCAAGCGTGAACGTATCACCAAAATTTTGCAAATGCACTCCAACCAACGTCAAGAAATCGAAGAAACCTACGCAGGCGAAATCGTTGCTCTTGTTGGTTTGAAGGACACGACAACGGGCGATACTTTGTGTGTGGAAAACGCACAACTCGTGTTGGATAGCATGGTATTCCCCGAACCGGTTATCAAAGTTGCTATCGAACCCAAAACAAAGGCAGGTCAAGAAAAAATGGGCTTGGCTCTTGCAAAACTTGCAGAAGAAGATCCCACTTTCAAAACCTACACCGATCAAGAAACAGGTCAAACAATCATTGCCGGCATGGGCGAATTGCACTTGGAAATTATCGTAGACCGTTTGCTTCGCGAGTTCAAAGTAGAAGCTAATATCGGTCAACCTCAAGTTTCCTACCGCGAAACGATCCGCAAAGCTGTGGACGTGGAAGGCAAGTACGTTCGTCAATCGGGTGGTAAAGGTCAATACGGTCACTGTAAAGTTAAGTTCGAGCCTTTGGAACCCGGTCAAGGTTATCAATTTGTTGATGCCACCGTTGGCGGATCCATTCCTAAGGAATATATCCAACCCGTCAACAACGGTATTATCGAAGCGGCTAAAACCGGTCCCCTTGCAGGCTACGAATTGGTAGACTTCAAAGCAACCGTCTACGACGGAAGCTTCCACCCCGTCGACTCGTCGGAAATGGCGTTCAAAATTGCCGGTAGTCTTGCACTTAAAAACGGTGCAGCCAAGGCAGATCCCGTTTTGCTCGAACCGATGATGAAGGTGGAAATCACAATGCCGGAAGAGTATCTTGGCGACGTTATGGGTAACGTATCTTCTCGTCGCGGTACCGTTAGCGGTATTGAAATGCGCAACGGCGTACAAGTGGTAAGTGCATTTATACCTCTTGCCGAAATGTTCGGTTACGCAACAGACTTGCGTTCTCGTACACAAGGCCGTGGTAACTACTCTATGCAGTTCGACCACTTTGCCGAAGTTCCCAAGGCAATCAAAGATAAGATCGTCAAGGAACAAGGCACAAAATAATTTTGGGAAAATTGCGTAAAAGTATAGACCAAAATTGAAAAATAAGCTATAATTAAAAAAACTAATAAATTTTTATCAAAAAAATCAAAAAAAACAAAAAAATTGGAGGATTTATTACAATGGCAAAAGCTAAATTTGACAGAAGCAAACCACACGTAAACATTGGTACTATCGGCCACGTTGACCACGGTAAGACAACTTTGACCGCTGCTATCACAATGGTTATGGCTATGGCTAACGGCGCTCAAGTTATGAAATACGACGAAATCGACAAGGCTCCGGAAGAAAGAGCTCGTGGTATCACAATCAACACCGCTCACGTAGAATACGAAACAGCTGCTCGTCACTACGCTCACGTTGACTGCCCAGGCCACGCCGACTACGTTAAAAACATGATTACCGGTGCTGCTCAAATGGACGGTGCTATCTTGGTAGTTTCCGCTGCAGACGGCCCAATGCCTCAAACTCGCGAACACATCTTGCTTGCTCGTCAGGTAGGCGTTCCCTATATCGTAGTATTCATGAACAAAACCGACCTTGTTGACGACGAAGAACTTCTCGAACTCGTAGAAATGGAAATCCGCGAACTCCTTTCCAAGTACGAATTCCCCGGCGACGATCTTCCTATCGTTAAAGGTTCCGCTAAATGCGCTATCGATGCTTACCAATCCGGTAACACCAACCTTGCTGATCCTGTTTACGCTCCTATTTTGGAACTCATGGATGCAGTTGACTCCTACATTCCTACTCCCGAACGTGCTACAGACAAACCTTTCTTGATGCCCGTAGAAGACGTGTTCACAATCACCGGTCGTGGTACCGTTGCTACCGGCCGTGTAGAACGTGGTTCCGTTAAACCTTCCGATCCTGTTGAAATCGTTGGTATCCGTGAAGAAATCAAAACTTCCGTTGTTACAGGCGTAGAAATGTTCCGTAAACTTCTTGACGAAGCTTTCGCAGGCGATAACGTTGGTCTTCTTCTTCGTGGTGTAGACCGTAAAGAAATCGAACGTGGACAAGTTGTTGCTAAACCCAAGTCTGTTACTCCTCACAAGGAATTCGAAGGTCAAGTATACGTTTTGACTAAGGAAGAAGGTGGACGTCACAGCCCATTCTTCAAGGGATATCGTCCTCAATTCTACTTCCGCACAACCGACGTTACCGGTTCTATCCAACTTGACGAAGGAGTAGAAATGGTTATGCCCGGTGACCACACTCACATCACTGTTGAATTGATCACCCCAGTTGCTATGGAAGAAGGACTTCGTTTCGCTATCCGTGAAGGTGGCCACACTGTTGGTTCCGGCGTTGTTTCCAAGATTCTTGGCTAATTTCGCTAACAAAGCAAACAAAACCTAACAATCAAAGACACTTGCATTGCGCAGGTGTCTTTTGTTTTGCCCTTTTCCACGACTAAAAGTGCAAATATGCTCCAATCCCTGATAGAAACGCCCTCTCACGTCATTCTGAGCGTAGTCGAACTGCGTGGAGTAGCGTAGATTGAGCAAAATCTCGGGCGTACAAAAACATTTTTTCGACGTCGGCACCTGTATTTGTGTGTAGTATCAATGGAAAAACATTTGATCGCAATTGATAGAAATTGAAAGCATATATTACAACAAACCATCACTCAAACCACTATACCGTACGTAGGGTGATGTCCGCTGCCGCTAAAATTTGGTATAAAGTCTGTTGTTATTGCTTATTGAAAGGTGTAGCCCCCCGCAACTATCCTTGTGCCCTACGATAGACACGCATTTTAATTCAATTTATCGTCAATTTGTAGCAACCTATTGCACAAATAACGGTTTTGTGGTAATATGTTGGTATCAATCAAGGGGGTAATTTCTATGACAGACTACGTTGAACAACCTGTAGATAACCAAGACGACTATTCCGTGTTGACGCTAATTGCCGACGACGGCGAAGAAGTGGAATTCGAGCGCATCGCATGTATTCCTTTGCGTGGCACTTTGTACCTAATTTTGAAACCGTTGCAACTTTTGGACGGCATGGACGAAGACGAAGCGTTTGTTTTCAAAACCCATCAAGATCGCAACGGCGAAGACCGCTACGATATCGAACTGGACGAAGACGTTATCGACCAAGTTTTCGAAGAGTACTACCGCCTTTTGG
>CAZDLE010000066.1:0-6731 GCA_964506035.1 uncultured Oscillospiraceae bacterium | reverse complement strand
GCAACGGTGCTTGGCACACGGCCAACGGACTTGGATTGCCTGTTATCATGATGACGGACGGCCCCCACGGACTTCGCAAACAAAACGACCTTACGGAAAAGATTGAAAACATCAACGATAGCGAAAAGGCAACCTGCTTTCCTACGGCTTGTGCAGTAGCATCCGGTTGGAATGTTCAAAACGCCCGAATTGTTGGCGCCGAAATTGCAAAACAGGCACTTGCGCAACAGGTATCGGTGGTGCTTGGACCTGGGATGAACATCAAACGCAGTCCTTTGTGCGGACGTAACTTCGAGTATTTTTCCGAAGATCCGTATCTTGCAGGACAAATGGCAACCAACTACGTACAATCCATGCAAAGTTTCGGCGTGGGCAGTTGCGTAAAACATTTTGCCGTAAACAGCCAAGAAACTCGCCGCATGACGGTCAACGCCGTCGTGGATAAGCGCGCTCTGCACGAAATTTATCTTTACGCATTCGAGCAAACCATCAAAAATGCCCAACCTTACTGCGTAATGAATGCCTACAACAAGGTTAACGGCAACAGTTGTGCACAAAACAAGTATCTTCTTACCGACGTTTTGCGCAACAACTGGGGGTTTGAAGGTCTGGTTATGTCCGACTGGGGTGCCAACTACAACGTTGCAAAATCCATCGAAGCAGGTATGGATTTGGAAATGCCCGATGGCCACGACTATCACGAACAACTTACCGTAAACAGCGTCAACGACGGTACCCTTTCCATGCAAGCGCTGGATCGTGCATGTCAACGCGTGGTCGATTTGGTTGAGAAGTGCTCGGTAGATAAACAGCAATTTTCCATTGATTTTGACAACGCGCACAACGTTTGCCGTCAGGTGGAAAACGATTGCGCAGTACTACTAAAAAACAACGGCATTTTGCCACTGTCGCAGGATGACGAAATTTTGGTAGTGGGCGAACTTGCAACAAAACCGCGTTTTCAAGGCGCAGGCAGTAGCCATATCAACGCCCAAGCAAAAACTTTTTTGCAAGTGTTGGAGGAAAATAACGTCAAGTACCGCTATGCAAAAGGCTACAACGTCAGTGGTGATAAACCCGTTGCCAAGTTGGAAAATCAAGCGGTGCAACTTGCTCAAACCCACAAAACGGTTTTGTTTTTCGGCGGACTTACCGACGATTTTGAAGGGGAAGGTTACGACCGTACCAAGTTGGAAATTCCAACTTGTCAACAACAACTGTTAGATAAGCTGTATCAAACAAACCAAAATATAGCCTTTGTTGCCTTTGGCGGATCCCCCTTCGTTATGCCTTGGTTAGACAAAACTCAAGCACTGCTCAACATGTATTTGGGCGGAGAAGCGGTAATGGAAAGCGTGTTCGACTTGGTGTTCGGCAAGGTTAGTCCCAGTGGTCGCCTTGCGGAAAGTTACCCAATGCGCCTGCAAGATACCCCTTGCTACAACTATTTTGCCAACGACCGTTTCGACGACGAACATCGCGAAAGCATTTTCGTGGGCTATCGTTACTACAACACCTTTGATATTCCCACGTTGTTTCCCTTTGGTTATGGATTGTCATATTCGCAGTTTGATTATTCCAACCTAATGGTAAGCAAATCGCAAAACGGATTTGACGTTACCGTGGACGTTACCAACAACGGAAAAATGCCTGCAAGCGAAGTGGTGCAACTATACGTAGACAACTGCCACTGTGGATATATTCGTGCCAAGCGAGAACTTAAAGGGTTTGCCAAGGTGCATTTACAACCCGGCGAAAAGCAAACTGCTTACTTCCATTTGGACAAACGCGCATTTTCCATTTATCTGCAAGATGATTTTGTTGCAGCAAACGGCAACTATGGTATTTCTGTGTGCAGAAACGTCAACGAAACGTTACTTACCACGCAGGTTAACGTAGATTTTGGCAAGGACGTTTGTGGTAACGACGAGCAACTGTATCCCGACTACTTTGCAAAACCGCAAGGCACTTTTACCATCTCGCAACAGCAGTTCTATCAGCTTGCCGATCAACAAAAACAACAACACGTATTGCCAAAACGTGGCGAGTTTACTTTGCTAAACACCTTGGAAGATATGCAAGACGTTGGCATTGTTAAACTTATCGCAAAAATCGGCAAAAAAGTTGCCAAACAAAATTCACCAACAAAATCATTGCAAGATCCCGTCGCACAAATGACAATAAAAGGCATGATGGAAACGCCGCTTATCTCTATGATGAGTGTTGGCGGTATCGACGCTAAATATATCAAAGCAATTTTGCATTTTGCTAACAAACAATCGGGCAAAGGCTGGAAAGCCCTGTTCGGCAAATATAATATCGACTAAAAAGTAATAGGAGTTTTTTACTATGAGTATCAAAGTTAACTACAACAACATGATGCAAGACGTTCTCGGCGAACAAGGTATCACACACCAACAACTAACAAGTTTTATTCCCTTTGCAAAGGACGCTCACGCCAAGGTTGAAAGTAAACGTGGCGAAGGCATGCAAGGCTGGATGGATTCTCCCTATAATCAAGACGACGTTGTTGCACGTATCAACACCGTTGCACAAAAAATTAAAGATAGTTGCGAAAATTTTGTAGTTTTGGGTATCGGCGGATCGGCACTCGGTCCTATTGCAGTGTTTACCGCACTAAAACATCTTTACTACAACGAACTGCCCCGTTCCGTTCGCAAAGGTCCTCGTTTCTACGTTATTGATAACGTCGATCCCGAACGTATGAACGCATTGTTCGATATTATCGACGTGGAAAACACCGTATTTAACGTTATCACAAAATCCGGTGCTACAAGCGAAACAATGAGTCAATATCTTATCATCATGGATATGCTCACCAAAAAACTTGGCGACAAAGCAAAGGATCACATCATTGCAACCACAAGCGAAACGAAAGGTAACCTTATCAAACTTGCAAAACAACTGGATTTGGAAACTTTCTATATTCCCGAAGGTGTTGGCGGACGTTTCTCCGAGCTTTGCCCCGTAGGACTTTTGCCTGCTGCAGTTATCGGTATTGATATTGCCGAGCTTTTGCGTGGTGCAAAGGAAATGGACGAAAGGTGCAAAACTGCCGATATTGCAACCAACCCTGCGCTTGCAATCGCTTTGTTGCAATATATTTCTATGAAAAACGGCAAAAATATCGGAGTTATGATGCCTTACGCCGACAGTTTGAAATATATCGCCGATTGGTATTGCCAACTTTGGGCAGAATCTCTCGGCAAGGAAGTAGATTTGGACGGCAACGTTGTTAACGTAGGTCAAACTCCCGTAAAAGCACTGGGTGTTACCGATCAACACAGCCAAGTTCAACTCTACAACGAAGGTCCATTCGACAAGGTTATCACCTTCCTCGAAGTGGAAAACTTCCGTAGCCAATGCCAAATCCCCGATGGTTGCCACGATTTCCCCGACGTAAACTTCCTTTGCGGTCACTCTCTAAACGAACTTATGTCCAAGGAATTGCACGCAACACGCTACGCACTTACTCAACGTGGTCGCGCTAACTACACAATCAGCATGGATGCTGTAAACGAGTACAATATCGGCGCATTGCTTTACCTAATGCAACTGCAAACAGCCTACGCCGGCGCAATGTTCAACATCGATGCCTACAATCAACCGGGCGTAGAAGGTGGCAAAAACGCAACCTACGCTTTGTTTGGCAGAAAGGGCTACGAAGCTAAAGCTGCAGAAATGCGCTCTGCAAAGGCAGATTTACCCAAATATATCATCGACTAAGGAGAACAAAATGCTACCAAAAACTCCAGCCAAGGGAATGAGAGACTTTTTGCCAAAGGAATTTGCCCTTCGTCAACAGGTACTTTCCACAATACAAAAAACCTACGAGAGTTACGGTTTTACACGTATCGAAACTCCCGCGGTAGAAAATATTCAACTGCTCACTTCCAAGCAGGGCGGTGACAACGAAAAACTTATCTTCAAAATTCTTAAACGTGGCGAAAAGTTGGAAAACGCCACCGAAGAAAACTTGTGCGACTTGGGACTGCGTTACGACTTGACGGTGCCCCTTGCACGTTTTTACTCCAACAACGTGGGACAACTTCCTACCGTGTTCAAATCCATCCAAATGGACAACGTTTGGCGTGCCGATCGTCCCCAACGTGGACGTTTCCGCCAATTTGTTCAATGCGATATCGACGTTATCGGCGAAGAAACGAATATTGCCGAAACGGAACTTATTTCCGCAACCATGCAAGCGTTGGCAAATTTGGGCTTTAAGGACGTTGTAGTGCGCCTGTCCGACCGCAGATTGCTAAACGCTCTTGCGGATTTTTGTGGTTTTGACGACGAACAAAAGGACAAAGTGTTTATCGCTTTGGACAAGCTTGATAAAATTGGCGTTACAGGCGTTCTTGCCGAAGTGGAACAAATTGCGCCCGGCAAGGCTTACGATTTTGTCGATCTTATCAACCGTATCACTTCCGCAAGCGATCCCTTTGCAAAGTGCGTGGAGGAATTGGGTGACAGTTTGCCCGCCGAAGTAAAAACCAATATCGAACAAATTTTGTACGTGGCTAATAACTCCGTAACCAACGGAAAGGTCAAGTTCGACGTAACTTTGGTGCGCGGTATGGGCTACTACACAGGTACCATCTACGAAATTTCCGTCGAAGGTATGGCAAGCTCCGTAGGCGGTGGCGGTCGCTACGACAAAATGATAGGCAAAATAACAGGTACCGACGTTCCGGCATGCGGATTTAGTATCGGCTTCGAGCGTATAGTACTTTTATTGCAAGAACGTGGTCTAACGGAGCAAAAATCCGCGGGCAAGGCAGTGCTTGTAGACAAAAATCTCGACAAGCAAAGTTTGTTGTACGTTATGGATTTTTGCCGTCAAGCACGCAAACAAGGCAACGTGACTTTGCTCAAAAAGATAAAGAATATCGGCTATCAATTTAAGCAACTCAAAGAACAAGGTTACGAAATTTACGAATTTAGAAACGGCACTTTTAACAAGGTAGATTGATGATAACAAAACAAATCAAAAAACTCAATAAAGTTAAAACGATAGATCAGTTGGCTGTTGAGCGTTACCAAACGGACACAAAAGCAGGTCTAACCGCCGAACAGGTCAATTCTCGTATTGAGCAAGGGCTTGTCAACGTGGACGGTACCCGAAAAAGCAAAAGTATAATGGGCATAATTTTGTCCAACCTGCTAACCTTTTTCAACGTCATCTACTTGATAATCACAATTTTGCTGGTAACCAACGGCAAATGGCATCAATGCACCTATCTGCCCGTCGTTATAGCAAACACGTCCATTGCAATCATTCAAGAAATCAAATCCAAACTAACTTTGGACAAGCTAAAACTTATCACCCAACCGCAAATTCAAGTGGTGCGTGATGGTGCAACGATGGAAGTGGGTGTTGATCAACTTGTGTTGGACGACGTTGTGACCCTTTCAAGCGGTTCGCAAATTTCCGCCGATTGTATTGTTTTGGATGGTTTTGTGGAAGCAAACGAGTCCATTTTGACGGGCGAAAGCGACGCCATTACAAAAAAAGCAGGCGACGTGTTGTATGCAGGCAGTTACGTGGTATCGGGCAGTTGTACCGCACGCGTAAACGCCGTTGGCAAGTTCAACTATATCGCCGGTCTAACCGGACGTGCAAAGCAATACAAAAAACCACGTTCACAAATGCTAAAAGCACTAAACTCTATTTTGATATTCGAAGCGATAGTGCTTGTGCCTATGGCAATTTGCCTGTACGTCATCAACTTTCAATCCTTCGAACCAAACGGAGTGTTGTCGTGGCAACTTAACGGAAGTGCACTGGAGCTTACTGCAGGATCTATCATTTCCATGATCACAGCAGGACCGTTTTTGCTAACCAGCATTGCTCTTGCAGTGTCTTTTTTGCGCTTGGCAAAAAACAAAACGATGGTGCAGGAATTGTACTGTATCGAAATGCTCGCACGCGTAGATACCTTATGTTTGGACAAAACCGGCACAATCACCGATGGCACAATGCAGGTTGTGGAAAGTATCGATTTGCGTCCTAACACTCGCGCGGCATACACCGTACGAGAAATCGTTTCCAGTATGAACACTGCTTTGCAGGCAGACAACATGACCAGCAAAGCACTCAAAAAGTACTTTGGATCACCGCGCAAACCCAGTCTCGATAGTGTCGCGATACTTCCATTTTCTTCCGAACGCAAGTTTTCCGCAGTATCTTTCAAAGGGGAAGGTACCTACTTTATCGGTGCACCGGAGTTTGTCCTAAAAACACAAAATCAACAGGTAACCGATTTGGTGCAAAAGTATGCCGAACAAGGCTTACGCGTGTTGTTGCTTGCGCACAGTTCCACAACAATGACAGGCACAACCACGTCCATTCCGCAAGTACGCAGACCCGTTGCCATTATCGTTATTGAAGATCACATCCGTGCCGATGCCGAAGAAACAATCGAGTGGTTCCGCAAAAATGGCGTAGCTATCAAAATTATTTCCGGAGATAATCCCAGCACAGTTGCAAATATTGCCACACGCGTTGGCGTGGAAGGTGCCGACAACTACGTCAGCTTGGAAGGCATGACGGACGATCAAGTGCGTGAAGTTGCTAACAAATATACCGTTTTTGGCAGAGTTTCTCCCGACCAAAAGGCAATTTTAGTCAAAGCAATGCGTCAAGAAGGACACACCGTTTCCATGACGGGCGACGGCGCGTTGGCGTGGAAGGTGCCGACAACTAC
>CAZDLE010000065.1:0-6742 GCA_964506035.1 uncultured Oscillospiraceae bacterium | reverse complement strand
TCCCCAAACCGCGCGAACAAACAACAAATAGATTTTTAGAAACAAATCACATCAGATTTACAAACTATACGTAACGGCTCCGCCGTGCCAACAATCTTTTGCTCCGTTGCCTTGGCTTTCGCAAAAGCCTGTTGGCATTTGGGTTCAAAACGCTGCAAATTTATAATATTTTCAACAATCACATATAACACCATATTAGTATCGTAGGTCGGTGGCTTGCTGCCGCCGTACCTTGTACAAAAACATATTTCCAACATCCACAAAACCCCTATTTTCTATGTCAAAAATCAAACTCACAATTGAATACGTCGGCACGGATTTTTGCGGTTGGCAAAGCCAAACAAACGGCATTTCCGTCCAAGATACCGTCGAACGCGCCCTTGGCAACTACTTCGATTGTCCACCAATTCGCATCTACGCGGCAGGTCGCACCGACGTTGGCGTGCATGCAAAAGGTCAGGTGGCGCACTTTTTCCCGCCAAAGGACGTCAACCCCTACAAACTGTGCCTTGGTGTAAACCTAAACTTGCCCAACACCGTGGCGGTGGTGCATGCGGAAACCGTCCCCGACAACTTTGACGCGCGTTTTTCCGCCGTATCCAAAACGTATTGCTACCGTTTGTACGTTTCGGCAACGCGAAAACCCACTTTGGACGTAAACCATGCCCAAGTGTACCGCCCGTTGGATGTGGAAAAGATGCAAAAAGCATGCCAACTTTTGCAAGGCACACACGATTTTTCCGCGTTCCAAAAAACCGGCAGTAATCTTAAAGGCACAGTCCGCACAATCAACTTTTTCAACGTTGTGGATAATGCTGACGGCACAATCTATCTAACGGTCAACGGCAACGCATTTTTGTACAACCAAGTACGCATCATGGCGGGACTTTTGGTGCAAGTGGGCAGTGGCAAAAAAACTTTGGAGGACGTATCCGCCATGCTCAACGGCGAAAAACGTACCGTCAAAACCATGCCCGCAAAAGGTCTAACGTTAGAACAAGTCTTTTACGATTGATTTTGCAAATAATATCACAAAAACATCCAAAATTGTCTGTAATTTGATTGACAAAACAGGGTGTATTTTGTATAATTGATAAGCTGTGAGTAATTCGGCTTTGTATTTTAAGCTCTGCATGGTCTAAACTGCATTTCCACTGGCAGTAATTGCTCAACCGTGAACAGCAAACAAACTTAAATATTAGGAGAAAACTAAAATGATTAAAACTTTTATGGCTAAACCAGAAGCCGTTGAAAGAAAATGGTACGTTGTAGATGCTTCCGGCATGGTGCTTGGTCGCCTTGCAACTCAAGTTGCATCCATCCTTCGTGGCAAAAACAAGCCCACCTTCACACCACACGTTGATACAGGCGACTATGTTATCGTTATCAACTGCGACAAAGTTGTTTTGACAGGTAACAAGTTGGAAGACAAATACTACGTTCGTCGTTCCCCACGTCCCGGTCACCTCAAGCAAGTTCAATACCGCAAGCTCATTGCTGAACGTAGCGATTTTGCAGTTATGAAGGCAGTAAAGGGCATGCTTCCTCACAACAGTCTTGGTAGAAAAATGCTCACCAAACTTCGCGTTTACAAAGGCGCAGAACACAAGCACGAGGCACAATGCCCCGAAGTTCTTGTGTTGAAATAGGAGGTAAAGACAAATGGCAAAAGTTAGTGCTAAAAAGAAAGTTCAATTTTGGGGTACAGGTCGTAGAAAGAAGTCTATCGCACGCGTTCGTTTGATCCCCGGCGGAAACGGAACAATCACCATCAACAAGCGTGATATCGACACATATTTCGGTCTCGACACACTCAAGTATATCGTTCGTCAACCTCTTGCTGCAACGGAAACACTTTCCAAGTACGACGTAGAAGTTAACGTTATCGGCGGCGGCTACACAGGTCAAGCAGGCGCAATCCGTCATGGTATTGCTCGCGCACTTGTTGTTGCAGGCGAAGACAAATCCGTTCTTAAAAAGAGTGGATTCCTTACCCGCGATCCTCGTATGAAGGAACGTAAAAAGTACGGTCTCAAGAAGGCTCGTAAAGCTCCACAATTCTCCAAGAGATAATCTCCCACAACGGGATTTCCACTGGATTTTGTGCAACGAACACAACAAACCAAAAACTCTCAACCACTCGGTTGGGAGTTTTTTTTCGTCTTTATGTAAAACATTCGACTTGTAATGCTCAAAAGTCCTTACGTCAGTTGCGTAGCCCTGAAACCTTATGATGCACAACTGTAAACATAGATGTTTCGCAAACTTATAGAATAACTTGCTTTTTCCAAGACATAGATGTTTGTTCACATATAGAATAACTTGCCGTTTTCCCCAGTGACGCACAACCGTAAACATAGATGTTTTGCAACTTATAGAATAACCCACTTTTTCCAAAACATAGATGTTTGTTCACATATAGAATAACTTGCCGTTTTCAATCACCGTAGGGACGATCATTGATCGCCCGCACCTTGCTACTTATTATTTTATATTCTCGCAAATCTATTACTTTGCCACAAATCACTATCATATAACGTCGGTATGGCGGTAGCTTGCCGTCTACCTTTTCAATCGCACAATCCCACCCCACAAACTTCTTTACAACCACACTTTTTTGTGCTAAAATACGCATATATCAGTATGATTTGTTACCAAACTAAGGTTTGATTTTTGCAAATACGCAACGTTTTTATCAAACAACGACCATTATTTGAGTAGTCTCAAAAAATATCAATCGGCACGTTCTTAACGGCAAAACGACAAAAAAAATATCAATTTTCCGCCAAAAACGTCCTTTGTATCAACAATTGCGATAATTGTTCGTTGCAATGTCAAACAATCAAGTCCCACCAAACTACTAAAAATCAATTTACAAGAAGGTGATACTATGCAAAACGACAAAATATGCAATGCAGTAGCGTGGAATCCGTGGCACGGATGCAAAAAAGCAAGCCCCGGCTGTAAAAACTGTTTCGTGTTCAAAATGGACCAACGTTACGGACGTGATACCAACGTCATCACAAAAGGCAAAACCACTTTTACCCTAAAGGATAAGGATTGTCCACCAAATTCGCTGGTAAAACTGTGTTTTTCTTCCGACTTTTTTATCGAAGAAGCGGACGAGTGGCGTCAGGAGTGCTGGGATTTTATTCGCCGTCGTAACGATTGCATTTTCGTCACGACAACAAAACGTCCGGAACGCATCAAGGACTGCCTTCCGCCCGACTGGGGCGATGGTTGGGAACATTTTCACCTTAGCATTTCCATCGAAAACCAACAAATGGCAGACAAACGCCTTCCGCCGTTTTTGGATGCTCCCTTAAAGCATCGCGAAGTGTTCTGTTCGCCCCTTATCGCCCCCATCACGTTGGGCAGATATTTGGATACAGGGCTTATCAAATGCGTAAACGTCGGTGGTGAAATGGCGCCCAAGTCGGTTGTGCGTCCCATCTACTACGAGTGGGTAGAATCACTCTTTTTGGAGGCAAAACAGCGCAATATCGAGTTTTATTTCCATCAATGCGGATCTATGTTTATCAAGGACGAACAAAACGTCGGCAAATGGAACCTTAACGACCAAATCCAACGTGCGGAAGAAATCCAACACGAACTGGAACGCAAATATTCCTAAAACAACATAAAACCACATCAAAAAAGGGTAAACGTTTTAACGTCTACCCTTAATTTTTTAGTTATTTGTCGGTGTTGATTTGTCGGTTATTTCTTTCCGCTTGTAAATCGCACACCAAATCTATCAACTATTCTTGACCGGAAAGCTTCTTGTATTTAGCAACTCTGCCAAGAGCGTCTTGTTCGGATTTTGCAAACAATTGATCTGCAACTTCCGGCTTGGTCTTTGCCAAGGATGCGTAACGAGTTTCGCTCATGATAAAGTCACGGTAGCTACCTGTAGGATCTTTGGAGTCAAGCGTAAATGGATTCTTGCCTTCGTCGATCAAAGCAGGGTTGTAACGGTAAAGTTGCCAGTAACCGCAGTCAACAGCCTTCTTGATTTCTTCTTGAGATTTACCCATGTTGATACCGTGGTTGATACATGGAGCGTAAGCGATAATCAAGGACGGTCCTTTGTATGCTTCAGCTTCCGTCAACGCTTTAACAAGTTGTGCTTGGCTTGCACCCATACCAACTTGAGCAACGTAAACGTAACCATAGCTCATAGCCATCATACCAAGGTCCTTTTTCTTTGTGCGCTTTCCTGCAGCAGCAAACTTAGCAACGGCAGCAGTGGGGGAAGCCTTGGAAGCTTGTCCACCAGTGTTGGAGTAAACTTCCGTATCCATAACAAGGATGTTTACGTCTTCGCCACTTGCCAAAACGTGGTCAAGTCCGCCGTAACCGATATCGTATGCCCAGCCGTCGCCACCGAAGATCCAAATAGACTTCTTAACAAGCATATCCTTGTTCTTCAAAACGTCAGCGACAAGTGCGCCACAGCATTCGCAATCAGTGTGAGCTTGGCAGATAGCAACAAGTTTTGCAGCAGCAGCCTTTGTTTTAGCAGTGTCGTCAAAACCTTCCAACCATTCGCGAGCAGCAGCAACGCCGTCTGCGGTGCCTTTTTCTTCCCAGATAGCAACAAGTTTTTCAACAGTTTCCTTCAACTTGTTACGACGTTGACCAACAGCCAAGTTGTAACCAAAGCCGAATTCTGCGTTGTCTTCAAACAAGCTGTTTGCCCAAGCAGGTCCGTGACCTTGTGCATTGGTGGTGTAGGGGCAAGTAGGAGCAGATCCGCCGTAGATGGAGGAGCATCCAGTTGCGTTAGCAATCATCATTTCGTCGCCGAACAATTGTGTTACAAGTTTAACGTAAGGTGTTTCGCCGCAACCTGCGCATGCTCCGGAGAACTCGAACAAAGGTTGTTTAAATTGACTACCCTTAACGGTGTTAGCATTCAACGTGCTTTCCACTGTTGCTACGTGTTGAGAAAGTTTGTAGTTTTCTTCTTCGTGAACTTGGTCAGCAGGTACCATAACAAGTGCCTTTTCCTTGGATGGGCAAACGTTAGCACAGCTTCCGCAACCTGTACAATCCAAAGGACTAACTTGCATACGGAACTTAGCACCCTTAACACCGATTGCAGCTTTTGTTGTAAATGCTTCGGGCAATTCTACCGTTTCGTCTACCAAAACAGGACGGATTGCTGCGTGAGGACAAACAAATGCGCATTGGTTACATTGGATACATTTTGTAACGTCCCAAGCGGGAAGGTTAACTGCAATACCGCGTTTTTCAAACTGTGTTGTGCCTGTAGGAACGATACCAGCAGGGTTAAATGCCGAAACAGGCAAGCTGTTACCCTTTTGAGAAACGATAGGACGAACGAAAGATTCAAAGTATTCGTTGTCGCTTGCTTCGGGAAGAGCAGCACCTTCGGTTGTCGTAGCCCAGTGTGCAGGAACTTTAACTTCGTGCAAACCTGCAACAGCGCCGTCAATAGCAGCCCAGTTCATTTCTACAACCTTTTGTCCCTTCTTGCCGTAGGATTTAACTACAGCGGCTTTCATGTATTCTTCTGCTTCAGCATAAGGAATGATGTTAGCAAGGTTAAAGAATGCAGCTTGGCAAACCATGTTTGTGGATTTTGCAGAACCTGCTTTAAGTGCGATATGAAGACCGTCGATAGTGTAGAACTTCAAGTGCTTGTTAGCAATTTGATTCTTCATAAATGCAGGAAGTTCTTTTTCGAGTTCTTCGTCCGACCAAATGCAGTTCAAAAGGAATGTTCCGCCTTCTTTTGCGTCAGCCAAAATGTCGTAACGTGTTACGTAGCTTTGGTTGTGGCAAGCGATAAATTCAGCTTGGTCGATAAGGTAGCTGGATTTGATGGGGTTCTTACCAAAACGAAGGTGAGAAATTGTCAAACCACCGGACTTTTTGCTGTCGTACTCAAAGTAACCTTGAGCATACAAATCTGTGTGGTCACCGATAATCTTGATGGAGTTTTTGTTAGCACCAACGGTACCGTCACTACCAAGACCGTAGAACTTGCAACGTGTTGTTCCTGCAGGAGCAACGTCGATCATTTCGTCAACGGGAAGGCTTGTGCCTGTAACGTCGTCTGTGATACCAACGGTAAAGTGATTTTTCTTTGCGCCGTCAAGGTTTTTGTATACGGACAAAATCATCGAAGGAGTAAATTCCTTGCTACCAAGACCGTATCTACCGCCAACGCAAACGTCAACCTTTCTGCCAAGTTCAGCAAGAGCGGCAACAACGTCCAAGTAAAGAGGTTCACCAAGAGATCCCGGTTCCTTTGTTCTGTCCAAAACGGCAATTTTTGTAACGGATGCGGGTAGTGCAGCAACAAAGTGAGTAGCACTAAACGGTCTGTACAAACGAACTTTAAGTACACCGACTTTTTCTCCCTTAGCAACAAGGTAGTTAACGGTTTCTTCAACAGCGTCAGCGCCGGAACCCATAAGCACGATAACTTTTTCTGCATCGGGTGCACCAACGTAGTCAAACAAGTTGTAGTGACGTCCTGTCAATTCGCCAACTTGCTTCATGTACTTTTCTACAATAGCAGGAGTAGCAAGGTAGTACTTGTTTGCAGCTTCTCTGTTTTGGAAGTAGATATCTGCGTTTTGAGCGGTACCTTGTTGTTGTGGATGTTCGGGGTTCAATGCGCCGGCGCGGAAAGCGTCAACGTATTTCATATCCAACAACTTAGCCATATCTTCGTAGGAGATTTCGTCAATCTTGCTTACTTCGTGAC
>CAZDLE010000064.1:0-6889 GCA_964506035.1 uncultured Oscillospiraceae bacterium | reverse complement strand
TGCACAGGTTTAAGAGTATTACAAAACAACAAGGCTCTCAAACCCCAATTTTGGAATACTACACGTGCACAGGTTTAAGAGTATTACAAAACAACAAGGCTCTCAAACCTCAAATTAAGGGTAAAAGCCACTTACTGCCGTAAGGTTGTTTTGATTGAAACAAAGGTTTTGATGCGAAATTTTGTCAATTATGACTGTAAAATGTTAAAAATATTCGTATTTGTGCACAAAAATTGCAAATTGTGCAATCGTACGCAAAATGTGTCAAAAACATTGACAATATACTTTTGCAACTCAACCTATGTAAAATATTATATCACACCAAAATGGCGGTGTAAACAAGTTTAGTCGAAGTTTTCTGTGATTTCGCAAAGGTCGTCGGTGATAATCACTGCGCGTTCTTCGGCGAGCAACGGACGTTTTTTGCTACTTTCAATAAGCAATAGATAAACTTTGTTGAGCCTACAATGATTGTACAGCAAACGCAAATCGTCGTCGGACAAAACGTCCTTTAGACCAACAAAAGCGTACAGATAGGTGCCTTTTAGTTCTGTAAGCAGGTTGATATAGCAAATGATTTTTTCCAAATAGCTTTGATACGTGCGCAACGGTTTTACGCTACACGCCTTAAAAACGTCGTCTAAGGATATTTCGCCAAAATCCAGTGCAAAATCCACCGTGCTACACAAATTTTGCAAAAACAACTGCAATTCGGAGTTGATTTTGTTAAAATCTGCAACAAAAGCACCGTTAAAATAGTTTTTGGTAAGCTTTTTGTACAGCAAACTAGTTATCTTTTTGTCTACCACGTCAAAGTTAAACAAGTCTGCAACAACGTCGCCTACTTTGTCACCACGAACACGCTCGGTATCTTCCCAGCAGGAAAACCTCGATGGAACGCCTTGCAATTCGTCCATCAAATCGGTAACAAATGCATAGTATTCGTGGGGATTTTCCACAATAAGCAACGTAGGTCGCAACTCGTCAAGCAGTAGTTGATTTTCCAAATTAGGGTGAGATAATTGCAATTTCATACTTCCACCAGCCTGTCCATACTATCTTCCACGTTGGATTGATTTTGCCCCAGCAGATACTCGATTGCCGAAAATTGATTTTCCGTTATTTCCAAAATTTCCACAAGCCCGTCTGGCGGAACGTTTTGTCGCAGTCTATCCTTGATAACCTTGCTCGTAACGTTGTTTAGAGCCAACTTGCAGTACACCGATTTTTGCATCATAATAAATCCGTTTTTTACAAGATATCTTCTAAAAACGGCATAGTCGTGTCGATTTTTCTGCGTTTCGACGGGCAAATCAAAAAATACAAGTATTCGCATAAATCTATTGTTCATTGTCGATCACCACGTATGTGGGAAAGCATATCAGCGATACGTCTTGCTGTTCGATAGCATCAATGGTGCTACGGACGTATTGTCGTATTGCAAGGTCCAAAGTTGTGTGTCTTCCGTCGGAAGTTGCCGTGTAGTTTAGAATATTTGCCATTTTTCGCTTGAATTTTTCGTCGTCGGCAGAAAGAGAAAGTGCCGTTTCGTCAACAATCGGTCGCAATGGTTCCATCAAATCGCACGCAAGGTTAAATTGATTAAATTCGTTGTCGTGCCACAAGCCAAGCTGGGTAAGATAGCCGCTCGCGGTAATTTCTCGGCTAAATGCCGAAAGCAACACCGCGTAGCCGTAGTTCAAACACCCGTTAACAAAGCTGTTCGTTCGTCGATTTTCCCCTTCCGGAAGGATGCAATTGAAATATACCTTTGCTGCATGTCCTTCGCGGTTGGTAACGTCGTTGGGTTGCACGTTGGATGCGTAGTCACGTAGCATTTGCGATTGCACGTCAAACCCAAGTTTTTCCAGCAAATTTGCTTGATTTTCTATTTTTTGCGTTATTATCTTTTGCCAAACAAGCTGTTTTGCCTGTTCGCTCCAAGCAAACTGTTGTTTGTACCGTTTGGTGGTGTTGTGCGCGCCGTAGTAGGGCGTAAGTTCCGCTTGTGGTTGTCCTTTTTCGTCACAGAAAATAACTTTTACGTTGTTTTTGGTAAGTTCGCACAGCAGTGCGGCAGTTAGCGACACTGCCGTACTTTGCACGATAACAGTGTTTATTTCGTTAAGAAAAATTTTTCGTTCCTGTTCCCCGCGTATCACAAGAAAGTTCAATCTACACTCTAACTTGCAACGTGAGTTTACTACTACGGTGCGAAATCCCATGTTACACCTTCTTTTTGCGAACCGTCAATCCGCAAGGCGATTGATGTACGATTTCAAAATCGACGTTAGTGATATCTTTTGAAATTCGCAGTTTCCCACAAGTTTTCTCCATTCCTAAGAGTGATAGATCTGGATTTTCAGCATTGCATTTAAATTCTTTTAGTATTTGTAAGATAACGATTGCTTGTTCTACGTTGGTAAGTCGAACAAATTTGCTACGTCCTTTTTGCAACTTCTTTTGGAACGCAGAGAAACCTGATACTCCTTGATAAATTGGTAGCGATATTTTTTCGGTCAACATATCGTACAACTCGATATTTCTTGCAGTGGTAATTGTGCAGTTGTGCTTGCCCAAACGGTTGGTTTTGATGGGAACATCCGCTTGATTGTTGCTGTCGTATAATCCTCTTTTATTATAATCCACCAATTTGCCGAGTTGTTTAACGTAGTCGTCCGTTTTGTTATCTACAAACAATTCAATAGCATTGTGAACGCCTATCCGCGAATCGGTAATGTTAGCCAACCAAACAGGTGTGCCATTAACTGTTACAAGTTGCTTGATTTTTAGCTTTGGCACAATAATTTGTGGTTGATTTAGACCTAAATCTTTTTGCAAATACTCAACAAGTCGATTGGGATTGTTGCGCATTTGGTAGGTTACAAGTACAGGTATAGCTTCGATTGTTTTGCAAATCTTCCCCTTTTTACCAACACTTTGCACAATTGCAAAGTAAGCCGTTTTTTGTGACATGTAACCACCGTAGCGTTTCATGTTGGCAAGCGGTCCTGTTAGTTTGCGTGGTGCAGTAACGTTTTCATTGCCCGAGTAAACAGTTTCGTCGTAGAATTTACCTTTGTTGCAGTAGGCGTATCTCGTAACGGACATCGTCAGTCTGCCCATAACGTGCAAAACTGTTTTTAGCGAGTTAACTTTGTCCCACGCACCATTAATAGTACGAGTGAACAACGTAAGATTATTGTGAGCTCGCCAACCTTCTTCTAGTGTTCGATATTGTGATTTTCGTATAATTTGAGCGGTATCGCACACATTGCCCACAACAACGTTTAGATAGGCATCACGGGCGTGGTGCAAATCGTTTGTTTCGCGACATTTGTACAAGTTGAACTTGTGACGGAAATCGCTAACATCCTTTGCTTTGCTGTAGACCAGTTTTACCGTTGGATATTTGCGCTTTAGCAGTTCGATAACAGCTTTTGCCGTTTGATCGGTTATTACCTTTTGTCGAGCTTCAAAGTCGTTGTAGTCGGCATCTGTTAGCGGATCTGTACGCATTAGTCGATCCAACGTCTTTTGAGATATAAGCTCCTTTTTGTGGAGTTTCTTCCAAAATTCCTGTTGATTTGTAAACCCTTGTGGCAAGGGGTAGATAGATAGTTTCTCAAAGTTTTTACTACGCAAAACTAAAACCTTGTTGTCTAAGCTGTCATCCTTAAAAAGTGAGCGAG
This sequence comes from uncultured Oscillospiraceae bacterium, assembly GCA_964506035.1. Classification (GTDB taxonomy): domain Bacteria; phylum Bacillota; class Clostridia; order Christensenellales; family CAG-314; genus Fimimonas. Next base: position 3,197 of record CAZDLE010000064.1, on the reverse strand, counting down.
GCAAAATATGGTCAACGTCGTAGGTGTCAGTGTTTAGCGCCGAAAAGCTAATTTGTTCGCCGGTGTACATACACTTGCCCAGTTGACGGAAATACAAATACAACCGTTCTTGGCGCAGTTTCATATCGGTAACGTCGTCCGATTGCAACTCCTGTGTGAGTTGTTCGATACCTTCGATTCCACGATATTTTTCCAGCAGTTGTTTTTTGCGTGATTGTGTTCGTCCTGCATCACCTTTTACACCCTCTTCGCGGGTTACTTCCACAAAAATCTTGTCAGGCAAACGTCCAAGTGCGGAGATATACTCGTCTACCATTTGTAACGATTGCCAAATACCACGGCGCACTGCAGGCGAAACGTAAAGCTTTTCCACGTCGTCCAAGGTGATTTCTTCCGCGCCATTGTTTTGCTCGCTTAGCAAACGTTCAAAATCGTACTGCTCGTTAAACAAAATTTCGTTTAGGTTGTAGGTGGTGTCTTGCAGCAACCGCATTATGTTGAATACTTCGCCTGTTTGCTTGTCTGTTGTGTACAAACCGGTTAAAAACTTTGCGGAAAGTCTGCCGAAATCCTTAAAGGTGAGTCCTTTAAGTTGCGCAATGTTTTGTTTGATTTGCGGAATTTTGCCATAGTTTTGACGAATTAGCCCCTCCACAACGTTTTTGTCGGTGTTTAGAGTGTGCCACAAAATGATGTTTTCGCACACGCCGTTGCCGTTGGCGTAGTCGTCGTCAACAAAATCCTTGCCAAGTATCTTTTGCAGTTGTATGTAGGAAGACATGGTTGCGGTAAACGCACCGTCCTTGCCGGAAAGATTAATTTGCGATCTGTCTGTTTCGGCAAACATACCTTCCCTAATCAACAAATCGATAATCATCTTGTCGGAAACTTTGTTGCGACGTAGGAACAATTCGTTAAATATTTTTTGTTTTAGTCGCACCGTTATTGCAACGTCGTTGATTTTTAGCTTGTTAAGTTGGTTTAGTACGTTGTAGCATTGATAGATTACCGATCCTTTTGGCAAAACGTCTTCACCTGTAAGGTAAGAGCATTTGTTTGTCATGCGACGCATAAATTGCTCGTTACTTGCAGGTTTGTCGATAATTTCGTCAAAATTCCACGGAGTGATAGCAACGCCGTTAACTTTGCGTACCGCCCAACTGTTGCTACCGGTAAGCGGTCCAACGTAGTATGGTATACGGAAAAGAAAAATTTGTTTGATTTTTGTTGCAATTTCTTCCGTTTGCGGAAAAGCTTCCACCATGCTACGTACAATGGCGTTTAGCTCCGTCTCGTTTACTTGATAGGGTACAAGTCCGTTATCTGAGTGCAAAATCTTTGGCAAAAAGGTTTTTTGTTCAAGTTGCGCAGTGATTTCCTCCACACGTTCGTCTTGGACGTTTATTTCCTTCAAAAACTTTTTGGCGTAGTCCCTAAAATCTTCGTAATTACAAACTTTAACACGCTTTTTCTCGCCACCTTTGTTTGTGTAGCCAACGTAGTTTACGTAGTTGTGCCCTTCCTTGGTGCTTTTGAACATGCGATTGTACGTTTGACTATCAGTTTTTTCACGCAAAAGTGATTTTAACAACGCCAAATCGGTGGCGTGTTTGTTGTAAACGGCAACCATCGCTTGCGAAAAACTGTCCTTTTCGTCAAGTAAGTTTTCAAACTGTACAAAGTTTACCACGTTGCGGATTGCTTCCAACAGCGAGAAATTATCACCGTAGACAGCACGCTTGCTTTCAAACTCCTCGTCCGTCAAATCTTTGAAGCTAAAGGTTTTTTCTTCGGGATATTCTCCACCAAACAGTGTGGATGGCGAAACTTTTGCACCGCACATTGCCTTTACAATTTCATTTTGTACCTGTGCAGAGTCTTTTTGCGCGTTGCTTCCCCAAATTGCTTGCAGGTTTTTGCAACGTTGTTTTGTTCCAACGTTGGATTGCAACAAAATTTCCTTTGCTTGGTCGTTCAACGCGACGTTAAAGTAGGGCGCTTCGGGATAAAGTTCTTCGCAAACGACGTTCAACGCAGATATAAGTCTACCAAAATCACGCACGTCGCTCATACTGCCTTCAAACAAAAAGTGACCGCGGTACTTTACGATGTGATGGATTGCCAAGTAGTACAAACGCAAATCGTCTGCATGATTGTGTTGCAAAAACTCACGCAAATGGAAAATCGTAGGAAATTGCTTGTGGAACGCGCTGTCACACAACGTATCATCGTCAAAAAGATTGTTTTTGCTACCTTTCAAGCGAGAGTCCTTATCTTCTGCGTAAAATTGACTGTTATTCAGTCGCAAAAAGAACAAATTGTCCTGCATATACGGCGCAAAAAGATTTTGCAGTTGGTTGATTCTAAATTTTCTGCGTGTCAATCGGCGACGAGCAGTGCGTGCAACGCGACGGTTGGCTGCGCTTTCGCTTTCGTCAAAAAGTCGTACCGCCCAGCAATCCTTGCCTTTTGCGCGCACAATGTTGTAGTTTTCGTCGGTGCAAGCAATACCAACCGAGTTGGAACCGATATCTAATCCAACGTATAATTTTTCTTTTGTCATTTTTCAAAACCCCCTTGACAGAATTAAAATATTGATGTAAAATACAATTGCAAAACAACAAGGCAAGTTCAAATAAAAATTTATTCTTGTCACTTATCGCAGTGTGCGATGCAAAACTCTTTTCCGCGTGGAAAGAGTTTTTATTTTTGCAATAATTGATATATCTAACTGTATACAATCATTAAAATACATCTACACCGAAAATTGCAAACGTTTCTTCAAGTTTGTATCTATTATATACAATTATTAAAATACATCTACGCGTCACAATTATAACAAACAGAGTTTCGCAAGTCAATACTCAATTTGCATCCAACGGTTGTTTTCGCGCAAAAATTGACGTCTTTACGCTTATTGTTAATAAAAAACAACGGAATATGATTTGATAGAAATAGGAAAAATATTGCGTTGTTATTAAGCGATGCAAAGAACTTCCTTTGGACACGAAAACACAATTCAAACAATTTTTACGCTTTCAACGCTTAACGTAACAATAAAATACGACGCACTTTGTATAACCAAAGTGCGTCGTGTTTTTTACGTTATAAATAGTGGTGCAAATTTCTACATCGATACCAGTGCGAAGCGCGCTACAAACAATGCGGCAATAATAGTGATAACGATATCCTTTTTG
>CAZDLE010000063.1:0-6920 GCA_964506035.1 uncultured Oscillospiraceae bacterium | reverse complement strand
TGCAAAGCGCAAAACGGGCGGAACAAGTGACGTGATTGTTACAAAATCGTCCAAAGCGGACGTGGATTTGTCGCCATCCTTGTAGGACACAAGTTTGTTAAAATAGTTTTTGGTGGAGTCGTTTACCGTTTTGACGTTGGAAATTGTGTCAATTTGCAGCAAAAGTTCGTCCACGTTGTCGGGGATGGGATTTTCGTCGGTGGAGACGATTTCCTTAACGTTTGTGTAGACGGTTGGCACTGCAGTGAAGTAGCCCGTAACGGGAAAAACAAAGCACAGTGCAATCATAATTCCACCAACGGCGCCCAACGCAAAACCACAAACACGGCTGATAAGTCCGCGTTTTTTTGGCAAAAGACCGCCCAAAATTAGCATCACGATTTTGCGCAAAATGGCAACAACTGCCAAACATACGGCAAACACCACGATAAACACTATCGGGGAGATAAGTGCCGATATAGCATTTGGCAAATATTCCTTTAGCGTGGGTGACGCGGTTAGCAGTTCGTCGAAGGATGCCAAAAATTGATCGATTTGCGGAGAGGCAACGTCGTAGGCAGTGTTGAGCAGTGACGGTGTGATGGCAAAAGCAACCACAATCGCCAAAATGATGCTTGCAACTTTGATAACGGAGCGGATTAGTCCCTTGGAAAGACCTATCAACGCACCGATTATGCCAAGCACGGCAAAGATACCCAAAATTATAGAATTTATTGTACCCATAAAAATACCCCTATAAATATGTATAAGCAACGATGCACAAAACGGTTAGCGTATCAACACGGTTTTGCACGCGGGTTGCAAATTGTTTTGATATAACAACGCAAATTGCCAAAACGTCGCGTGCGTGCATCGCAACTTTATAATATGATACCACCAAATTCGTCCAAATGCAAGTTTTTACAAAAATAATGTTTTTTATAACCATTTTATTGCACGGCGAAGCGGCGGAGCCGTTACGTATAGTTTGTAAAACTGATATGGTTAGTTCCAAAACAACTATTTATTGTTTGTTAGCGTGGTTTGGGGCACAAGCAAGCGCGGCGGAGCCGTTACGTACGGTTATTGCAGAACGTACAACTAATCAATTTATAGCAAGGTCTGTGACCGAGCAAAATACGAATAATTGCGCGGCGGAGCTGTTACGTATTAGTTATCAGCAGTATACAGTTTTTAAACAAAGTTGAAGTCTACCAATCATAGCAGTTGTTTTACTACCAAACGCCAACGGGCTTTTGCGAGGGAGCCGAAATAAAAAAAACAGCAAGGTATCGTTGTGATATCTTGCTGTTTGTTATTGTTAGATTTGTAGATTATTCCGCATCGTCCGCTACAAGAGTGATTGTTGTTGACGTGGAGTTGGTTTTTGTTTCCGGATTGTAGATTGTAACTTTTACGGAATCGGTTGCCAAAGCAAAAACATAGTTGCCAACAACGTCTGCTTGTGCCCAACTGGATGTTGCACTGCTGCTAAGATCCTTTGCATAGAAGGTTGCTTCGCCTACAGTTGCGCCAAGCGTGCGAGTGTAGGTGACGCCGTCGATTGTGTAGAACAATTTGCCGTTTTGCACCTTAACGATGGTGATTGCTTCGCCGTCTTCGAACAGAGCGTATTTATCTGCATTGCCGTTTGCGTTGTAAGCTGCCCAAACTGTGTAGGTTTTTGCATTAGAGCCACCAAGAGTTTCGTCATCAACGTAGATAACCTTTTCGCCCCATCCAAAGTAGGTGCCGGGAACAGCGTTAAAAACTGTGCCTTTTTTAACTTCCGTACCGGTGTGACAAGCGTAGTAAAGAACTTTGCCATTCATTGTGGAGTTTACGGAGTCAGCTTGAGTGTAGTAAACGTAGCCGTCGCTAACTTGAGAAATTGTGTAGGTAAGTTTGGATGCTTCGGTATCAACCTTTTCAATCAAAACGTTGTGTGCGCTTGCGCCTGCGTTAAATTGGCAAATTTGACCGTCTTCGTCTTGGAAGAATACAAGGTCGTTAGCTTTGTCGAACTTTGCGTTAGAAACGTTTTCGCAAATAACTTTGTCTTCGCCACTTGCAACGCTAACGGAGTGAAGGTCGCCATCAATCACGTAGGTTGCCCAAACGTCACCTTTTACTTCGGCAAGCATAATTTCCAAAGCGGTTGTGGAAGTGGACCAAACGTCACCAACAAAGGTAAAGTGTTGTTGACGATCGGAACCATCAAGATTGTAGCTTTCCAAAACAAGTTGATTGGTCATTTTTTGACCACCGCTTGTAAGGTTTTGGTTAGGTGTGGTGATGTACAAACGATCGTTAAAGATATAGATACCTGTAAGTGTGGTATTTGTAGAGTTTGCACTGTAGTAGAAGCAAGGAACGACAAGTTGAACGTTTTCCTTTACGGCTGCTGCGATACGTTCCGTTTTTACACTGCTGCTAAGGTCTTCGTTGTTGATAGCAACGATTTCGTCAAGTTTGGAAGCCAAAACACGAACGATGGAACCAGAGCGAACTGTGTTTGTGTAGGAATTGTCGGCAGTGGCACTGCTTTGAATACCGTTTACATAGTAGATATAGTCGCCATACTTAACTGCGCTACCACCGTTGCTTTCTACTGCTTGACCGGAAATTTTATCTACAACGGGCTTAAATTCGTCCGTAGAACTGCAAGCGGAAAAAACTACGAGTGCAAGCATCAAGCAAGCAACCAGAATAATTAAAGATTTTTTGAAAGTTTTGTTGAACATTGTTATATTACTCCTTATGTAATTGCATACATAGGTCTAAATTATAACCGAAAACGCCAAAAATTGCAACAGTTTTAACGATTGTTATTGATGCTATTTTTGCAAAATAAGGCAAAATTGCAAACAATCTTGACGTCGCAAGTGGCAAAAAAGCATTTTTTACAAAAACGCCGCCTTTTTTTTGATTAGTCGCACCCTTCGTGTAGTTATCTGCACAACAAATTGGCATGGCAAATATTTGACGTTGCAAGGATGTTTTGAGATGGCAAAAATTCGTTTTTTTTGTTTGCACGTCACGGAAATATGCAAATGTCCACCACTAAAAAACCTTTGTTAGACGTCCTGCATGGTGGTTATTTGTCCGCTATCGGCATCTTGAAATAGCATATAAAAGGATGTTGGTTGGTTTGGCACGTACACAAAATCTTTGTCGACAACGCCTTGTTTTTCCGCAGGCAAACCGTAGCAGATATATTTGATTTGGTTTTGTTTTTGCAACACGCCCATCACAAAATACCGCTCGGATGAGGGAAAATCCACACGGACGAAAAAGGAACCTTTGTATTTGTTGATAAGCGGATAGTAGGGTGGAAACTGCACGAACACCTTGCCAATTTCCCCCTTGACGGCTTGGTAGTAGTTGGAAGTGCCACCACTTGCATAAAACCGCTCGAAAGCGTCGCTATACTGCTCCACCACCTTGTAGCGCATATCGGCAGACTGTCGCAGTGCGGAAACGTCCACCGAAACGTCGGGATAGAAGTTGTTTGTGGTTGCAACAAACTGTTCGTAGGCAGTCATGGGATCGTCGTCCAACGTTTTGATACGAGCAACAAGCACGTCGCACAAATTGGCGCTACCCAGATACGCCCGAGCAACTTCCCACGACGATTGTTCCCTTTTGACAAGCAAACACGCGACCTGCTCTAACGAATATTGTTGCAACACAAAACTTTCGCCGTCCAACGTTTGCAGTTTGCGAGAAATGCATTTTCCGCCCAAGTTGAGTAGCAACCACCACTCCCCTTGACTTTTGACGTCGGCATTGGTAACGAACACGGTAACAGCCGTTTGATTGGTAGAATTGACCAGTTTTACCATTCCGCAAAGTTGTTTGCCAAATTGGGCAAATCGAGAATTTGTTTGTTGTAAAATTAGCACGCGTTTGCAATACATATTGCCACCCCTACAAATTGTTTGCACCATTGTACACCATGCCCGATTGCAAAAATTGCACCATGTTGACGAAAAATGCCACAAATATGCAAAAAACCTTTCCCATGTGAGAAAGGTTTGGCGTATCTGTTAGATAACTTTGTTTTTGCATATTGACAACAACTAAAAACAAACAACGTAGTAGTTATTTTTGCGGTTTGGGGCCGTTAAAAGTGTAGAATGAACATTTGATATCTGCGTTGTAGAAATAGCGTTTTTTGTCGGCACGTCTGCCAAAATCCCGTTCGAAATCTTGATAGGGAGACAAAAAGTAGAAGTTCCATTTGTCCAACTTGCGGTACAATTTTCCCATATCTTTGGCAATTTGTTTTACTTCGTCCAAGTTTCCTATGCGTTCGCCGTAGGGTGGGTTGCTGATGTTTACGCCGTAACTGCTTTTTGTTACAAAGTCGTTGGCGTTGCGCAAATTGAACTTTACGTACTTGTCCACACCGGCTTGACGTGCGTGGAAGTTGGCAATTTCGATAGCTTTGGGGTTGATATCTCCGCCTATGATGTTTAGCGGGCGGTCCACACGAATATCGTTTGCCTCTTCCAGCGCCAAATCGTAAGCATCGTCGTCTACGCAATCCCACTGCATAAAGGCAAAATCACGATCCATACCGGGGGCAATTTTTAGTGCTTTGATTGCTGCCTCGATAGGCAAAGTTCCGCTACCGCAAAACAAATCGGTAAATGTTTTGTCGGGATTCCACACCGAAAGGTCGATTAGTGCCGCGGCGGTGGTTTCGCGCAAGGGTGCAGTGTAGTTTAGCGTGCGATATCCGCGCTTGTGCAGTCCTGCGCCCGTGGTATCCAAATTGACGGAGACAACGTCGTTGGTGATGTCCAACTCCACTTTGTACTCTGCACCGCTTTCCACAAGCAAACCGTACTTTTGTTGCAATACGGAAACAATGGCTTTTTTGCCAATAGCTTGGATGGAGTGATGCGCAAACAATTTGCTTCCGATACTTTTTGTGACGACGATAATTTTGCCGTTTTTGTCGATAAAATCTTCCCAATGGATTTTGGCAATACCTTCGAAAAGCATATCGAAGGTGGTTGCGGGAAAGGTTGCAAGACGAATAAGCACGCGTTCGCCACTGCGCAAAAAAACGTTTAGACGTGCGACGTCCTTCCAAGTGCAGTTGGACACGACGATACGCCCACCAATTGCAGGACAATCGCCGTAACCCAACGTATAAAGTTGTCGTTTTACTACCGCTTCTACACCGGTAGCGCAAGGAATAAGTAGTTGCATTTGTATTTCCGTTTGGTGCAAGGTTAAAAATACGTTATTTTTACATACTGCACCGTTTTTGATGTTTAAGTATCAGTTTTGTGTGCCTTAACACCCACTTTTGTGCAATTTGCGTGTGTGCGTGTTGTTGCAAGTTACTTTGAGTATTTGTTTACAAGGTAATCTACGTAGTAGTTAGCGTCAAAATCTTCGCCGATAGCAAGGCGCAAAATTTGGTCGGGGTACATGCTTGAGCCGTATTTGTGAACGTGTTCTTTTAGCCAGTCGTTTACTTGCTGAGTCGTTCCGCTTTGCAGACTTTGGGCAACGTCAAAATCCTTGTTCATGTGGTAGTACAGTTGCGAAGCGATTGCCGATCCCAATGCGTAGGTGGGGAAGTAACCAAAACTACCTCCTGCCCAGTGCATATCTTGCAACACGCCCAACACGTCGGTTGGTGGAGTTATGCCAAAATACTCGTTGAATTTTTTCTTCCAGTAGGTGGGTAAATCCTTAACTTGCAGTTCGCCGGCAATAAGTTTTTGCTCGATTTCGTAGCGCAACATAACGTGCAACGGGTAGGTTAGTTCGTCCGCTTCGGTGCGTACAAAACTGCGTTCGGCGCGGTTTGCATAAGCAACAAAGTCGTCAAGAGTTACGTCGTCCAACTGAGGCGCAAACACCTGTTGAAGTTTTGCAAAATGCACTTTCCAAAAGTCGTAACTGCGACCAATAAGGTTTTCGTAAAAACGCGATTGACTTTCGTGCATGCCAAGACTTGCTCCACCACCGCAAAACGTGCCGTTTAGGGATTTGTCGCATTGTTGCTCGTACAAGGCGTGACCTGTTTCGTGGATGACGGAGAAAATTGACGAAAGTAGGTTATCTTCGTAGTAGCAGTTGGTGATACGCACGTCGTCCGTGCCAAAACCGGACGTAAACGGATGGGCACTTTCCGCCATGATACCACGCGATTTATCAAAACAAAGCACGTCGCGAAGGTATTCGCAAAACTGTTGTTGTTTGGATTTTTCCCAAACTTGGTTTGCCCAAGCAGGCACGGGAGCGGGGTTTTGCGTCACTTTTTTGACGACGGGTACCAGCTTTTGACGCAACAAGTCAAAAAACGCGTTGTATTTTGATTGGTTGTAGGTGGGTTCGTACATATCCAACAACACGTCGTAACCGCTCAGCTTGTCGGTGGCAAGCCAAACCGTTTGCTTGCGTGCAAAATCTACAATCTTTTCCAAATAGGGGCGGAAAAGTTCGAAGTCGTTTTCTCGCTTGGCGCGAACGTAGGTTGGGTAGGCTTCGGAAAGCAGTTGGCTGTACGCAACGTAGTCGTCGGCGGGAATTTTTTTGGTATCTTGGATGTTTTTGTGCATAACTTCTATTTCGTGCGCAAGAACGGCATCCAATTTGTCGCGGTTGTCGAACAACACCTGCACGGCGTTTTCGAAACGCTCGTCCGTCATAAGTTGATAACTATACGCGGAAAGCACCGCCATTTGGTCGGCGTTGGCAATAACGCTTTGCTCGGGTGCGACCGTTTCCTGATCCCACGATATAAGAAAGTTTGCATAGTTTTGCGCCATGATTTTTTTGCGCTGTTCCAAATAAAACTCTAATGCTTGTTTCATAAAAAATACTCCTTTTGTAACGTGATGTTAGTAATACTCTACCACATTTTTGCATAAATATCAATGTTTGGCAGACATTTGTGCTTTCGAAAATTGAAT
>CAZDLE010000062.1:5583-6969 GCA_964506035.1 uncultured Oscillospiraceae bacterium | reverse complement strand
CTACGCTTTTGTAGGCAACGGGGCTGGCAAAATACACCTTTTCCGTGATGACGGTTGGGGTGGGGGTTTCGTCAACAACGGGCGGCGTTACAACAGAATCGTTGGGAGTGCCACCAACGGGAGCATCCGGCTCGTTACCCGTTACGCTAACGGCGATAACCACTGCAGAAATTGCCACAGCGCAAAAAATAAGCAACAGCAACGCCGCATTGTTGCGTAAAAATCGTGTAAATTTATTTGTTTGATTGGTCGAATTCATTGTTGTCCTCCATGTTTGTTTGATTTGATTGTTGACCGCTTGTTGCGTTTTTATACAGCAATAAACGTTTTTTGATATTTTTGTGCGAACAAATTATTGTCCGTTTTGTTTAGATTGCAATTATATGTTGTAGCAACGTTTTTGCAACAGCAATTTTGATTTGACAACTTGCATCGCCGTGTGATTGCTGCCGCGATACACAATTTACAACGTTAAAATGCGCCAAACACAAGTTGCAAATTGATTGCTGTGTAGATACAGGTACGTCGTGGTCGGATGTTGATTGTGGACGAATTTGCAAAACTACACCATTTTTGCCCTTAACGGCTACAAAAGTGGGTGTTTAGGGAGAGTTGTGCAACGCACAACCATTTGACAACCATTTGAAATACACACAATACGTCACACCAACCACCACAAACCACGATTGTTAAAAATCTCCAAGTATCAGTGGTGAACCGATTGTGATAGACGTTCCATCGAAGGCAATTTGCAGGTTGGTTTTGTTGCCGTCCAACACAATGCAACCTACAATTTTTGGGGAATAGCCACAAACGACAAACAAATCGGGCAACGTTTGGGTGGTATGTACGGTAATGTCTAACTGTTGTAAAAGACGGTCAACGTCGCGCAAAGTGGCATCAAAAGAAAAACTAATTCCTTGCACATTTTTGCACTGTTGCAAAGTTGCGGTCAGCTCGTCAAAACTGCATTGCACGATTTTTCCAAAACCAACATCCACGTGTTGCGCAGACGTTTGCAAACAAAACACCATGCAAGTTGCGTTTGGCACGTCCAGTTGATTTTGTAACGACGTCGGCACAAAATGCGCCATCGCAACGATAAGCACCACCGCCAATAACAATGCGAACAATTTGTTTTCCATAACCGCCTCCAGCACCATTGTTGACACTTTTTTTGCAAAACAAAACAACCCTGCCAAAATTTGCAGAGTTGTTTGTGAAATTTGATATTTTGTTTTTTGTGTGGTAGATACGTGCAAGAAAACGGGCTAATGGTGGGACGGACCCTCCATACGGCACAAATTTATTGTACGTGCAACGTTTGTTGACGTAACGTTGTTTATATCGACGTATTAGATATTGCAATATCGACATACACAAAGA
>CAZDLE010000062.1:0-5483 GCA_964506035.1 uncultured Oscillospiraceae bacterium | reverse complement strand
GATACGGCAATAAACCCCAAAGTTTGCACTATTTTACAATCAAATCGGCAGGGCTTGCATTGAAAAATGCCGTAAGTGCTTGTTGCATTGTGTCCACGTCGGCAGATCCACACGTTTCGCAAGCGGAGTGCATTGCAAGTTGAGGCATACCGATATCGCAAGTTTTAACGCCCAATTCGCGCGCGGTGGCAAGTCCAACGGTAGATCCACAACGCAAGTCGCTACGATTGTACACGTCTTGGAAAGGCACGTTGGCATTTTGCAAGATATTTTTAAACAGCGCGGAAGAAAGTCCGTCCGTTGCGTAGTTTGTGTGATGTTTGATAACTACGCCCTTGTTAAGATAGGTTTTGTAGGCAACGTCGCTCTTTTCCGGATGGGCAGGATGGCAAGCGTGACTGTTATCTACCGACAAAACCATACCGTTTTCGATAGCGTTTTGACGAGCGGTAACGTCCATACCCAACGCATCGCACAGGCTATCGATAACTTGCGTGATAAACCTTGGATTGCCTTGACGAGTTCCGCTACCAACTTCTTCGTTATCCAAACAAACAGCCATTGCAACGTTTTGCGGATGGCAATTTACCAGTGCTTGCACCGACGTGTACACGCTTGTTAAGTTGTCGATACGTGGAGCGCACAAAAATTCGTTTTCTACTCCTGCAAAAAATGGTTCCGTTGCGGGAACAACGTACAAGTCGGCATCCAAAACGTCCAAATCGGTCAAAGATTTGTACAAATCGGTGGGATTTTGCGCAAAAAGCGGAAGAGTATCTACCTGAACGTTTACGGCAAAACCGTCGTTTACACCGGGATTGAAGTGCACGCACAAACTGGGAATAACCACGTTGTAGCTACTATCTACAAGACGTTGTTCAACACCGTTTTGACCTTTGGCAAGTACGCGTCCGGCAATTTTTAAAGGGCGATCGAAATAGGTATAGAGCAAACCGCCACCGTATTTTTCCGTGTTGAGACGTTGAGCGTTTTCGCTTGCAATAAGTTTTGTGCCTTTTACCTTAAAACTGGGGGAATCGGTGTGGCTTTCGCAAATGGAAAATGCTTTGTTTGCGCCCACAACAAAGGCAATAACGGACGATCCGTTGCGTGTTACAAAGTACTTTCCGCCCTGCTTAACGCTCCATTTTTCGCCAAGGGCAAGTTCCACAAAGCCGTTTTGTGACAAGAAATCGCACACGTTTTGCGTTGCGTGGTAGGCGGTGTAACTGTTTTTGAGAAATTGCAAAACTTCCATAATGTTGCTCCTTTTGTGTAAAACGCAGGTTATTTTGTGCAAAAATTGTATCACAAACAAAAAAGATAGTCAATCATAAATAGTGTTTGTGCACAAGGTTGGCAACAATGATAGGTTTTGACGAAAAATAATATAAAAAAATCTAATTTTGTTCTACCTGTACTTGAACGTCGAAATGCAAATCGTCCATTGAAAAGGTATTAACGAAATCGGTAGAGCCTTGTTTTTGGCGGAATTTTTCGTGCAAATATATCAAATCGACGTTGTTTTGCCGTTGATAGTCTACAAAATTTTGTACCAAGTCGGTTGCTTGGCGTTGAATGTTTTGCAGTAGTTCTTTGGGTAAATCCTGTTCCGTTTGTACGGTAAACACGCCGTTTACACCAAAATCGTCACTGCGTGCAAGACGGCATTTCAACTTTATTTTCAAAGTGACGTTTGTATCGTCAATTTGCATATCGACGCTTTTTTCACCGGTGATAAAGGTCACTTTTTCGCCATCCGCCTGCACGATAAACACGTCGCCCGTTACAGATTTTGTCAAAAGGGAAAGTCCACGAAGCTGTTCGTTTGACAAATACCCCACAAATTTGTTGTTGCGAAAAACCACAAGTTGATCGTAGGAAAAATAGCCTTGAATTTTGTTGGGATTTTGCTCGTCGACGTTTTGCGACGGAACAAATTGCACGTGATTGATAAACCCCGTGCGAGAAAGTTCCTTTTGACTGCGAGCATATTGCAAAAGAGAGTTTGTTGGCAAGGCAGTGCTTTTTGCTTGCTGTTGCAACATGGAAACAATCGCCAACGACACGCTTTGCGACGTACCCTCGCCGTAGTTCAAAATTTGTTTGGCTTCCCCATTGGCGCAACAAATTACAGACGATTCCTTAAAGTTGTAGGAATGAATAAAAAAATCTATAATTTGCGAAAAATCCACTCGTGTGTACAAACTGTTGCCCAAAATTAGCAGGGCGCACTGTCCAAGAGACGCTTCCTTGCCCATTTTTTGTGTGATTTGTCCAATGGCGTGTGCTACCGTTTGCCCCTGCACGGTGATGGTTTTGCTAAAGGTGCCAACTTGCTCACTTCCATTGCCGGGACTGACCACTTCCGCAGTGACAACCAACTCGTTATCTTGCGACAAATCCAAGCCCAAACCAATTATTATTGCACGATCCAAGATATCGTTGGAAGTGAAACTTGCCGACATAACAAACAGTGCAATCGACAGGAGAAAAATCACCAAAATACGCCTTAAACTACTCATTTTGTACCTCTAAACCATACTTTTTGTTAGCAAGGGCGGTCAAAAAGGGCAATGATATGGGCAACAAATATTGCACCAACGCAAAGGGCACAACCAGTTTGGACATCACGTTCTGCACGAGAGTGTCCGCCGAAACAAACAAGGGCAACATAAGTAGCAAGGCGATTACCAAAATTGTTGGCAAATTTGGTTTTGTAAAGTGCCGGTTGAACATCTTTTCGCAACATTTGTAGGCGCAGTATACAAAAATTACAATCTTGACCAACACCGACATTATCCACACCGAAAGGGTTAGCCAATCCCAACGCCCGTTGGTGATTTCCGCAATGGAAAAGACGGAAATTTTGCTCATGGCAAGTTTTATTTCCGGTGCGATAGATCCAAACAGTGCAACAAAAATGGCGTTCATTGCCACAGTTAGCACCACGCCTAACGCAAAAGATGCAAAAATCGGCGTAAAAACACGCTTTTTTATCTGTAGATTTTCCATAACGAAATACACAAAAATGTAGTCGGCAAACCAAAAGGAGCGTGCAAAAGCCGTTTTGACGATATTTTGCCAACCGGCTTCTGCAATGGGCAAAAGTGCGCCAAAATCCGTTTGTTTTACCGTAAAAAACAACAGCGCAACGATGCATAGCACAATCAAAGCGCAGGTTAGTTGTCCCATACGCGCTATGCAGTTAAACCCCCTTGCAATGGCGAAAAAACTTACCGCCACAATGGGTAACACAAACATAATCCAATTTGTGGATACGTCGAAAGTTACGGCAAACATCCTATAACATGAGTTCAACAAAACGATACTTCGCGTGATAAACAGCACAAAAAAGATAAATAGAATCAGTTTTTCTACAATGGGAGAAAGGGTACTGCGCAAAATGTTGTCCAACGAAAGGTGTTGCGACTGATTTAGTTTGATTGCCCAACCCAAAAATGCAAGGCAAATACCATCCCACAAAAAGGCAACGCACAAAACCAGCCAACTGTCGTGCCCTACTTCGCCTGCCAGTATGGACGGCAACGACAAAAATTTGCTACCCGACGTTACAAGTAGCAACAACAGTGCAAACTGTCCAACGGTAACTTTGTCTCTGTTCATTTGTCTCGCCTCACCTTGTTTTTGTTGGGAATGGATTTTGGACGATTTTTCCAGCTTTCAAGTGGAGTGCTGGCAACAGCATCTTGCTTGTCGTTTTCGATGGAGGGCGCAAAAGGTGCCAAAAATGGCGTGTGATATTCCTGCATGGAGCACAGATAAAACAAAATTACCATCATACTCAAAATTACCCCCAAAATACCCATTATTCCTGCGATAAACGTGATAACAAGTCGCAATAACGACAAAATAAGCGTGTTGTCCGGCATGGTGAACAGACCAATGCCCGACAATGCACCAATCATAACAGCCGGCGCACCGATTAGACCTGCTTTGACGGCGGCATCACCCAAGACGATTGCTCCCACAAGGGAAAGTGATATACCCACAGCCGACGGCATACGCAAATTCGCTTCGCGCAAAATATCGAAAATTACAATTATCAAAATCATTTCCGCCAACGGCGAAAAGGGTATTGCTTGGGTGGCATTTAGGATTGTTATCAAAAATTTTAGCGGTATGATTTGGTAGTTGTACATTTGCAAACATACGTACAACGACGGCAACAGAACGCTTGCCAACACGCTGATAAATCGCAAAATGCGGTTTAGCGTGGTCATTACGTTGTCTTCGTAGTAGTCGCCGGGGGATTGCAAGTCTTCCACGTACAAATACGGCACGGTAAGTACCATTGGCGAACCGTCCACAATCAAGATAACTCTGCCTTCCAGCATTTTTCCTACGGCAACGTCGGGTTTTTCCGTCATGCCCACACGACGAAACAACGCGGTTTTGTTTTTGTCGATATAACGAGCAACGTAGCTTGCATCCAAAATTCCATCCACGTCTATTTTTTGCACCTGTTGGATTACGTTATCCACCACTTTTGTGTCGGCAACGGTACCAAGATGGCACACGTAAACCGTTGTGTTTGTGTATTTGCCCACGCAAAGGGTAGTTACCTTTAGATCGGCGGTTTTTAGACGTTTGCGAATAAGCGTCAAGTTGATTTTTGCATCTTCCACAAAACCTTCCCTTGGACCGCGCATAACGATGGACGTGGGTGGCTCCACAATGGCGCGCGCAAGGGTTGTTCGAGTGTCCACCGCGATGCACGTTTCATCGCAAAACACCAGCGTATAACCATTGGAAATAGCGTCGGTAACGTCGAAAAAATTGGCAATTTGTTTGTGGATAACCCCTGCGGAAAGACATTTTTCAACCGACGTGCCATCCATCTGTTGGCAGTACACCAGCGGTTGTACCACGTAGTTGGAAATTTTTACGTCGTTGCACATGCTATCCAAAAAGGCAATGGTAACGGGCAACGCACAATCGAGTCGTCGTGTACAAAAATCGTCGTCGCCACGATACAGTTGTTGAAGTTGTTCAAGATAGTTGTTCATTACGATAATTTTTACAATTTGAAACAACAAATATACCTGTTAAAAATAAAAAAAGCACCGACAAAAGTCGATGCGTCGAAATTTAGACGTATTGCTCGATGGCGAGAGTAAGCAGCAGACGTACCGCTAATTAAACAACCACCAAATGCCAACAAGATTTTGCGTAGTTGCCGTATTAAAATACTTTTCCGAAGACATTACTATATGGTATATCGCCCATATCGGCGTAGCGGGAGTCGTGACTGTTGGAGCGGTTATCACCCATGGCAAAAAAGTAGCCTTGCGGTACCACGTAGGGGGTGGTTGCGGTGTACTGTTCCAGCCGTTTGAGTTGCGAAGCGGGAATGTAGAAGGTGTTTTCTTCGATGGTATCGCCGTTGGGGTCGGTGTACAATTCGCTAACCACGTTGCCATCCGCCGTTTTGATTTTTACAACGTATTGATCCGTTTCGC
>CAZDLE010000061.1:0-7067 GCA_964506035.1 uncultured Oscillospiraceae bacterium | reverse complement strand
TAATTATATTAGTTTTATAAGATTTTTCTTCAGCAATTATAATTTGTTATATCGAAGAAACAATCAGTTAATACTGCAAAAACTGCATTAGATTTGCAACGTTTTGAGTTGCACGGTTATAATTATTACCATCAAAACAAACAAGCTAAAGTCACAAGAATACGCTAGTTTTATAGTTTTTTGCACCGTACAGTGTTATAATTGCTACGTCAAAATTAAATAAAAATTAAAAACGCTTCAAAGGTCAACACCATTGAAGCGTTTTTCGCTATTACGCACTTACGTACGAATTTGATTTTCACAGTCACTTGCAATACTTGCAAATCATGCAATAAATCGATCACCTTTTTCCCACAACCAAGCCACCAAACAGCACTCGCAAAATGCCACCCAAAAACTTTGGAACCTTGATACACACTATTTTTGCTTTCACGATACTCTCCTATTGCGTTTATTGTAGTATATGTTGAACAGTCGCATAACGTGACAAAAATATACAAATTACAACAATAAGTTAATTTCCAAAAAAAGCGACAGCTATCACAAGCGTGACAGCTGTCGCATCAATTTGCTTTTGGAAATCGTTTAGATCAACAATTGCTTGCACTATTGACATAAGCACAATAATTGCTATAAAAACACGTTATTTATTGTTAGCATCGAGAGAGATCAAAGCGTTATCGAACACTGTTTTGATATCTTCGGCAAGTACAAATTGTATCTTTTCTTTAACTTCCGGTGGGATTTCTTGCAGGTCGTTGGCGTTATCTTTAGGAATAATCACCTTGGTTATGCCAAGACGATACGCTGCAAGAGCTTTTTCGCGTAAACCGCCTATTGCAAGCACTTTGCCACGCAGAGTAATTTCACCCGTCATTGCCACGGTGTTTGACACAGGCAAACCGGTAAACGCCGACATAATAACCGTTGCCATTGTAACTCCGGCACTTGGCCCATCCTTGGGAACGGCGCCTTCCGGTACGTGGATGTGAATATCAGTCTTTTCAAAGCGCGATTTATCTATACCGTATTGATCGGCAAGGCTTTTTACAAGAGAAATTGCCGTGCGGGCAGATTCCTTCATTACGTCGCCAAGGTTACCGGTAAGTTGAACTTCACCTTTGCCTTGAAACAAGGTTGCATCTACGTTTAGCGTTACGCCGCCAACACGCGTCCAAGCAAGTCCGCGCGCAGTACCAACGGTAGGCTCGCCCATTGCCATATCGTCGCGATGTTTTTCCAGTCCCAAAAATTCGTGCAAGTTTTGTGGCGTTACAACGATTTTTTGATTTGGATCTTCCACAAGTTTTAGTGCAACTTTACGACAGATTGCTGCAATTTGACGTTCCAAACTGCGCACACCCGATTCACTTGTGTAACGCTCGATAATTTTCGCGTAGGTTTCGTTAGAGATCTCCACGGCGCCTTCCGGAATGCCGTGCAATGCAAGGTTCTTGCGAAGAAGAAATTTGTTAGCAATTTCGATTTTTTCCAACTCGGTGTAACCACTAAGCTCGATTATTTCCATACGATCCAGCAACGGTTCGGGAATATCGTCGGTGGCGTTTGCCGTGCACACAAACAGCACTTTTGAAAGGTCGTAAGGCACTTCCAAAAAGTGGTCGGTAAAACTAAAGTTTTGCTCCGGATCTAGCACTTCCAGCATTGCACTTGCCGGATCGCCACGGTTATCTTTGCCCATTTTGTCAATTTCGTCCAATAGCAGAACGGGGTTGACACACTCTGCCTGTTTCATCATGTAGATGATTTTACCTGGGATTGCACCAACGTAGGTACGACGATGTCCACGGATTTCCGCTTCGTCACGTACACCACCCAACGATACGCGCAGATATTTGCGATTGAGCGCGCGAGCAATGGAACGGACAATGGACGTTTTGCCTACCCCCGGAGGGCCAACAAAGCACAAAATCGGGCCGTTGAGCTTGCCTGTTAGTTGCATTACAGCCAAAAACTCTACGATACGATCCTTGATTTTTTCCAAACCGTAATGATCTTCGTCCAAAATTTGGCGTGCAAGCGTCAAGTCCTTGTTATCTTGAGACTCTACGTTCCAAGGAACGTCGCACAACCAGTCGATATAGTTACGAATTACCGCCGCATCGGGGCTAGTAGGAGACATTTTGGAAAGTCTGCCCAGCTCGCGCATGGCTTTCTTTTCCACATCGGCAGGCATACCGCACTTTTTGATTTTGTCGATATATTCCTGCTTTTCGTTGGCATCTTCGCCAAGTTCAGCAGAAATAGCACGCATTTGCTCACGAAGATAGTATTCCTTTTGACCTTCTTCTACCTGTTTTTTAACACGGTTTGCAATGCGTTTTTCCGCTTGAATAAACTCAATTTGACCTATCGTGTAGGCACAAATTTTTTCCATACGGGTTTCGATACTGGATTCTTCCAAAATATCTTGGCGGTTTGGCAACATTGTTACAACTTCGTTCGCAACGACGTTTGTGAAGGAAAGATAGTCGATTTGCTCCTTGACAAATGGTTTGATATCTAACTTTAGGCGCGGTTCGGTTTTGGCAAGTTTTTGCACGTGAGCAATCGTTTGGTCGTACAAAGCGCGAGTTGACGCGTCGCTTGCACAAGTGTAGTCGATAGTTGCAACGTCTGCCAAAAACAAGCTTTCAGTGGCAACAAATCGGGTGATTTTTGCCCTTTCCAGCATACGAACGCTTGCCGTCATAACTTGATCTTTTGCACCGTCGATGGATGCAATTTCACCAATAACGCCCACCGTGTACAAATCTTTTTCGCTACTTGGTGTAGAGCTTGCCGGATCAAGTTGGCTTACCATAAAGAATTTTCCACCGTTTTCGATAGCAAATTTAAGCGCGTTTAGCGATATTGCGCGCGCAACTTCAATTTTTGCTCGAACGTTAGGGAAAAAGAAATTTCCACGCATAGCAATTACGGGAAGATTTGTGAAATTCGTCAAAGTGTTTACCTCTCTTGAAGTATTTATCTTTAGTTTGTTTGATTTTATTGATATTATATAATAAAAGGAGTTTTTTAGCAACAAAATTGATAAGTTGTAAAACAAAAAGCACCAAACAAGTGCTTGCTAATACAAGAAGTTACTGCTTTGCTTACAAGAAACAGGGACTTCGACGCTTTACATTCTTGAAGCGCAAAAAAAAAGAAAGTTTTTGTGGCAAAGCAATAAGCATCGCGAAAGATTTTGCCGTTAGGCAGAAACTTACTTCGTGTAGAATATACCTTGCGACTTTTGCAATTATTACAATCAAGTACTAGCAAATTGTTAAAAACCGTCTAAATTTGCTCTATTCCATAGGGAACTGAATTGACGACAACACAACTAAAGCCACGATTGTTTAGTTGCTCGGCAACGTTTTCTGCATCTTGCTGATTGTTACACCAAACGTAGTAGGCGCTTCCACTACCCGTCATATTGGGACGGTAGCCAAGGTCTCGCGCGCAATGAAGGTATCCTTGCGCATAGGCAGACAAACTTTGGCAAGCTACTTGCAAATTATTGTTTTGCATTTCGAAAGGCGTTGCACCGTCGCAAAGCAGTTGAAACATCTTTGCACAATCGACGTGCGGTTGGTCCGACAAATCGTCAAATGCTTGGTATACGTCCGCCGTAGACATTACCACTGGAAAGCAGGTCAACGCAAAATATAAACCGTCGGGGCATTGTCCAAAGGTAACGTCGTCTCCCTTGCCTTGCATACGAGCAACTCCACCGTGCAACATAAAGGATATATCGCTGCCCAACGATGCGCACAAATCTACGACCTTTTGACAACGAATATCGACGTCGAATAGCTTGCACATGCAATAGATAACCGCTGCAGAATCGGCAGACGATCCACCCATACCGGCACCAACGGGAATACCTTTTTTGATACTGATTGTGACGCCGTTTGTATCAAATTGCGACATAAACGCCGCCGCTGTTTTGTGAGCGACGTTTTCCTTTGTGGGCATAAAGCCTTTGATAACGACTTTTTTGTCCTTGCGCGAGATAACTTCCACTTGGTCGAATAGGTTTATGGACGTCACAACGCTATCAATGGGATGAAAATTGTCCCGTTTTGGAAAAACGTTTAGCGACAAATTTAGTTTTGCATACACATTAACTTTCATGATTCGATTATATCACAAAAAGCACGCGTTGAAAAGTCTTTTGATAGTATTGCAAATCGGCGGAGTGTTCCTTCGATAACTTTCCAACATAACGGCAATGTTTTTGAGAGTATCATAACCCAAAAAAACTTGGAAATATTCAAATTAAAAAAGTATATTGCGATAGTAGTTACCACGATAGAAAAAACGTCTTGGCAATATAAAAAAGTCTTTGCAAAAACGTCTAAATCAACGCAATCGTCTCGTGATGATAGTTGAACTCGATAAAAAGCATCTTGACAACATGCAAAAAGCCCTTCGCTATTGAAGGGCAATTTGACTAAATTTTGTTAAACACAACTATACGTGCGTCGTCGGACAGCGGATCGGTCAACTGTGGATTTGTTGACATGATATCATCCGTAGACATGTGCAAGTTTTTGGCAAGTTCCCAAAGCGTTTCCCCTTTGTGCGCAAGGAAGATTTCCAGCGCCGGAAGATTCGTTTTGTCAAAGGGAACACTTTCGGCAGAGGTGATCACCTGATAGTTCACGTCGCGCGAACAGTTTGCACGGATACACAAGGTTACGTTTGCATCCAGCACGTCGGCATCCTTCAAAACAAAGTTTGTTACAACTGCATTTGCGACGATTGTACAATCAACGTCCACGTCAGAAGCATCAACTTTTTGCGAAAATGGAATTTCTAACACTTCACTCTCGCGCTGATCACCATTGTAAATTGCCGTTGCGTACACGATACCATCCACGGTAAAGCAATTTGTTCCTACACTACATTTTGTTACGACGGCGCTAACGTTAACCGCCGTTTGCAGCTTTTTATCTACTTCCTTGGGAAGATTTGTAGTAAATGTACGTTCAATGCAAACCGTAGGCAAAGGCAACGTTGTGGTAACAGGTTGTTTTATAAGCGAAAAATCACAATCAGTGCCATAGCAATCGGTGATTGTTTCAACGTTGGTTGCGGTTGAGTTTTCCAGTTGCAAATTGCAGGTGATATCTGCCAAGAAAACTTTGTTGCCCTCTTGGGTGATATCTAAACGCACTTTTGTGGATCGAACGGATACGAGCATTTGCAAATTGTTAGGAACAATAGGTGCAACGTCCACTTCACGCTCGAAATCGAAAGGTAAACTGTCGGTATAAATTGTGCCGTCACTTGTGTAGGTTAGTCGCACGGTAGCAATTCCCTTTACACGCAAAACACCGTCGCCATAATGGTAGTCGGAAAGACACACACCGCTTTCGGCAAGCAACACGCCTTCGATAGGTTGAGTTGCTGTAAGTTCCTCGTCTACCACAAAGGAGATTTGGGAAGTTTCCACACTTTGTAAAAGGGGAATAGTCTGCTTGCGAGCAAATAGATTTTCGCCACCAACCAAACAATCAACAGAATTTGGCAGATAGCCAAAAACTGAGATTTCAAGCAAAATTGACAGCATTGCAGTGTTGGCGTTTGTGTCCACTTTAGTATCGACGGTGACAACGTCGAAAATTAACTTCGACTCGGTATTTAGTAACTCACTTTGAACGTCGGCAGTAAAATCGGCATTGTAGTTGGAGCTTACCAAACCTGTACCATCGTCGTACAAAAACTTGATGTGCGTTTTGCCATAGAACGAGGCACTACCGTCTGTCGGTTCGTAGGAAATTATTGCACTTTCCGAACCAACGGAAATAACTTCGGCAATCTCCTTCTTGACAGATATACGCACGTTTACGGTGGTTTGCATTTTGCTGATAAATTGTTTTGTGAAATAAGTTACGTTTTGAAATTGCAAGTTAGACATTTTGTTCCCCCACACTTGAAGTATCAGTGTAGTATACGGAAACATTAGCACAAATATGCTCAAAAAAAAGTGAGAACGATTTTTTTGTGGTCGTAGCAAAAAGCCTGTTAAGAGCTAAACTTGCATTGAATTGTATTTGTTTTAAGTAAATATATGATACTATTACTGTGATAGTATATTAGAAATCGTCGATTTTTGTTATAGTATAGGTCTATAAAACAGTTTTTAGTTGGCAATCAGTTATCACTGTAAATTTGTTGACTGTCCGCTTAAAGAAACTTCGCCACAAACAACGTCTACGTAAGAACAGCTAATTCGATCGAAAATGTCTTCCAAAAGTTGTACGACAAAAACGTTAGAATGTACTTCTACCACTCTACCTTTGCAACGCTTTATTCGATTGCGACCTTTGTTTAGTTTTACGACGACGTTTTGCCCTTTTAACGCCGTTATCATTTGCTTGGCTTGTTCTACCGTTAGATGACTTTTCATGAAGCAATTATTGACAAGTTTTATACCGCTTATACTTTGCAGATTGGCTAAAGAAACAAGCACTATTTAGGTTACACAAAAATATTTAGTGGTGACAAAAAAAAATGCCTGCAAAGTATTGCAAGCATCTTGTATTTTTTTTATTCGTCGTCCTCGTCACCCGAATCGTCTTCGTCGTCGTCAAAATCGTCGTCGCCAAAGTCGTCGATAAAATCGTCGTAGTCGTCCAAATCAAGGTCGACGTTTTCTTCGTCTTCAAACTCGTCGTCGTCAAATTCTTCGTCGGCACGAAGTTCGTCAAGGGGAATTTCTGTTGCATCGTCAAGTCCGTCGTCGGCATCATCGTCGTCCAAATAGGTGCGCCACGAATCGTCGTCTTCGGCATCTTCACTTATCAATTGAGCCTGATGCGCAAGGCAGTTTTCACACATTTCTTCTTCCATACCGATATACGCAGTTTTGCAAATTGGACAAAGCTTTAGCGGTTCGTCGTCGTCAATTATATCGTCCAACAAAACGATTTTGGAATCCAAGCCCAACTCTGATTTGCAAACATCGCACATTTCTTCGTCAACGGGAATATAATTCAGTTCGCAACGAGGGCATTTTTTATATCTTGCGTTAGCCATTTTTACGTCTCCTTTTT
>CAZDLE010000060.1:0-7140 GCA_964506035.1 uncultured Oscillospiraceae bacterium | reverse complement strand
CAGTGATATTACGCAGTCGATATGTTCGTCGGCAAGTTTATCTTTTGAAACGTCTGCAACAACAAAATGTAGGTTTTTGTAGCCGTATTTTTGCGCAAGAGCGTTACAATTTTTAACTACGTCTTGTTTAACATCGTAGCCGATAATTTTGACGTCCACCTTTTTTATTACAGAAAAATAGTAGTATACAATAAAAGTTAGGTAGGATTTTCCACAACCAAAGTCGAGAATAGTGATTTTATCGTCGGCGTAGTTTTCAAAACGGTCGTTAAGAATTTCCACGAAACGGTTGATTTGCTTGAATTTGTCGAACATGGTTCGTACAATTTTGCCATCTCGTGTAAAAACGCCCAAATCAACAAGTGCCGGAACGTCGTCACCTTCGTTAATAAGGTAGTTTTTGGTATGATTTGCACTACCGATTGTTGCACATTTGCTTTGCGTAGCCTTGAAAAGTCGTTTACATTTTCCGTTAGAAAACAAATAGGTTACGTCGGCATCAGCAAGCACAACACACACCTGCTTGTAGACAAATTCCACGTTTGTTTGCACCCAAGTTGCAAGGTTTTGCGTTGAGACGTTTTCGTGAAAAACTTGGTTGCCTTTGAACTTCTCCGCTTGAAAACAAACGGTTTTGCCCACTACGACCTGCCGCAAAGTAACGCGAAAGAACTCGCAATTTTTGTTTTGCGGGTTACTTGCGGTAATTTTTAGTATTTGCGATGGATTGTTGCACTCGATAACGTTCATCTTGGTTTATTTTGTGTAAAAAATTTAGTATAACTGAAACCTTGCGTTTGTCTACAATTCTACTCTTCTTCTTTACCGTCACGGAAGACCATTTTTACGGGCGTTCCGTCCAGAGAAAAGGCACGGCGGATGTAATTTTCCAAATATCTGCGATAGGAAAAATGCACCAATTTGGCATCGTTGGTAAACACAACGAAGGTGGGCGGTTGCGTGGACGGTTGAGTAACGTACTTGATTTTTGCACGACGTCCGCTGATTGCAGGCGGTTCGACAGCACGGATTGCATCGGAAACAACGTCGTTTAGCATACCTGTGGAACAACGGAAGGTTGATTTTGCATAAACGTAGTTAATTTCGTCCATCAATTTGTTTACGCGCTGACCCGTCAATGCTGAAACGGTGATATAGCGAAAATAATCCATAAACGCCAAGTCACACTCAAGTTGTTTTTTGAATTTTAACACCGTGTTGGTGTCCTTTTCAATCAAATCCCACTTGTTTACCACAACTACGGACGGTTTGCCTTCTTCGTGGATGAAACCGGCAATTTTAACGTCCTGTTCGGAAAGTCCTTCGTTGGCATCCATAACGATTAGGCAGACGTCGGCACGACGAACGGCATTTAGAGAACGCATAACGGAGTATTGCTCCACTGAGTCGTCCAAAATGGCACGTTTACGGCGCATACCGGCAGTGTCGATAATTACGTATTTTTGACCGTTGTACTCAAAGGGGGTGTCGATTGCATCACGCGTTGTACCTGCCACGTCGGAAACGATTGTACGGTCGTAGCCGAGAATTTTGTTTGTGAGAGACGATTTGCCGGCGTTTGGTTTGCCAACCACGGCAATTTTGATAGTATCGTCGTCTTCTTCGTCTTCGTCTACTTCGGGAAAAAACTCCACAACACGATCCAACAAATCGCCTACGCCTTGTTTTTGTTCCGCTGCAATGGGGAAAAATTCAAAACCAAGTGAGTAGAAATCAGACAAATCACTTTGCAAAAAGTGGTCCACTTTGTTTACAACCAAAATTACCGGTTTGTTGGTTTTGCGCATCAACGTTGCAACGTCGTAGTCGTCTGTTGTCAAGCCTGTTTTGTAGTCGGCAAAAAACAAAATGACGTCGGCAAGGTCTACGGCAATTTCCGCCTGTTGTTTGATGTGAAGATACATGGAATCGTCGCTTTTTAGCTGAATACCGCCTGTATCCACCAAAGTGAATTTCTTGCCACACCACTCGGCATCGCCATAGATACGGTCACGTGTAACGCCGGGAATATCTGCAACGATGGAAATGCGTTCTCCACAAACTTTATTAAAAAAGGTAGATTTGCCAACGTTGGGTTTACCAACTATCGCAACAAGGGGTTTTATCATAGTTATTCACACTCCAACAGTGCCTGACAAAGCTCGTAGCCGTCAGCCACTACTTCTATTTTTTTACCTGTTATTGTTTTGAGCTCTTCAAGCGTCATCCCGTCAAGAAAAACGTCTTCGATTTCGCGCAACATAACTCGGGGTAGCAACAACGTATCGCCCACGTTTGGCTCGTTTTGCAAGGTTGATAGGATATCTTGCCCAACAACCAAACCTGCAACGGTGACTGTTTCACCAAAAAACTTGTTGATAACGGTAACGACGTTTGCTTGCAGTTGTGGATGTTTTGCCTGCGCCTTGGCAATGAGTTCCTTTATAATAGGCGTTGCAGAAACACCGGTAACTATCGTGAAAGAGCCACTTTTTGCCTTTGTGCTATCGGCAAAAGCTAAATCGAATTGGTAGCGCGTATCGGCAATCAAACCAACGCCGTTTTCCAATTGGTCAAAATCACCGTAGAAATCACAACCGTGAACGTCGATTTTTGCGTAGAGATACATCTCGTCGGAGCAGTACGCAAAGTGTTCGCCATGTTGAT
Source organism: uncultured Oscillospiraceae bacterium (assembly GCA_964506035.1). Classification (GTDB taxonomy): domain Bacteria; phylum Bacillota; class Clostridia; order Christensenellales; family CAG-314; genus Fimimonas. Next base: position 4,473 of record CAZDLE010000060.1, on the reverse strand, counting down.
CAAAACACTTTTTGTCGAAGGACTCCACAAGGTTTATCGTATCTTTTGCGACTTGTTCGCTTACCGGCTGAATATCGCAAAGGTTATCGCGGTGTTTTGTAAGCCCTACGGGCACCACAGAAAGATTCTTGACGGCGGGATAAAGTGAATACAGGTCGTTTAGCGTTTGCTCCAACACTTTGCCGTCGTTAAGCTCGGGACACATTACCACCTGCGTGTGCATAGTGATGCCACCATCTGCCAAGGTTTTTAGCAGTTGCATTATGGGGCGTGCTTTGGGGTTGCCGAGCAGTTTGCGACGAATTGTGTCGTCGGTAGCATGCACCGAAACGTACAGTGGAGAGAATTTTTTGGAAATGATACGCTCTACTTCTTGATCGGTGATGTTTGTTAGCGTGACGTAGTTGCCGGAAACAAAGGACAGACGCCAATCGTCGTCTTTTACGTACAACGTAGAACGTTGACCTTTGGGAAGCTGATCAACAAAACAAAACACGCATTTGTTGGCGCACCAACGCGGTTCGATATAGCACTGCTCGTAAAAATCCCAGCCCATTGGCACATAGGCATCTTTTTTGACGTGGAAGTTTTTTTCCTTATCACCGCGCAAAACGGTTATGGAAAAATCGCTTTGACTATCGTAGTAGGCAACGTCCAGCATATCTTTTGCATTTTCTCCGTCAAACGCCACGATAACGTCATCCTTTTTTAAGCCGATTTTTTGAGCTATTGAGTTTTTGTCAAGTTGTAAAATTTTTAGCATAGTAAATAAAAGGCAACCCTTAAGGTCGCCTTAAAAGATGTTACTCAGCGTCTACCAAGTAACTTTCTTTGATGTTTGCCCAGTCGATACTTCCCGCAACCATTTGGAATGATACGTCAATTTGAATCGGCGAGTAGTTTGTGCCATCAATCTTTACCGTTTTGGAAGAAACGCCGCTGATTTGAGTAAGCCAAGAAGAACTGAATTTGCTTACCGGATTTGCAAAAGTTTTGCCACCGTCGTTGGAGTAGCTAAAGCTAACGGGACGTGCAAACACAGCGTATTCCTTATACTCGGGAGCAGTTTTAAGTTTTGTTTCGCCAAGAGACAACATCAAACGACCGTTTGCAGAGTTGTAAGCTGTGCGATATGCGGTTTGTTGTTCCTTTTCGTTCGATTTGGTATCGGCATCGCTGTGGAACATTGCAAGAGAGAAGAAATCAAACTTGGCAAAGCCGTCGTCGCCTTCTTCGATATCGCCGTATGGCTTAAAGTTGTTATTTTTGAACTCACCAACGAAGGTTTTGTCCGCCTTAGCAAAGGCATAGGCACGTGAGGAAGATGATTCGCTCTCTTCTACCGTGTAGGTGTAGCGACCAATGCTCATATAAGCGGACGTTTTGCTGTCCACAACAACGTTATCGTATCTACCGTCATTTAGCAAGTTGATAAAACTGATTACCGAAACGGGTGCTTTGTCCAAAAGCAAATCGTACACGACTTTGATTTGTACGTCGGTATTATTTTTGGGCGTTTTATAGCTCAAAGTCATTTCCACTTGGGGCAATTTGCCGTCTGGAGCGTACTTTTTGACAAGTTTGTTTACTTGTGATTGTGACAAAAATTGCGTACCGGAGCAAGCGCAAAACGTAAATATCATAACCAAGCAAAGTGCAATAAGTAAAAGTTTTTTCATAAGATCCCTCTATTTTTTGTAGTATTGTGTTAAGTCTAAATTCAAAACAACGCTTTTACCGTCAAGATATTTTAACGTGCCTTGTTTGAAATGGAATGTGATTTTGGTGCAACACAGAAGTTGCGTTTTTACACGGTAACGACGGTTTACTTTGTTGTAGCCGTATTTGCCGTCGCCAAGAATTGGCATTTTGAGAAAAGCAAGGTGAGCGCGGATTTGGTGCGTTCTGCCCGTTACGAGTTTGACTTCCAACAAAGAAAGTTCACCCATGGTTTTTAGCACTTGATAATGCGTTTCAATGGGAACGTAGCCGGGTTTTTGCGTTGCGGATACATACACCATACTTTTTTTGGCATCCTTAAACAAAAATGCTTTTAGTTTGGCACTGTGTTGCTTGGGGGCGCCAACTACAATGCAGTTGTAGGTTTTGTCGATTTCGCGCACTTTGAAGGAATCTAAAAGTTCCTTTTCGGCGGTTTTGTTTAGTGCAAAAACAACAAGCCCCATCGTGTTGCGATCAAGTCGGTGCACCGGCACTGCTACGTCGTCCGTCAAGATATTGTTGATACGTTCGGTAAGCGAATCAACGCCTTCCACTTCGATACCTGCATTCTTGTTTACAACCAAAATGTTTTCGTCACGATAAACAACTTCGATGCTATCTTTTTCGCGATCGGGAAGATATGCGTAAACAACGTCGCCTGCGTTTACGTTCATATCTACGCCCACGCGCACGCCGTTGATTTTTACCGAGCGATTTTTGATGATTTTTTGCACACGATAGTAGCCCAAATCGGTGTTTTCCAAAATGGCATCGGACAAAAGTTGTTTTTGTTGTATCACAATTTCTTTAAGCATGTAAATATTATATCAAACATATCAAAAAAAAGCAATTGCTTGATAAAGATTTATCAAGCAATACAAAGTAAATATTATTTAATAACTATATTTATACACAAATAATGCTAAAAACGAGCTAAAAATTGATTTTTATGCTTTAAACTGATTTGCTTTAATAACGAGTTTTTTAACTTGCAAAGGTGTAATTTTCACAACTGGACTAGTGACTTGTTAGCAGATTGAAATAGCCCGCAAGAATATATCTTTTAATAACTTGACGCAAGATCCCTCTGTTGAGAGTTAGGTCTTAGTGATCGCATATTAATTCGACATGCAAAAAAGATATAAGCCTGCACGAGTTGTTAGGCTGCCCGCCAATTTGAAGAAGTATACTGAAAGTCTCGAATTATCGATAATTTGACAGAAAGCGTATTGCGTATCACAAAGGTTACAAATCGAATAGTTTTCTACAAATAATCCTGATCGCAGGGGTCTTGTGGCGGTTTATTTTTGTGCACCACGTTTGTTACAGCGCTGATTTCCAAGTTTATCAAAATCGTATCACTACCTATTTTGACGATACAATCCCACGGAATAAAAATATCTTCGTTGCTTTTGAAGATTTTGCGTATACCAGGAACGACAAGTCCCAAAACAGATTTGCCGTTAGAATCGACAATCAAGTCGATTATTTTGCCCATTTTTGAGCCGTTTACCACGTTTACAACGTCCTTGCAACGCAAATCAGTGTAGCTAATGTCCATACAATAGTCCTTTGCAATATCTTGTGCGTAATCGCCGGAATATATTACCTTTTTGCGTTTTTTGATACAAGCCCTATTGCATATCTTGGCGCAGTTGGCAAATTGCGTTTTTCTCCAAACGGGAGATTTGTGCCTGACTTAGACCTATTTCCTTGGAAATTTCCGTTTGTGTTTTGCCTTCGAAGTATCGTTTGAGTATCACGTTGCGCTCCTTGCCGTCCAAATGACAAAGGGCATCAAACAGTGAAATGTTGTCCACCCACGAAACTTCGCTTGTTTTTGTGTCGGCTATGCTATCTTCAAAGGGGATACTATCTTCTTCGTCGCTGTAGACGGCGTCGGAAAGAGATACGGTGTCGCTTATGGCATCGAGACAGTACATCACCTTGAATAGAGGTAGTTGCAACTCGTCGGCAATGGCTTGAACGGTAACCTCATCCGAGCGCTCGTTTTCCAACTTTTCGCGTGCTTGCAACGCTTGATAGGCAACGTCGCGAATACCCCTACTTACGCGCAACGAGTTGGATTCGCGGATATACCTGCGTATTTCGCCCACGATCATGGGTACGGCATAGGTAGAAAAACGGACGTTCAAATTGACGTTAAAATTGTCCACCGACTTGATAAGACCCACGCAACCAATTTGAAAAAGGTCGTCGGGATTGCTTACACGATGAATGTATCTTTGCACTACCGACAACACCAAACGCATGTTGCAGTTGATAAAGTAGTTGCGCGCATCGTTATCACCTTGCTTGATTTTGAGTAACAATTCCTGCGACTGTTTTGGCGTAAGTTTTGGCAGACTTGAAGTATCAACACCGCATACCACGATTTTTCTTGACATCAAACACCTTCCTTTTGTTTAGTTTGGACCATTGCAAGAAAAAATATTCGACAAAAGAATTGATATGGTGGATATCGTAACTTTTGCAGAACGTGACAATAAACCATTGAGCAAAACGTTGAATAATTGACGGTTAAGTTGAAACGGCTATATTTGTTGTGGAGATTTGGGTTTTATAATTAACGTTTGAGTGTGAGAAAAACAGAGCAATTTTGTATATGACGTTCTACACTCCAACATTTGATATAGAGCCAATTTTTCTCATTCTCCGACATTTGATATAGAGCCGAAAAGAATACTACTTGCTTGTTAGCAAAACTGTCCTGCGAGGTACCTCGCAGGA
>CAZDLE010000059.1:0-7295 GCA_964506035.1 uncultured Oscillospiraceae bacterium | reverse complement strand
ACGCTAAAAGGCATATAATATCACGGTAAAAGACAGCCAGACGGTTGCGTGGGTTTATCTCACGAGGAAAGTCCGAGCACCACAGAGCAGAGTGCAGGATAACGTCCTGTGAAGGCGACTTTAAGGAAAGTGCAACAGAAATATACCGCAACGCAAGTTGTAAGGGTGGAAATGCGGGGTAAGAGCCCACACACGTTTTGGTGACAACGCGTGCATGTAAACCCCACTCGGTGCAAGAAATGAGATCAAATGTTTGCTCGACATCTCGACATACTCGCTTGAGCCCTTCGGTAACGATTGGCGTAGAAAGATAACCGTCCAAAACAGAACTCGGCTTACAGACTGAACTTTTACATTAAAATATGAGACCTTTTGGGTAAAATCCCGAAAGGTCTCTTTTTTTTGTTATATGGGTTGGTTAAGGTTGGGAGAGAAAGGTGTCGGCGTCGAGGTCGTCGATGAACATTTTTGTTTTTAGAATTTTGTAGTCGCCATGCAAATTGTTGGTTGCCATAAGATGCAAAACAACTCTGTCCGGGCGCAGGTTGCTGTTGCCACAGGCGAGCACCACTTTGGCGGTGTTGTCGTCAATTTTTTGCGCGGAGAAAATGCGATCGGAAACGTCTTTTGTGACAAGCGCGCCTTTTTCCGTATATGTGATTGCATAGTTTGGCTCGAGAATTTGCTCTACTACGTTGCCAATTCCGTTGGCGAAAAGTTGGTATTCCACGCGGTTGAAAGTTGCGGCAAGGTTCACTTTTTTGACATACGTACCCACAAATTTGAGACCTTTGGGGCAATTTGCATTAAGTCGTTCCAGCAGATCTGGTTGCATTTGCGCCTTGGCAGAGACGTATTCCGCAAGGCTTTCTACTCCCAACGAAATGGGCGCGGAAAATCCCAATTCCATGTGGGGATTGAACCCTTGCGAGTACTCCACGTCCACCTTGGCACGACGGAAAACGTGCGTTACGGCACGCAAAGTATCCACGTGGGCAACAAGAGCGGAAGTGTCCGTTTTGGTAAATTTTAGCACTATCATTGTAAGAAATTCCTTATGTAAAAATGGAAGCGTTTTTTTTGATTGTTTAACGTTGTCGACGCAGTTGGTTAAATTGCTACGCTGACTTGCCGTTTAGTTGCAACGATATAAAACTATCTAACAAGTGATTGCGTAACTAATTTATAGGTAGTTACACATGGTATCTTCCTTTGTTCGATACCTTACCGCTGCACTACTTTTGGTATTTTACGTTACCGTGGGCGTCCTTGCAGTAGCCTTTGTCGTTAAGTCCACAGCCGTTGCATTGTTTGTTGCAAGAAGGTGTAGTTTGGGCGCAAAGTGCCTTTTTGTATTCGTTTTGCAAAAACTTTTTCGTTACGCCGATATCAATATAATCCCAAGGCAACGTTTCGTCCAAATCGTAGGAGCCAACAATTTTATCAATATCTATGCCACAATCGGCAAATGCCTTTTGGTAATATTCGAAGTGGAACATATCGCTCCAAGCATCGAAACGAGCACCGTTTTGGTACGCTTTGTACAGCGCATCGGCAACGGTACGTCCACCGCGAGCGAGAATTGCTTCCATAAGGGAGCCGTCGTAGTCGTTGTAGGAAAAGTTGATGCCCTTTTTGCGAAGATTTTCCGCAAGGAAGCGTTGTTTTTGATTGATACTTTCGCGATCAGCAAAGGCGCACCACTGAAATGGCGTAAACGGTTTGGGAATAAAGGTGGAGCAGGACACGGAAATGCGCAAATCCTTGCCGGTGTGTTTAACTTGTTTGTACAGCGATTTGATTTTGCACGCCAAGTTGTAGATGCCTTCCACGTCCTCCATGGTTTCGGTGGGCAAGCCCAACATAAAATACAGTTTTACCGAGGTGTAGCCTTGATTGAACGCATCCGTCAAAGCGGAAATAATGTTTTCTTCCGTTATGTTTTTGTTGATAACGTCACGCAAACGTTGTGTGCCTGCTTCCGGTGCGAAAGTTAAACTACTTTTGCGATTGCCCATGGACATTTCCCCTTTGAAGCTATCCAAACGCAAACTGGGTAGGTTAAGTTGCACGTTGTGTTCCTTTGCATAAGGCAAAAGCTTGGCAAGAAGGGGCATAAGGCCGCTGTAGTCGCTGGTGGAAAGGCTTGTTAGAGAAAGTTCGTCGTAGCCGGTGCTTTCCAAAAGGTTTTTGCACAGTTCGAAAGCACAATCGACGGAACGCTCACGCACGGGACGATAGATAAAACCCGCTTGACAAAATCTGCAACCGTTGGCACATCCGCGGAAAAGTTCGGCAACGGCACGGTCGTGGACAAGTTCGATACTGGGAACAAGTTGCACTTGAGGAGTGAACATGTTGTCAAGGTCGTTTTCCACGTTCCACCACACCTTTTTGCTGGGAGCGTTGATAACTCGGTCGCCGTTGTAGTCACAAGGGTGCAAACTGGGCACGTAGATACACTCGTATTTGTCGTCCACAAGTTGCAAAAAGTCGCGTTTGGAAATTGTACCTTTAAGTTTTTGGTAGTCTTCGATAATTTGTTTCCACGGAGTTTCCCCTTCGCCAACAAAAATAAAGTCGAAAAACTTGTGCATCGGTTCGAGGTTGACAGAGCAAGGTCCACCAGCCACGATAAAGGGGAAGTTTTCGCCACGTTGTTCCGTTGTTACGGGGATGTTGGCAAGCTCCAACATGTAGAAAATATTGGAGTAGCACATTTCGTATTGAATGGAAAATCCGACGAAATCGAAGTTGGAAAGGGGCGTTTGCGTTTCCAAACTGCAAAGGGATTGGTTGTTTTCCTTTAGGTATTTTTCGTAGTCGGCAAAGGGAGCGTAGCAACGTTCGCACACGACGCGATCCATACCGTTGAAAAGGTAGTACAAAATGCGCACGCCCAAATTGGACATGCCCACTTCGTAGCTATCGGCAACGCACATGCAAAAACGCACGTCGCACGGCTTGGTAACGTCGGGAGTGTTGAACTCTCCGCCGAAATATCTGTAAGGTTTTTGAACGGAATCGGTCAGTTTTGTCAAAATTTACCTCAAAAATTGATTATTGGTGAATATACGACTAATGGTTATAAAGCCATTGTTGCCATTAGGGTTCCTACAAGGTTGAGCTCCTTGCCTTGGATCATCTCGAAGGAAATGCCGTTGGGTGCAAGGATTTGGTCAAGGTGAGCCAAGTAGTTGGTTTTGAAGGTGGGCAGTTTGTTGAAAGTTGTGCCTTCGGTAACGATAGCAACGGGCAAAGATTTGTCGTCGCAGGACATAAGCACTGCGCTTGCCGTCATTATTGCGCCCATTTTTGCCGAACGGTCGATAAGATTCAAACAAATTTCGCGTGCGGTTGCGCGGTCGGTATCGCTGTGGAAAAGGTTGTACACAACGTTTGTTTCCCCTTCCAAAAAGGCGGAAACATCCTTAAGTTCGAAAGAACAAAGGTCGATTGTGTGGTCGAAAACACCTTCCTCTGCGCCAAATTTGAAAGCTTGGTAGATGATGTCGGCAAGGTATCTGCCGGAAGACATTTTTTCAAAAACTTGCACTTTTGGGTTGGCTGTTGCGTTGGCAACGATTTTGTCAAAATCGCCTTGAGCAAAGCAGGTTGCACCGCCCATTTCCGTGTTGATAAGCATTTTGCCACTGGGCAAACCTTGCACTTTGGTGATATTTTTGGTATCTTCGATATAGCAAAGGTTGGTGCCTGTGCCACAGATATAGCCAATGTAGGAAGAGTAATTTTTTTGCGCGATTGCCATACCGCCAAGAAGAGTTGCAACGGTGTCGTTAAGAATGACGATTTTGCGTTCCGCTTGGTTGTGTTGTTTGATTGCGGAGAGAGTTTCGGCACCAACAAACGTACCTACAACTTCCGGCGCTTTAACTTCCTTACTGAAAAGCACCACTTTGCCATCCATGTTGGGTTGCATGTCTACTTGATAGGAGAAGCAAAAACCTACGTCTGCGCAATCGTCCAAAAGATTTTTGACGTTGTTTGCAACGGCGTCGTAAAACTGTTGTTTCGTCATGTATTGGTCGGAGGCGGGCATTTTCGTCTTTTGAATACGCTCGATTTGAACGTTGCCGTCTTGATCGAAATAGCCAATTGCCGAGCGGAAGTTTGTGCCACCGGCATCAATAAGCAAACGTTTGCCCGACTTGATTTTGTTGCGGTCGATGTTTTGCAAATAGGTGGGAATCATGGGAATTGTGCCGTCAAAACAGGTTAGACCTTGCTTCATTTCGTCCATTGCAAGGGCAACCATTTTGGCTACGTCGATACTGTTTGTGGATTGATTGTGTTTTTGCAAAAATTGTTCTACCATGGTTAAAATTCCTTTTTATGTTTATTTTGATTGACGTGTGTTGTGATTTGGAAGGGGTTACAATTTGATTTTGTGATTGTTGACGTTGGGTTTGATTGATAACGTACGCGTTGCAACGTGACGTTTGTTGAGCGTCTTAGAGACTGGGGTTACACAGAGATAAAGGATACAAACTGCACGATTTTGCACCTTTAAGCGTTGGTTTTGTGTGGTTAAAGGGCAAGTTGTGTAACAATAAAAATCTGCTATGTGTAGAGTTTTATGTTTAGAAAAGGTTCGACTAAAATGCTAAAGCTACTTTTGATTGTTTAGAAAATAACTAAAAAGCCTCTTTCAAAGGGTTGTGCAACACTGACAATTCGTTTGCAAAACAAATTGAGAAAGTCGCAAACGGAGGGCACTGCAAACGTGATAAAATCAAATTTCGAAACGTTTTGCAGGGACGTTAAAATCAAATTTCGTCGTTTAAAAGTTGATGGATTGTGACCACTTTGACAAGTCCTTGGGATGCAAGTTCGTCCACACGTTTTTCGCGCATGACGTCCTGATCGGTGGGATCGTCGCCCTTTACGTAGACGTTGCATTTTACCAATTTGGAAGAATATCTACCGCCACCCTGCACGATTTTTTGCACCACTTGATATAGTTGATCCGACTGGCTAAGTTCCAGCGAACGTGCCAAGCAAAAAACCTTGTCCTTGTGGACGTGGGAAGTGCGCTTTACCGTTTTGGCGTATTCCTTTATCTTTTCTACGGCAACTTGCGTTAGGTGTTTTTTGGACAGTTGACCATCCAAACTGACGGGGCGGGTTAGCTCGAAATTGACGTTGGAGCCGATGCGAATATGGTATTTTTGCAGTAGTTGTGGGATCGTCGCCCTTTACGTAGACGTTGCATTTTACCAATTTGGAAGAATATCTACCGCCACCCTGCACGATTTTTTGCACCACTTGATATAGTTGATCCGACTGGCTAAGTTCCAGCGAACGTGCCAAGCAAAAAACCTTGTCCTTGTGGACGTGGGAAGTGCGCTTTACCGTTTTGGCGTATTCCTTTATCTTTTCTACGGCAACTTGCGTTAGGTGTTTTTTGGACAGTTGACCATCCAAACTGACGGGGCGGGTTAGCTCGAAATTGACGTTGGAGCCGATGCGAATATGGTATTTTTGCAGTAGTTGTTGCACCGTCAAACCGCTATCTTGCACAAGATATTTTAACGTTAGCATGGACATTAGCGCGTCTTCTTCGGAGTTGTGTTCTTCGAAGGTTACACCTATCACGTTGGCAATTTTGGAAAGCGCTTTTACTTCCTTTTCGCCCTTGTACAATTTGTACAACAGTTGCGAACAGATAAAGTTGAAATCCAACGAGGGCAAATTGTAGCGTTTGCACGCTGCGTTGAGCATACGAACGTCGGCATCGACGGCGTGCCCCACCACAACGTAGTTGGGATTGGTTAGCAGTGATTTGATTTTGCCATACACTTGGGAAAAATCGGGGGAAGAATCCAGCAATTTTTTGTCTAAATGCAGGTCGATACCCACGTTTTTGCGCGTTCCGTTTAGATTGTACTTGGTTTTGGGGTTAATCCAAACGTTTTGTCGGCTGATAATATTAAATTGTTCGTCGGCGATTACAATACCTATGCTACAAATGCTTGACGCCTTGTAGCCGTTTGCCGCCTCGATATCGAAAGCTAAATAGTTCATAGTTGTTACCTTATTATTCCACGTTACATTTTATCAAATTTGGCGATATATTGCAATAGTTTTGTAGCAAATGAAAGGGGGAATATTTGGGTGAAAGGGAAAAAAGATTGCAACTGAAAACAAGCGGTAGCGCGGATATCATAAATAAAATCCAATGAAAAAGGTCGGTTGATTGCAGATAAAATCGTTATTGGCGTTGATATACTTTGCGCAAAAGTGGAGTTGATAACTATATATGCACTTACGGTGCAAAAGTGACAGGAAAAAAGGCTTGTATTGTTGGACGTTTGAGTAGACGTAGAACGTTTGGAGTTGTCAAAAATCTATGCGAATACGTACACAAAACAGAGCGCGTATTATTGAAAATCTGTGCAAAAAAAAACAATAAAAATCAAATGAAAATATGCGGAAAATTTCAATGTAAAAATCCCGTTTTACGTAAAAAAAACGGGACACGTATTGAATTTTTTAATTTTTGTTTTTGTGACAATAAAATGGGTTACGTCCTTTGGCGAGCAAGTGACAGGTTTTGGCGCGAATCACGATTTTGCGTTTGCTTTTGCGGATTTGAAATTTTATCGCAACAATCAGTTGCCACGTTCCAACGACAATCAAGAACAATGCAAAAATGATGCGTAACAGTTTGTTTTGTGCATCACCGGCAACAAGAGCGCCAACAAGTGCAAAAACTACGGCTGGCACCACGACGTACAAAATGTTTTTTGGTTTGAGTAGTCCTTTTTTGCCGTGGACGAACAGCGCGACAATGCACATAGGCAAAAAACTGATTAGGTTGACGGCTTGAATTGTTTTTTGGGGTAGATCCAGAAAGGAAAGGAGCGGTACAAGGACCGTTCCACCGCCCATACCCATACCGCCGATAATCCCGGCGAGAAATCCAAAGACAATTAGCAAAATAGTGTTCATAAAAATCCTTTGAGTTGTTTGTTGAAAAATTTGATGTTTTTTGCAGCGTTTCGGCAGGAATGGGCGGATATTGCGAGTGGCGAGTTTATAGTTTTTTGCAAAGAGCGGGCGATTGAAATCGTCCATACAGTGTTGAAACGGTTTGTTGGTTGGTTTTAGCAAGCCACAGTACCGACGATTATTGAGAATAACGGCGGGAGCAAGTTTACCCGCACTACGATATGGCGTAGCGGTTTCGCGGTGGTTGATGGCGATATTTTTTTCTTGTCCAACGTCGTACACCCAATAAGCCACAGTGCCGACGTTTGTGACGGCAATTACAA
>CAZDLE010000058.1:0-7314 GCA_964506035.1 uncultured Oscillospiraceae bacterium | reverse complement strand
GACGTTACAAAAAAATATGCGCTGGCTGTGTCCGGCGGAGTGGATTCCATGGTGATGCTGCACGCATTTGCCAATCATTTGCCACGCCCCGATTTTTTTGTGGCGACGGTAAATCACAACATCCGCAAGGAGGGTGCAAGCGACTGTCAGTTTGTTGCCGACTATTGCAAAAAGTTGGGTGTGGATTGCCAAATTTACGATATCGACGTGCCCACCCATGCACGGCAAAACAAGTTGTCGTTGGAAACGTCTGCACGCCTGCTGCGTTACCAAATTTTGGACAATTTGCAATGCGACTACGTTTGCACGGCACACCACCAGCGAGACAACGTCGAAACGGTGTTGATGCACGTGATTCGCGGTAGCGGACTTGTGGGAGCGCAAGGTATCAAGCAGTACAACGGACGGTATTTTAGACCGCTTTTGCAGTGGAGCAAACAACAAATTGACGACTACGCACGCGCCAACAACGTCCCCTTTGTGGTGGACCAAACCAATGCCGACGACAGTTATTTGCGCAACTACGTTCGCAACCAAGTTTTGCCATTGTTGCGTGACGTTTGCCCCGCCGTAGAACAGAACGTTGCCATTTTTGCCCAAAACGCCATTGCCGACGAGCAGTTTTTGAGCAGTCTTGCAGATATTTCCACCGTACAATTCGAAAATGACTGTGCAAAAATTCCACTATCGTTGTTGCAAATGCCCGAACCTGTTGCATATCGAATCGTCAAAAAGGTTATGGAAAAATTGGGCGTGTTTTACGACGTGGAAAGATGCCACTACAAGGCAATTTGCGAGTTGGCGCACAACGTTGGCGGAAAGCAAACCTATCTGCCCTTTGGCTACGTTGCCATAAACGACTACGACCACGTTACCATTTGCAAAAACTTTTCAACAGACGTGGTTGCGTGGCAAATCCCCTTTGCGGAAGGTATCACCCAAACGCCTTTTGGCAAGGTGTTGGTAACAAGCAAAACACAAACTGACGCATTGCGTATCGACTTGACAAAAATTCCCTCTACTGCGGTGTTCCGTACGCGTCAAATTGGCGATGTTTTTACCAAATTTGGCGGTGGAACAAAACCGTTAAAAGAATACCTTATCGACAAAAAAATCCCACAACGCCTACGTGACAAATTGATTGTTGTTGCCGACGGGCACAACGTTTTGGCGGTGGTTGGGGTGGAAATTGCCGACAGCGTAAAAACCAGCGAACAATCACAAACCTACTATATAAAAACTTTATAAGGAGAGTAAACAACCATGCACGTAAATGACCAAATTGCAAAAGTGATGATTACCGAACAACAAATCGCAGCACGTATCAAGGAACTTGCAGTGCAAATATCCAACGACTACAAGGACAAAAATCCACTTATCGTGGGTGTTTTGAAGGGTTGTTGTATGTTTCTTGCAGACCTTGTGCGCGAAATGGATTTGGACGTAGATATGGATTTTATTGCAGCATCCAGCTACGGCGGTGGCACGGAAAGTAGCGGTAATGTTATCTTAACCAAGGATTTGACCACCGATTGTCGAAATAGACACATCTTGCTGATTGAAGATATCGTAGATAGCGGTGTTACCCTTGCGCACCTAAAGGCTCTGTTTGCAAAACGCCACGTTGCAAGTTTTGAAGTGGTAACCTTGCTGGACAAACCCAGCCGTCGCGTGGTAGATATCGACGTAAAGTACTCGGGATTTGTTATTCCTAACGAATTTATCGTGGGATACGGCATGGACTACGACGAAAAATTGCGTGGCCTGCGCGAAATCTGCGTGCTCAAACCGGAAGTTTTTACAAAGTAGTTAAAAACGAAAATGCGAATTGAAGAATCAATAACGTGGGTTGAAATCGAGTAATTCAATTTGAAAGAAGCCAATAATGCCGATTGAAAACACAACGATTATAGATTATAAATTGCAAAACCTGATATGTAGGTTGAAAATCCAAAAAATCAAGTAAGAACACAACAATGCAAAAGAGTGAGACGACAAAATCTCACTCTTTTTGATTTGCGAAGTTGCCAATGATTGTAAAAATGGCAACAAAAAAAGAGAGCAACAATTTTGTTACTCTCCGTGGTTTTGTATCATTATTGCAAGCCGTACTTTTTCTTGAACTTGTCAACACGTCCGCCTGCATCTACAAGTTTTTGTTTACCTGTAAAGTAGGGGTGACATTTGTTGCAGATTTCAACCTTGATCGTGTTGGTATCTTTGGTTGTTCCTGTTACAAACGTTGCGCCACAAGCACATACAACAGTCGCTTCATGATAATTGGGATGTATACCTTGTTTCATATCGCACCTCGCCCTTTATATTTGGAACCTTTGTTCCACAGCTTTTCTATTCTACTACAGCAAAACAAATCCGTCAAGCGTTTTAGCAAAGTTTGTATTTGCAACGGTATACTCAATCAAATTGACCTACTTTTTGCAAAAAAGTGACTGCTTTTGCCAAATGCGGGTAAAAATATGTAAAACATATTTGCGAAAACCACCCAAATACTTGACTTTGCTTGTATGTTTTGATAAAATACTGCCGTATGCTATGCTGATGATTATGCACTTTTGCATATCGATAGAAACAACCAGTTTATCTAAAACGAAAGGCACAACGGCAAAAACGTCGGCAGAGACAAACAAAACGGATAATTTAGGCGCAACAGCGCTAACATAAAGGAGAAAGAAAAATGAAAAGAACTTACCAACCCAAAAAACGTCAAAGAAGCAAAGTACACGGTTTTAGAGCAAGAATGAAGACAACCGGTGGTCGCAGAGTGCTTGCACGTCGTCGCGCAAAGGGCCGTCATCAACTTTCCGCATAACAAGAGGAACGCGTCTTGAAGTCTATCTACAGACTTAAAAAAAACTATCAATACAACTACGTGTACAAACACGCCAAAAGCGTGGGTGACAAAAACTTTTTGATACTTTACTGCACAAGCAACGTTGCGCAATCCAAAGTGGGGTTTTCCGTTAGTAAGAAGTATGGCGGAGCGGTACAACGAAACCGCATACGCAGACAGATGAAAGCGGTTATGTCCACCTTTATGCCACAGCTAAAAAACGGCTACAACTTGGTTATAATTCCGCGCAAAAGCGAGGCGTACTTGCATAACGATATCGTTACCAGTTTTGCAAAGTTGCTAAAAAGGGCGGATTTGGTATGAAATACGTTGCTATTGCACTGCTAAAATTGTACAAAGCAACCTTGTCCAAATGGAAAGGTAAAAAAACTTGCATTTACACGCCCAGTTGCTCGGTATACTCCATGGAGGCATACGAGCAATTTGGTTTTGTAAAGGGAAGTTGGCTAACTTTCAAACGGCTGTGTTGCTGCACCCCGTGGAAAAGGGGCGGATTCGATCCTGTTCCGCAAAACCTAAGGGGCAATGCAAAGTGGCACGTGTAACCATCAAAAACACGCGTTTTATTGACGGTTTTAGGAGAAAAAATGAAAAGAAAACTTAATTTGATACTCAACCTTGTGCTTTTGGTTGCCATTTGCCTTGTAATTTTTTCCGGCTGTTCGACAACAAAAGTAGATCCGTGGAATGCCGAAAAAGAACTTAACTGGGTGGGCAAAATTGTAAAAGCCATGCACGGTTGGATTGGCTCCTACGGATGGACAGTTGTTGTATTTACCGTGTTGTTGAAACTGGTAATGCTTCCGTTGGATTTTTGGCAACGCTACAGCGCGCGCAAAATGTCCGTGCAGATGCAAGTTTTGCAACCATACGTTGCAGAAATTGACAAGCGTTACGGTCCAAACTCGCAAAAGGGTGCGGAGGAAAAACAAAAACTGTTCAAAAAACACGGCTATTCCATGACGTCTAGTTGTTTGCCGATGATTGTAACAATGGTTGTGTTCTTCGTTATGTTTGGCGGTTTGCGCAGTTACTCGACATACAGCAGTGTTCAAACTTTCAACACGCTTGCTCAAACCTACTACCAAACCTATGCGGAAAAGATTGTGGAACTTCCCACCACAGCAACCGCTGCTCAACAAAAAGCATACGACGTTTTTGTTGAAAGTTACGGAACAAACACCCTTGCAAACAACTTCACCAAGGAAGAACGATCAAAAATTGCTCAAGCACTAAAGGCTGTTCAGGACAAAAAGGACAACTTGTTGGGATCCGCCGACCAGACCGAATTAGGTCAGCAACTTGAACAACTGCTTGCAACCTACCAAGTGGAAGTTAAACAAGCGGTACAAGCCAAGTACTCCCAAGTGGAAGAAGGTTGGTTGTGGATTCAAAACGTTGCCCAACCGGACACATGGGAAACAATCTTCCCTCAATACGACTCCGGCTCCAACAGTTTTACGTCCCTTGTGGATATGTCCAACTACGGTGATTCGGACAACGGCAAAGCTTTGTACAACACCATTCGCGAAGCAGTTTTGGAAACGGGCGACCGCGCAAACGGCAAGTGGAACGGTTTGATGATTTTGCCTATTTTGTCCGTTGCACTATCATTCCTATCTATGTTTGTATCTCAAGCAATGGAAAGAAAGGGCAAAAAGCACGAGTTGACTTCTACCGAACAACAACAGCAACAATCTAACAAAATAACCATGATACTTATGCCTTTGATGATGGCTTACTTCGGTTTTATCTACACGGGCGCATTTTCCATCTACATGGTTATAAACTATCTAATCAGCATCCTTTCCACAGTGGCATTAAAAGCCCCGGTGGACAAAATGGTGCAAAAGAACCTTGCAAAAACGCAAGTAGATAGTGGTAAAGCAAGTTATATGAGGTAATTATGAAAACAATACAAGCATCCGGAAAAACCCTTGACGGTGCTGTGGAAAACGCCTTGGCAGAGCTTGGTCTTACCCGTGAACAGGTGGACGTAAAAGTCCTGCAAGAAGGTGGATTTTTGAAAAACTACAAAGTTGAGGTTACGGAAATCCAAACCCCTGCGCAAAAAATCCAAGATTTTCTACAAAACGTCATCACAAAAATGGGCATAGACGACGGTGTTGTTGAATTAGGTCAACAGGACGACGCCGTTTTGCTAAACATCAAGTGCGAACACACCGGTAACGTTATCGGCTACCGCGGTGAAACGTTGGACGCATTGCAATACCTTTGCAGTTTGATGCTCAACGACAAGGACGGCACCTTTAAGCGCGTTATTTTGAACTGCGAAGACTATCGTCAAAAAAGAGAAAAAACTCTCAAAAAGTTGGCAGGAAATATCGAGCAAAAGGTAAAGCGCACCGGCGTGGCAGTTAGCCTTGAACCCATGAACCCCTACGAAAGACGCATTATTCACACCGCTTTGCAAGATAGCAAGTACGTTACAACGGAAAGCGAAGGTCAAGGCACCGGCAGACACGTCGTTGTTAGCCCAAAGGCACAAAGCAACATCCTAAACGCCGTAAATGCACCACGCAAAACGTTAAACTTTGTGTATCGTAGCGAAAAGAAAAGAAGAAGATAACAAAACAAAAACGACTTTGGATATATTCCAAGGTCGTTTTTTGATGGAAAAAGTTGGTTTTGTCGTTCCGCTCGGCATCAGCGATTTTGTGATTTTGTTGCGACGTCGTTGGTATCGATGGAATTGCGAAAAACTACCAACGCATCAAAAATGTATTCCGTCACAAAGTTTATCACCATGGAAATTGCCAGCACAAGGTAGTCGTTCCAGCCAAGTTTTACCAATGCGATACCGCCAAAAATGGATGCGGGCGTAAAAACAACGTAGTAACCCAGCACTTTTAGCATTGCAACGGGCACGTTGTTTGCCGATTTGAAGGTAAATTTGCGGTTGAAGGTGAAGTTCCACGCCACCGAGAGCGCTAACGATATAAAATACGACCAGCCATACGGTTGATTGACGTCCTTGATGATAACTTCCTGCAACAGTGCGAAGGACACAACCTGGATTACCCCTGCCGATATAGAAAACAGCACGAATTTTATCGCGCGCCAAAACTCTTTTTTGTTCATATTTTCTCCTTTTTTGCAACACGTGTTGAGTTTTTTGTTGTACGTCAATTGTTTTCACGTTGTGAACTATCGCCTTTTAGGGCGTTGCAAATTTTATTTCCAACTATACGCACCGAAAAGATTGCAGAGACTTTTCTCTTAACAATACACACAGACGTTGTGATAATTGTGGCAATAGTTACACTGCCGATAGACGATGCGTTGTAAAGACTTGGCTTACGATACGTATCGAAAAATGACACAATGGTTTGTGCGTATCGCTATGCACCACAACGTGCGGTGTATACTCAAAATTTTTTGACAAAACGTACCACCGACGTTTGGAACCCTACAAACACTCAACAACTATTGCTGCTCAACAGCTTTCCCTTTCGAGATATACCCATTATACCACGATTTGCAAAAAACTCAACTAAATATTTAACAAATGTTAAACATTTTATTGCTTTGCACTATCGTTTGGGCGTTGCACAACAGCGTTGCAAAAGTACTTATGACGACAAATCCGGCAAATGCCCGTTTGCAAATGTAGGTTTGGTTGTGCTTTTGCGTGTTATTTTTTTATCTTTTTACAAATTATTTTTATCTTTGGCAAAAGGGAATAATTGACAATCAAGCGACGGGCGGTTATAATGAGAGTATCAAACGTAACCATATTTTGCGTTATCAAGGAGGCAACTATGGATTTTTTGGAAAAGTACGAGTTTTGGAAAAAACATGCAACGGAACCAAGTGTTGTAGCAAGTCTGCAACAAATGGAAGGGGACGTTGAAACCATCAAAAATGCATTTTTGGGCGAGCTACAATTTGGCACTGCCGGGTTGCGTGGAATTATGACGGCGGGCGCCGATCGCATGAACGTGTATACGGTTTTTCGCGCTACGGAAGGTATTGCAAGATACATGGTTGCACACGGTATGACCAGTTGCGCAATAACCTACGACAGCCGAATCAACAGCCGTCTGTTTAGCGAAACGGTTGCAACAACCCTTGCTTGGCACGGAATCAAGGTGTACATCACAAAAGAGTGTATGCCCACGCCGTTTTTGTCCTTTATGGTGCGCGATTTACACTGCGATGTTGGTATCAACATAACGGCAAGCCACAATCCCAGCGAATACAACGGCTACAAAGTGTACGACAACCTTGGATGCCAACTTGTGGACGAAGCGTGCATGGAAGTTACCGAGTTTATCAGCAAAGTGGACCCCTTCGAACGCGAACTGGGCAATTTTGAAGATTACCTTGGCAAAACCGTCTTCTACGTGGACGACGATGTGGAATCGCGCTACAAAGATGCCGTTATTGCACAAAGTTTAGACAACGTTGACGGAATAAAG
>CAZDLE010000057.1:1517-7495 GCA_964506035.1 uncultured Oscillospiraceae bacterium | reverse complement strand
AGCATGGCACAGCAATGCTTCCACAAATTGTGGTGGCTGATTTGATAAAAGCAGGCAATAACAGCAAATCGTATAATACGGCTGACAGCGAAGACTACAACTCTGCAGCTTGCACCGATTTGACCTTTAGCGTTACAAAATCTGGCGATAACTACACCGCAACAAGCACATCAACCACTATCACGCTGGAAGCGTTCACAAAACAAGTTGAGCAATCGTTGGATTTCCGCATGTGGGACACGTCCAAACTTACCAACGAAGATAATCCCACGTTGGAGTCGGAAGGTGGCGAACTTTTGCCGTCGCTAACTGCAACCTACAGCCAAGGCGTAAACTACTACCGCATAACAATATTCACAAGCGACTTTGTTTTGCCTGCAGGCACCCCCACCACGGTAAAACACATTGTACAGCTTGCTCCTACCAACGTGTTGGATGACGAGCATATCGGTGGCACGTTTGTGACGTTGCAAAAAGATGCTGAAGGCAACATCACAGGCTTTGAACCGATAACCGAAGTCCATGGTGACACAACAAGCACACCAACGTTTGCACTTATGCGCGTTAGCGAGTCGTCCACAGGCACTTTCTACACAGATAGCACCTTTGCAACTGCAGATACCACAAAAACAGCGGAAACGGAAGATCTACACGTGCTTACCGGCACCCCCGTGACGTACACGGTAAACGGTGTTTATACTTCCTCTTCCAAAACCACCGAACAGGTAAACGAAACAAAAAACTACACAACAGCTCGCACTTATACGATAATCAAAAGTCAAACGGAAGGTACGGATACTGCGTGGAATACCAATGGTTGGTCCTGGAACGGTACCCAACGAACCGGATTTAAGGTTCAAGATGGTTTTGCAGAACCAGATTCTTCAAATTACACAAATCCCGATACTCAAGGATATATTGGTGTAACAAACCGTGTTGGCTCTACATACGCAACAGAATTTTATATCTATAAAATACCTGTAACACGCACCGGTACCGTTACGGTAACAGAAGTTTCCGAAGAACGAACGATTAGCAAGCGAACAACAACCGACCGCACTAAGGACGTTACGGAAACAAAAACCGTCACAAACGAGACGAAAAGTGAAAACGGCACAACGGAAACAATAACAATGAATGTGGTTCGTACCACCAAAACTACCGATATCGGCAAAGAAACGGTCACCGAAACCAAAACAGTCACAACAACCTATACTCGCACCTACACCGAAACGGGATTTATCTATCGTGCTTATTATAACGATTCCACGTATGGTTTCCAGTATTACCAGGGTGACGATTTGAATTATCAAGAAAATGAAGATGGTATCCGCTATAAAGAGGGTATTTCCGAAGATGATAAAATACACCAAAGTGTCTATAGTGATACAGAAACATACAAGTTTTCTTCCGAAAAACTAATCGGTCAAAAAGGTGTAGATTACACAAGTAGCTATACCGATGATGATACCACCAGAACTACCACTAATACCGCTATGGACAACACAACCTACGAAGATCAAGAGTTTTCCGAAATAACAACGAAAACGGAATACGTCCAACGCACAATCACACGCAACTACACCTTTACAGACGTTTCTCTAACCAAAGTTACTTGGTGCAAGCGTGATCCCACAACAGGTAAACCTGTCTACGAAAACAACGTTTTGCAAACGGAAGATTTCACTTCGGCTAAAAAACTCAATTTGTACGACGGCAACATCCAAAAACTGTACTTGGCGCAGTGTTATTCCAAAACCTATCCGTTTTTTGTAGACGTACAGTTCGAGCAAATCCAGTAACAACACAAAAATTTGGTTGTTTGCCAACAGGCAAAATCAAATAAACCAAAATCTAACAAAGGAGGTAAAAACAAAATGAAAAACTATGTTGCATCAAAAAGATTTTTTGCTGTGGCTTTTGCATTGCTTGTTATTGCTTCCTGTTGTGTAGGCATCAGCTACTCAAAATACGTCACAAACGAACCCGCCTACTGGAACAACAACGGCAAAGAAGACGTAAGTTTGGATTTTACCGTAAACTCGGTGTTTGTGGTAAACACGCAAGACGCTTTGTTTGAGGCTATCAACCAAGGTTATAGCTTTATTCAGTTGGATAAGGAAATCGACAACCCGCTTATCGTAACGCAAAAGGCGGAAACGCTCAACCACGACTTGATTTTGGACTTAAACGGTGTGGAAATACAGCGTAATGGTCAAGACCCCATTTTGAACATTATGCCCAACGTCCGCTTGACGGTTGTTGATACTTCCACCGAGCAAACAGGCGGTTTGTACAACCCCGTTGGATCGGTTTTTAACATCCAAGGTGGTACGCTAACCGTTGTTACAGGTACGTTCGAAAGCGGTCCACGTTATTCCGAGTACTATTCTTACAATAACCACGTTTTAGCAAACAACAATTCCTACACAAAACGTACCATTGTGGAAAGTGAAGCAAAAACAGTCAATTATTGGGAAAAAAGTGGCGAAAACTTTAGCCCTAAACAGTCAAAATTTGCACCTATTATCAAATCTTACCCCACGCGAACGGGCGAAGTTGCCTACAATCATGGCAATTTGTACTTTGACGAAAAAGTAACTGTTACCGGCAGTGACTTTGCAATATACCCCGATACCTATTGTTACTACCGCACCAGCGAAAATGTCGGCAACGCAACGGACGTTTCCATGGCGGATTGGTACTACACCTACTACGTCGACAAGGATACCTACACCTACGTTTCTGCCAACAAACCCACTACCTTTGCCGAAGGCAAAACCATCGACGACTACGTTGAAGTTACCATCTACGGCTACGAAGACGTTATCCAAAAGGCGTCTCAAATTGAAGCCAAATCCCAGTACTACGCCGCAATACAAATGGCAAGTGGCACTTTGGACGTTCAAGACGGTGATTTCTTTCAATATTTTGGCACTTCCAACACAGCTTGCGTAAATTGTAGTGGTGGCACAATCACCGTAAAACAAGGCAAGTTTTCCTCCCGCGTACCAAATGCAACGGGCTACACCAAAAATGCCGTTACCGACAAGGAAACCTCCAGTAACGCATTTGGTGATAACTACTTTAATAACTTTAAGTGGTACGACGGTTCAACGGGCTACGTCGAAGGTGATCACAACGGCCGTTTGGCTAAAAAAGGCGAAAGCTACTGCATTTTGAACTCTTCCGCCTACACCGATAACCCTGCCGATGTTAGCATCGCAAAAGGTACGTTGTACAGCAGTAACAACAACGTTATCAGTATGGAAGGTGGCAAACTGTCCATCACGGACGGCACCTTTACCAAAAACTTGACAAACGGACTTGTCTCTTCTTCGGGCAAGGATCGCAAAATGTCGGCAATTAGCGTTGCTGACGGTATTTTGGAAATTTCCAACGCAGATTGTACCGTAAAAGGCAACGACACCTACGGCGTTTTGATGAATAACGGTACTTTGACCGTTGACGATACAACTTTTACAATCGACGGCGATGCTTCGCGTGGTATTACCATGTTTGCAGGTACTTTGGATATCAACAACGCAATCTTTACCGTCGAAGGTAACACTTCTTGCGGTATCACAATGGAAAGCGGTTCACTTATCGTGCAAGACTCCACCTTTAACGTAAAAGGAACCAGCCCCACAGGTATTCACTCCAAAATTACCAGCGGTACGTTCAACGTCAAGGACAGTGCGTTTACAATCACCGGCGATAACGCGCAAGGTATCTATTCCGAAAGCGGTACTGTAAACGTAAACTCTACCAAGTTTTCACAAATCACCGTTGACGGTGCAAATGCGTATGGTATCAAGGTTGACGGCGGTTCGGTAGTGTCCACAGGCTACGTCTACGATATAACCGGCAACAGTTCTATGGGTATCTACGCATCGGCAAAGGCACAAGGTATCAAAGTGGATGGCGGTTCTATGACCATTGATGGTGCGGGAACGGAAGATAGCCGTATTTACGGTATCAACTCGCTAATTAGTGGCTCGGATAAGTTTACCGTTAAAAACTTTAATATCACAATGACGGGTGGCGAATATCAAACGGGTATCGACTCGGAAAACGGCACCGTGAAGGTTGTTGCCGACACAAGCAACACAATTTCCATTTCCGGCGAAAACGGCTATGGTATACACGTTCACAGTGGCGGTTCCGTTGCGTCCACAAAGTATTCCTACACGCTAAATGGCAAGCAATCCTACGGCATCATGGCAGAATCAGGCACGGTAACGCTTAGCAACGGTACAATCGACGTTGTTAGCGGTGATAGTTGCTACGGTGTGTATGCCGTCTCGACACAACAACTTGGTATCGAGATTAACGATGCCACAATCAACGTTGGCAAGGACGATAAAACTGCAAAAACCGGAACCATTCAAGCATCTATTGGCGTGTTCCTTTCCAGTAATGCTAAAAATAGCACGGTACAATTGAACAACGTAGATATCAACTCGTTGGAAGTTGGCGTTGCTGTAAACGGTGGTTCGCTAAACATCAACCAAAAGGGCAGTATCACCACGCAAAAGGCTTCGGCTATTGCAATCCGTGGTGGCAACCTTACCTTTGGCGCAACCACAGGCAATAATCAGTTTACGCTAGAATCTGCCAACACAACGGCGGACGACTACAAAAACACCTACGAATTGACCGTTCCCGTGTTCGAAAACGGCAACTTGGTCAACACAAGTTACCGCAACACCGACGGTATCTACATAAACGGTGGTTCCTTTACAAGCATAGGCAACTTGCACATCACCCACACCGGTTTGCAAAACGATCAACTTACCGGTCAAACTTACACCTATTCGTCTCTTGTTGTAACAAGTTGCGCGTTGCGTGTGTTGGGTGGCAACGTAAATATTACCAAGGCAGATATTATCGCCGAAAGCGGTGGCGGTATCTACTCCGGCAAGAGTGACCTTGCAGGCACATCCGTTGGTAATATTACACTTGGTAGTGAAACCTCCACCGTCAACGATATTACAGTAAAAGCAAACGGCAACCAAGTAGGCAATACATATAATGGTATTGGAACATTTATTAGTGATGGTTGGCAAAGTAAGGTAAGTATCACCGGTGGGCACGCAATCGAAATTAACGGTGGCAATATCACTGTGTTCAACGGCGAATACACTGCAGAGTTTGGTAACGGCGTTGTCGCTAACGGTGATGGTAAAGTAACAATTCACAATGGCACGTTCAAAGGGTTTATGAACGCAAACCCCACTCCGTTAAGTGGTAGATCTGGTCCTGCTGCGTTCTACGGACTTAAAGTTGTTGGTGGCGCAACGGTTATTATTTACAATGGTACGTTCGACGGTGGTAACGGCGGTGCATTTGTTACGGGCGTTACCAAGGTAGAGAATCAGGTTATCACAGAGACTGCAACAGCAAGTGTACTCATCTATGCAGGACGTTTTGGCAATAGCTCCAGTATCGACTCATTTAATGTCTACGACGATGCCAAAGTTGTTTTCGGCGCAGGTGATGCAAACTATTTTGGTAGCGACGCAACTGTTCAAACTTATCAAGATGCTATCGTAACAGAGTGTTCTAATGCTCCTATTGCAGTAAACAGGATTACGCAGACTAACAACATGAAAGAGTGCAAAGTTTATGTATATTACGGCACGTACAAAGGAAAAATATTCTACAACGATGGCAACGCGACGTACCAAACTTACAACGTACAAAGCACCCCGCAATATACGAAATGCATCTATACCGCGAGCGAAACTGGATCATTCACAATTCGGGGCAATCAAAACAACACAACTGCAGTCTTCTACAGTGGCAACTAACCGCGGTTTGTAAAAGTGTAACGCACAGCCAAATTGATCAGCGTAGCGAACAAAAAACTATTTTAACAAAACAACCCACTTGCAAAGCACGTAAACGTGCAAATTGCAAAAAATCAAACAACAAAACAAAAACACGCATCTCGCAAAACAGAGACGCGTGTTTTT
>CAZDLE010000057.1:0-1417 GCA_964506035.1 uncultured Oscillospiraceae bacterium | reverse complement strand
TTTTTTATCCTTTTCTTACCAGTTCTACGTGGCGGTTGGGGTTTACCAAAAGGGTGTTGTACACGTTGTAGGTAACAAATCCAAGGGGTGCTTTGTTTGGCTTTTTTAGGTTGCTTTTGGCGGTGTAGTCCACGGCAATTTTGCTTCCGTTTTGCGCCTGCGAGTAGTACGCGCATATCTCCGCCGCAGTCACAATCACGTCGTCGGGCACTTCGCCACCCTTGTCGTTTACAATCACCACGTGTGAGGAGTGTATCTTTTGCGTGTGCAACCAAACGTCCGTTGCCTTGGCAAGCTTAAAGGTCACGTGATTGTTTTGCACGTTGTTTTTGCCCACGTACACAAGGTAACCGCCCACGTCGTAGCAAAGTGGTTTTACCGCCTGTGGTGGTTGTTTTTTACCCGTGGATTTTTCCCTGATCAGCCCCAAACTTACCAATTCCGCACGTATCTGCGACAAATCTTCTTGGTCGGCGCAAAAGGCAAGGTTTTGTTTGATTGTTTGCAAATATTGCAACAGTTTTGTGTTTTCTTCCACCAACAACGTGTTGTGTTCGTACGCCGATTTTAGCTTGCGATATTTTTTGTAGTAGGCGTTGGCGTTTTGTTGTGGGGATAGTTGTACGTCCAGTGGGATTGTAACGGGATTGTTGTTTTCAAAGTAGTTTTCGCAGGTAAGCGACGTGCTTTTTGTACCCACTCGCCAAATGTTAGAAAGTATCAAGTCGCCGTATTGACGGTAGATTTCTCTGTTTTCCGCCTCCAGTACGCTTTGGCGTTGCGCCGAAAGTTTTTTCTCCGTGCGCGAAATGGCATTTTTAATAACGGTTGTTACCGATTTTGCCTTGTCGTTGAACCGCTGAGATTGGTCCAATAGATAGTAAAAGTTGTCGTGCGCCTCGTTCAAAGTGGGGTAGAACACCCTTTCCCCCTTTGCCGATTGATAATCGAAGGGGCAAACGTCCACAGGCGTGCCGTTTTTGATGATAACGCAAGGTTTTTTGTTGCACAAATTTACTTTGTACTGTGCAATTCTGTCCACGACCTTTGCGTGGTTTACGATTGTGTGGTCGTTTTCGTCAATACCGCAAAGTATCTCGTTTACCGTTGCTTGACTAACGCCCAACAACACTTCCGGCAGTGTTTTGCGCAGTGGAAGGTTGCAGTTTTCAAGAAATTCGCGTATGCGTGGCAAATCGAATGGGGCAATTTTTTGCTGTGGCAAAAAGAAATTGTACTTTGCTCCCGCCATAATGATGCGTTTTGCATCCAAATCCTGCGGAAGGTGTTTTATACTGTCCAAAATGACGTAGTTTCCGTCCGTCAAAATGATGTTTGACGTTTTTCCCGTCAATTCAAACACAAGGTGCATATCTTTTTTGTAGCCAAGGTCGTCGGCAACGGTCAATGCAAAATC
>CAZDLE010000056.1:0-7673 GCA_964506035.1 uncultured Oscillospiraceae bacterium | reverse complement strand
GAACAGGTTGTCCACCTTGATTGTGGATAACTGTGGATAACTTTGTGGATAAGTGCATAACTTGGTGTATTTTTTCACAAAATGTTGCAAAAAATGTCTAACAATGCTATATAAATGTCGAAAAATGTTCCGCTTATACAAATTTCCACAAAAAGGGGGTGTACAACTAAAAATGCCGTTTTCCGTCAAATCCACACGTTTTGTGGCAATTTTTTTGATAATTTTGGCGTTACAGATGGTTTTGGTCTTCTTTTTGTGCATGGGGCAACTTTCAAAAGACGTTTCTCTTATCGACTACACAATCGTGGTGGATGCCGGTCACGGCGGTATGGATCACGGCAAAGTGGCAACGGACGGCACAAACGAGAGCGATCTTAACCTTGCCTACGCCAAAACATTGGGAAAAATGCTGGACGAAAGCGGTTTCAACGTAGTGTACACGCGCACGACGGATGCAGGGCTGTACGGCTTGCCCACCAAAGGGTTCAAACTTCGCGATATGCAAGCGCGCAAAAAAATCGTGGAAAAAAGCGGTGCAAACATAGTTGTGAGCATCCACATGAACCAATTTGGCGCACAACTTTCGCGCAAGGGACCGCAGGTTTTCTACCAAACGGGCTACCCCGAAGGGCAACAACTTGCCGATGCTTTGCAACAAACTTTCAATCGTCACACAGGCAACACCCACGAGGCAATCGATGGCGATTTCTACATGTGTCGCGAAATGCCATGCCCCAGCGTGATAGTCGAGTGCGGATTTTTGTCCAACGCGCAGGATTTGCAAAACCTAAAAACCGATACCTACCGCGAAACAATCTGCAACCTAATTTTCAACGGCATAATGAACTACCTTTGCAGTTAGATACGTTTAGATAGACGTATTTAGTTAGATGCATTTAGATAGACGTATTTATTTAGATACATTTAGATAGACCTATTTAGATAGGTGCGTTTAGATACATACGTTTAGATACGTAACGCAAAAAGGACGCAAAAACGCTTGATAACAAAAAGGTTGCGTAACGATTGTATATTCTTCTTTGGTAAGTGTGGCGTAACCAACCGATAACACTTTTTTCAAAAATCTTTCCCATTTTCGGCGGAAGATTTTTTTGTTGCAATTGTTCCAACGCTTACCCAAACGCAACGCATTTTTCTTTTTAGCTGCAAAATCGTGCAAAATTATAGAACATTTTTAGTCGATGTGCTATAATTATGTAAATTGACGTTATGCACCCTACAGTGGCAGGAAAAAACTGTAAATCTACAAAAATTTATACTGCTGTTGCCTCTTTCAAATGCTGTAACGCCATTGCCAACGGACATTGCAATTGGGTGGTACTTCCAAGTTGCGCAAACGTGTTTTTTATCAACGTTGCCCTCAACTGCACTAAAGTCAAACAAGCAAACAAATTTACCAAAACAAAAATCCTAATCAACTCAAAGTTCAACTAAAGCAATATCAATACGTATCAAAAAATACAAAATCTAATCAATTCAAATTTTAACCATGATAACAAAAGTAACCAACTATCTCGATTCGATAGGCGTGCAATACCAACTGTTGCGCCATCAAGCGGTGGTCACCACGGAAGAATCCCGCCAAGTAATACACGTGCCCAACTGCATGTCTTGCAAAAGTCTGTACGTAAAGGATAAAAAGAGCAACAATTTTTACCTTGTTGTGTTGCCGTTTGACAAACGTGCGGAAATGCGCCACTTGGCAAGCTACGTTGGATGTGCCAAGTTCGAGTTTGCCACGGAGGAAAAACTGCTTGCCGATTTGGGTGTGCATCGTGGAAGCGTCTCTCCATTTGCCTACCTCAACGAAAACACCTCCCTCTATTCTGCTCCGCTACTTATCGACAGCAGCGTGTGGAACGCCAACCGCGTAAAATTTCACCCCTGCGACAACACCGCAACGGTGGTGCTAACTCTGGACGATTTCAAAAAATTTCTCACGTCCATAGGCAAAAAAGTTATCGTTGTGGATTGATTTTCCATTGTGCAGAGGATAAATCGTTTAGTGCAGATTACCAAAAAATCCACATACGTATTTGATTTTTTTAGCAAAATTGATATTTTAACAGTGGATGCAAGCGTAAAATCGCAAAAATGCAATTCTCAGCAGAAGTATGTGCGGCATCGCCAATCAAAGCAACCGCATTTCCGCAATATCACCAAACCTGTACTTATGTCGAAAAACAGCTAAATGCTATTGTAGTTGTAGCTTCCCGATACTAAATTGCAACAGGTAGGTTTGTTTGTGAATATACTCGATATATCGCAAACTAAATAATTGCCACAAACAGATTGACGTTTATAACATCAATATGATATAATTAAGTTATAAACAAGAAAAGTATTTAACCTTCAAAACTTCCCACAAACAAACGCTAACGTCGTTTGATACTAATTTACAAATGCTTTGCATAAAGGAGAAAAAATTTTATGGCAGAATACGATCTTTACGATGCCGACGGTAATTACGTCGGAACGGCACGAGAAAGTGGCTACGATAGCAGTGCGGGTAATGGAGTCGGTATTCTTACGGCGATAATCGTTTATGTGCTGTGTCTAATCGGCGGTATAATTATGCTTACAAACGTTGCCGAACAAGTACCGATTTGCATTGTTCCTGCAGTTTTGGGATTTATCGTTATGCTTATTCCCATCATAATTGCAACGCGCACGGGCAATTTCGTTTTGTCATTGTTGCACCATTTGTACAAATGGTCGGACGTGATAATCGGCTTGCTAATTTCCATGTTTTGGATTGCTTACATAAACGACCTTGCATCAACAACGGCAATGGCGTTTGGCTTGATGTATCTTGCGGCAGTTTCCGTCATACGAATTTACAAAAGAATGGGTGGCGCAGGTGTTGGGTTTGCCATTGGCATTGCACTTGTTACTTATTTGATAGTGCTTGCCACTGCGGACGATTTTGAAATCGGCTACTTGGCACTTATTCCAACAATACTAAGTTTGTTTTCGTTGTTTATCGGTTCTATTGTTAGCATTATCAACAGCGAAGATTCCGGCGAAAAGATAGCATCGCTTGTAAAGATAATCCTTTTTGCGGTTATTGTTGTTATTATCATTATTATGATTCCAAGCGTCTCCCAAAACAAACAGAGCAAACTTCAAACGGCTAACGACCTTATTGCTCAAGGCGACTATGCCCAAGCACGAAAAAATTTGCAGGACATAAAATCGAAGGAAGCAAAGGAATTGTATCAATCCATTAGATACAGACATCTGCAAGTGGGCGAAATAATTTACAACGGCTACTACAGTGGCGATAATCGTTGCGCAAGCGAAAATGGTATTGCGTATATCTGCGTAGACGTGGACGCAACAACGCAAAAAGCTTTGCTTGTTTGCTTGGACGTTGTAGGATTAGCGGATAACTCTAACGGTTGCATTAGCGAAGACTATATGAAAGGGTTCGACACCTACACGGACGATATTCAAACTTCTCCCGTTGGCGATAGATCTAGCAAATTCTTTTTACTTTCTCGTGAACAGTACGAAAAGTATGTTGCAAACGAAGATTTGAAGGACTATTTGATGCATCCCAACCCTTCCAAAAATCTCGAAAAGGAGAAAAGGAAAATAAACGACGGCAGCAAATACAACTGGGCACACACCGACTACTGGTTGCTGAATAGCTTCCAAGGAAGTGACATCGGCACAATTAACATCGAAACAGGCACGTTCGAATGGAAGTATATAATAAATTACTACGCAGGTATTCGTCCGTGCTATTGGGCATACATCGGCGACGTTTTTGAAGAACTGTAATTTGCAAAACATAACCAAATAACGATACAAAGTAAAATTTTTTGCATTTGGCAAAATTTTTGTTTTGATTGTGCGTGGCTTTTGTATCCATAAAACGTCCGGTATTAAGCGGATTTACTCAAAAAGGGTGGCAAATCAAATTTGTAGGACAAATCCAGCCTTGTAGAGAAAGAAAACAAGCATCACTGTGTAAAAGTCGCTACTTACTGCAAGCGAAGTATCAAATTAAATAGTTTTTAGGGGTTACGGGATTATCAAAATAATCTTCCATCGTAACCCCTTTACTATTTTTGCGTTTTAGTGTACAATATCTTTATGATTACTTTGCTTGATAACGAAAAAATCGAAGATTTACAATGCGACGGACTGCAAATAATTCAGTCGTCAACGGAGTACCGCTTTACCACCGATGCGGTGTTGCTTGCCAACTTTTGCAAGGATATGAAAGGCAAATTTTGCGTGGAATTTGGCACGGGCAGTGGTGTTATTGCAATTTTGGTTGCGCACAAAAAACATCCCCAAAAGGTGCTTGCGTTGGAAATTCAACCACAACTTGTCGATATGGCAACACGCAGTGTGGAGTTGAATAACTTGCAGAACGTAATCGACGTGCAGTGTTGCGACCTAAAAAACGCCAACAGTTTGGTACGTGGACTTGCCGACGTGGTTGTGTGTAATCCGCCTTATCGCAAGGTGGGCAGTGGCGAGCAACAACTTGCCGAAAACCTTGCCATTTGTCGTCACGAACTGCGTGCAACTTTGCAAGATATTGTGGTGTCGGCATCCAAATGCCTAAACAATCGTGGCAGTTTGTACATGGTGCATCAAGCAAGTCGCACAGCGGAAATAATCTCCCTTTGCGCCCAAAACAACATTGCCGTAAAGGAAATTTTGCCCGTTTGCCCTGCACCCAACAAACAACCAAACTTGGTGCTTATTCGTGGTGTGAAAGGTGGCGAAAGCGACTGCATTTTGCACGCCCCCATGTACATTTGCGACGAAAACGGCAACTACACCCCACAAGCCCCAAACCACCCTTAAGAGCTACAAAAGTGACCATTAAAGGTACAAAATCGACAAATCAAGGAACAATCTCTCATGGTATATCTAATTGCAACGCCAATAGGCAACCTTGCCGAAATAACCTTCCGCGCGGTGGAAACTCTCAAATCCGTTTCCGCAATTTTTTGCGAAGATACACGCCATTCGCAGGTGCTACTTTCTCACTACGGCATCACCGGTAAACCGCTTTACAGCTACCACAAGTTTAACGAAAAAAAGAGCTTGGACTTTGTGCTTTCCTTTGCCGAACGTGGCGACGATATCGCGCTAATTTCCGATGCAGGCATGCCGGGTATCAACGATCCGGGCAACGTCTTGGTTAACGCGCTAATCCAACGCGACCTGCCGTACACCGTAATTTCCGGACCGAGCGCATTCGTAAACGCTTTTGTGCTTTCCGGCTATCAACCGCCCTTTACCTACTACGGATTTTTGCCGGAAAGAAAAAAGGACCGCGAAAAACTACTGGATGGAACCGTGGACGTTGCAATTTTCTACTTGGCTGTGCACGATATAAAGGAAAATATGGCGTATTTGTGCGAACGCTTGGGCAATCGAGAGTGTTGTTTGGTAAAGGAACTTTCCAAGTCGCACGAACGTGTGCGTTTTTGCCACCTTGCCGACGTTATCGACGATACCAAAGGGGAGTTTGTTTTGGTGGTAAACCGTGCGGAAAACAACCAAAATGCCCTTTGCGAACTGTCCGTACAGGAACATTTGGCATACTACATCAAAGCAGGAATGTCCCAAAAGGATGCAATCAAAGCCGTCGCCAAGGATCGCAACGTTCCCAAAAACGACATCTACAAACTAACCCTAACGGACAACTGATTGTAAAAGATTGTTCCGTCGTCGCAAATGAAACAAGCAAAAAACGCAAAACGACGTACGCATAACCGTAATAGAATTTATATCTAATTTATGGATAACCAACCTGTTACAGCGGACGTTTTCAAGGGATACGCAACAAAACCGTACTTGCAAACTTGACGAGCGGTATCACCTTGTCACAAAACTTTTGACACGTTTATTTGCAAAACTAAATATCGCGTTATACAATGTAAGCGTCACGAACTATTCGTGCACGCTTTTTTGTTGCCTCAAAGCGTTTCGCACGTCAAAAAAACGCAAAAGGTCGTATTGCGTATTTCAAAAATCGTATATGCCGATTGCTTTGCCTTTTCGTGACGTACACAGATATTGCAAAAAGTAACGGTAGTTGCAACCAAAGTGCCTATCGTTTTGAAACGTGCAGTCAAAACCCTGCCACTCATTTGCAAATCTGTAAAGTTAAAAAATCGGGATGTGTACCAAATTTCCCACAAAAGTGCCGTTGCAATCAAACAACCGCCGTTGTAACTTTGGCGCAAAATTTGTATCAATCGCCCAACTCGGTACAATCTACTCGCGACGTCAATCGTCAAAAATGGTTGCGAGCAAAACCACATTGGTGGCAGTTTAGCATCAAACGTCAAAACGGATTGTTTACAAGTTGTAACCTGCATTTTGTGGTGAAGTTCAAAAGCGGTGCAATCAAAACTTGCATCGCAACCAAAAGGAGAACCACACAAATGGATTTTGAAACTTTTTTTCAGTCGCTGTTTAGCTTTATCAAAAACTGCGACAACGCCTACTTTTTGGCATATGCCGTGGCAACCTGTATCGCAACTCAACTGTGCAAAAAACTGTTTGTAAACAAGGTGGACGTGGACGTACTGCACAAATTCGATTTTGCAGTAGTTTTGCCCTTCATTTTTGGAACGGTCTGTGCAGTAATTGACGAGATTTTTGTCAAAAAAGTTGCAGAGTTTGCCTTCTCAACGGTGATGGATTGTGCCGTTAGTGGTGCAACGATCGGTGCGCTTGCAACTGTGATATTCAAATTTGTATCGTCGCTTTCCGGAAAAAGTATGAAAAGTATTCTAAAGGACGATTTGTTCGGCGCATTCTACACCCAGCTGTTGTATTTTGGCAGTTTGCGACAAAAGTTGATTTCCAAACAACTGTCACTTGCCGATTTTGTCTCGTCGGTAAAACTTGTTTGCACAACCGCAACGGAAATCTACCGTCAAAACATTTCCTCCGACGAAAAACGCCTAAAACTTGCCCAACTGCTAAAGGGAATTATCGACGACCAAAGCATCGATGCTTGCTTGGACGTGCTGGACAAAACCATGCAAACTTTCACAGCCGAACAACACACCACAAGCAAATAGACGGTTTTTGGGATCTAAAACGAAACATTGCTAAATGGGTAGATGTTTGTTGTCTACCACCAAAGTGCAAGCAAATAGACGATTTACTTCACAACAAACTGCAACAAATCGACCGTTAAACTACTACTTTTGTGGTGCTTAAGTGCCACTTTTGTGCCAAAGCAGAGCAAAACATTCTACGATAAACGTAGGGGTGCAAGCAAGATAAACTAATTGTTATACTAATTTTTTACAAAGATATCTTGTTTGCCTTGTGAGCAGTAAAATTTTTTATCGCCATCACAACCGCCCCAACGTTTGTAGAGCAAAATAACAAAATGCGTGACGACCTTTCGCCACGCATTTCTTTTTGTGATAGATATTTTTTTCGTATTTATAGGTTGATGTTGAAAAATGTTTCGTTTTTTATTTAGAATCGTGCGGTGTTTTTCAATCGTTACAACAGGCTGAGGTTGTGGATTGCTCTGTTTTTATATATTTTGAAAAAAGCGGTACCAACCAATCCTAAAAACTAACATGTTGGGATGTATGTAAAACTAATTGTTATACTAATTTTTTACAAAGATATCTTGTTTGCCTTGTGAGCAG
>CAZDLE010000055.1:4625-7717 GCA_964506035.1 uncultured Oscillospiraceae bacterium | reverse complement strand
CACTTATCCACAAAGTTATCCACAGTTATCCACAATCAAGGTGGACAACCTGTTCCACAAAATTGTGAAACTCGAACATTTGTTGCACATTGCTAATGTATGCTTGCAGTTTTGCCAAAATAACGGCATTTTGCAAAAAAATTGATGCAAAATAAGTAAAAAATTGGCGTTATTTGTGTAATAGTAAGTGCCACTTTTGAAAGTTGTTATGAGTGAAATATATAAGATAAATTGAGATATTGAAAATGGCGGAGCGTAATTATATTTGTTATTGAGGAGCGTGATACCCGTTTTCCGTAGGCACCAAGGAAAATAGCGTTATAGATATTATGACAAATACGTGATGACGCGATATTTTTTATAACGTTTGGCGAAGCGGGCGCCGTCGCTATTTCCGCCAATACCAATATAAATTGATTGTTTATTTTTACATATAAAGCAATTTCCTACGGACTTTATAAGGCAGATTTGATATAAATTGATTATTTATTATTACCAAATGAAGCAAGCAATCACAAGTATAATAATCATCTTTTGACCGTCTTTACTGCTATTTTGACCGTTTGCTGTTTGTTTTGGGCAAATCAAAGTGATGATGCTAAAAAACGTTGCACTAAAAAATGGCTACATAAGCATTCGGGTTTAGGTGTAAAATGGTGGATTGTTGGCAAAAATCTGTGTAAAACAAAACAAGGAAGGTATTTTACAATGAGTTTTAATCCGTTTAACGAAAAACCGCTACGTTGCAGTGGCGAATTTTACAACTGGAAGCAGCTTGTGCTAAAGCCATACAACAAATTTGACGTCGATCCCTACACGCGCGTGCGCATCATTTTGGCAGCCGGTGCAGAGTTTGAAGCCGTTTGGTTTGGGCATCAATTCCACCGTCATTGTGACAACAACGATTTGCGACGTGAACTTGCCGTTGTGCGCCGTCACGAACAGCAACAACAAAAGCGCATTGCCAGTTTGAAACCCATTGGGGAAGGCATTTTGGAGCATACCATTGGCTACGAGCAACTTGCGGTGGATTTGACTGCAATTTTTGCCCAGCGTGAAAGCGACAAGTACGTTAAAATGGCAATGGATTTTGCACTATTGGAGGACTTTGACCATTTGTATCGCTATGCGGATTTGTTGGAAATGGACAAGGGC
The DNA here is from genome assembly GCA_964506035.1 of uncultured Oscillospiraceae bacterium. Taxonomy (GTDB): domain Bacteria; phylum Bacillota; class Clostridia; order Christensenellales; family CAG-314; genus Fimimonas. The sequence goes on along the minus strand of CAZDLE010000055.1, from coordinate 6,562 downwards.
GTTGTTGCGGAAAAACTTGTGGGTGGCTACACGGAGCTTATGCCCGGTCGTCCCACCATTGCCGAACATCGCTACCCCACCGACGACGTAAAGCGTTTTATAAACTACAAAAAGGCAAACAGTCTAACCAAGTTAGACATCAACATTTTGACGGCAGCTGAGCAACAAACCATGAACTACTACATGAATCAGGCAAATTTTTACCAAAACAAAATGGGACGTCAACTTTACACGGAAATCGCCATGATTGAGGAGCAACACGTGTCGTTGTACGGCGGATTGAAAGATCCAACATGCACGTGGCTGGAAGAAAATTTGATGCACGAATACACCGAGTGCTACCTATACTACAGTTTGTGGCAGGACGAAACCGATCCGCTGGTAAAAAAGGTGTGGGAAGAGCATTTCAACGACGAGTTGGGACATTTGCACAAGGCGGCGGAACTGCTCAAAAAGTACGAAAACAAGGTGTGGGAGCAGGTTATTCCCAAGGGGGATTTTCCCGAATTGTTAGCGTTTAGATCAAATATCGACTATGTTCGCGAAGTGCTTAAAAACACCGTTAACCTTACCGGCTACGGCGAAGACTACAAACCCGTTGGCGAGTTGGACGGCGACTACAAATTTTTTGAGTATCAAAAGCAGGTAAACGCAAAAGATAGCAACGTCGCAAGCCATTGCGTGATAAAAAAGTACATTGCCGATAACGGACGTGACTACCGTTTTGAAACGGCGGAACATCCCATTGAGGAACTGCGCGATCGCAAACACGACAACACGACTGTGGGAAGATAAGAAAGGCGGTGAATAGTGAAGGAGAAAGGCAGTGAAGAGGAAATAGTGAAGAAGGAAGGTAGAAGGCGGTGAATAGGAAATAGTGAAGAGAGATGTAGAACGGCAGTGAATAGTGAAAAGTGAAGAAGCAAGGCAACGAAGATAAAACTACGAAACGACAAACGTCTATAGTAAAAAACAAGGCTGACAGGGGGTGTCAGTCTTGTTTTTGGTTATATAAAACAAATAAAAAAGCTGTTTACAATGGGTTTTAGCCTTATTTAAACGCACAGGTTGTTTGCAAGAAAATTTGTTTTGAAAGCCGTTTAACGTTACGATAAAATTTGAAATAGACAATGGTTATTTGTGAATATACAAGCGGGATTGGGTATCTTCGTCGTCGTTTTGTACCATGCAGAAAAATTCCCAGCCGTATTTTTCGTAAAAACCGACGTGATCGGTTAGTAAATACACGGGAGAAATTCCCTTTGCACGCAAATCGTCCACCACCATGTTGAGTAGTTTTCCGGCGATACCCTTGCCACGATGGGCACTTTCCGTATAGACGGCGCACACGTTGGGAAACAAATCCTTGCGCGCGTGAAAATCGTTTTCGATAACGCCCAAACCGCCCACTATGGTATGCTCGTGCAGGCACAAAAACCAGCCGTACTGCGTTTTGCCGTCCAGATAGTTTTGCATGCAATCGAGATACGCGTCCGTTGGCACACCCCACTTTTCGTGGAACCATTGTGCCGCTTGCGTTGTCAATTGCGGTTGTTGACGCAGGTCGACATAGGCGTACTCTGCCATTTTGAGAATCTTCCTTTTGTTGTTTGAATTGATTTTTATTTGAGATAATTGCACAAAACTGACCGTTAAGACACACAAAACAAAGTGTTTAACTGCCAAAATTGTGCAAAATAGATTTTTTACGTTAAATATATAACCGTTAAATAAAGTGATACGTTACGTATATTCATCGAAATACAAATTGTTGCTAACTTATTACCCAACCGCAGCGACGCAATTTTTCGATACGTCGTTGAAATCGCGTTAACGCAAATTAACTTTCAAGAAATATCATTATTACGAATGGACAGTCTATTTGAAAGACTTGTAGATATCTACCAGATTGAGCACCACTTGGTAGGATTTGTACA
>CAZDLE010000055.1:0-4525 GCA_964506035.1 uncultured Oscillospiraceae bacterium | reverse complement strand
TTGAAAGACTTGTAGATATCTACCAGATTGAGCACCACTTGGTAGGATTTGTACATATCTTCCAAGGGGACGTACTCGTAGCGACCGTGGAAATTGTAGCCACCGGTAAACAGGTTGGGACATGGCAAGCCTTCGTAGCTAAGTCGCGCACCGTCGGTACCGCCACGAATGGGACAAACGTGTGGTTGTACGTCTGCTTTTTGCATGGCAAGTTTTGCGTTTTCCACAAGGTGGATATGCGGAGCAACCTTTTCTTTCATGTTGTAGTAGCTATCGGTGATGGTAACGTCCACTGTGCCCGCGCCGTGTTTAGCGTTGAGAAAATCTACAATTTGTTGGAAAAGTGCCTTTTTGTGTTGGAACTTTTGCATATCGTGGTCACGAATGATGTAGTGGACGGTTGCTTGCTCGCAATCACCCGAAATATCGGTAAGGTGGAAAAATCCTTCGTAGCCTTCGGTGTACATGGGGTTATCAAAGGCGGGCAACAGACTTTGCAATTCCATTGCGATAAGCACTGCGTTGACCATCAAACCTTTTGCCGAACCGGGGTGCACCGATTTGCCGTGCACTACCACTTTTACAGCTGCAGCGTTAAAGTTTTCGTATTCCAACTCGCCGATGCCACCACCGTCAATGGTATAGGCACCGTCTGCACCAAAACCGCTAACGTCAAAAAAGTCGGTACCTCTGCCCACTTCTTCGTCCGGCGTAAAAGCGATTTTGATTTCCCCGTGGGGAATTTGCGGATTTTGCACCAAAGTTTGGGCAAGTCGCATAATCACGGCAACGCCCGCTTTGTCGTCGGCACCCAAAAGGGTTGTTCCGTCCGAGCTGATAATGGTTTTGCCAAGGTGGGATTTGAGGCTGTCGAACTCATTTGGCGAAAGCACTCTGCCGTTGGCAAGGGGGATATCTTTGCCGTCGTAGTTGGAGGTGATAATGGGTTTTACGTTTGCTCCACTAACGGCACTGGACGTATCAACGTGCGCGATAAACCCAAGTTTGTAGCTACCCGTTGTGTTTGCAGGGATGGTTGCGTAAACGTAGCCGTAATGCTCGTCCATTTTGGTATCGATGCCAAGCGCAACCAATTCGTCGCGCAAAAGGGTTAGCAAATTGAATTGTTTTTGGCTACTGGGAAATTGCTCCACGTCGGGAACAGATTCGGTATCAATTGCGACGTATCGCAAAAAGTTTTGTAGAAGTTGTTTCATAATTTAGTCCTTTTTGATAAACGTATATACGGATTATCCTCTATCTTCGTCGATATAGGTAGCAAGGATGTCGGCAGTGTGCAAGTATAAGGCAAGTTTGTATTTGGCGTAAGCATCACTCAAAGCGAAACTGCCACCACGCACGCGCTCGTCAAAACCGCCCATGTGCCAATTGATTGCCATGGCTTCTTCGGCGGTAAGTTTGATATACTGGCTGGCGATAAACACAGATTTTTCGCCGTGTCCGTAAGGGAATTTTTCTTCCACGCGATAAAATGGTTTTTGCACCCACGCGCCGTTTTCCTTTACGTTGCGCATTTCCGTTGTGTAGTAGTTTACTTTGCAAAGATCGTGCAACAATCCGCAAATTGCAAGCGTTTCGTCGGAAAAAGTCTTGGCGTAGTCGTCGCCCAAATCGGCTTTTACCAATTTGACAAGACGGTTATACACGTTGACGGAGTGGTAACAAAGTCCACCTTCGTAGGAAGCGTGAAAACGCGCCGATGCCGGAGCAGTAAAGAAGTCGTTAGACAAAAGGTAGTCCAAAAGCTTGTCCGCACCGTCTCGTTTGACGTTGTTGGTGTACAACGCGATAAATTCGTTTTTGTATTGATCTATCATGGTTACTCCTTTGGCAAATGCTCGGCTGCAAAAACGTCCAAGCAAATTGATAGCACTGTTATGCGTTAAAAATGTTGTCGGCATCGCAAAAACATATCACAGTTAATTATATCACTGTGCTTCGATCAAGTCAACGGGGGATTTTACATTTGTGTGCAAATATTGTAACACTTTTTGGCGCAAAAGCGTATTGTAAAACAGACTGTGATAAGTCAAACAAAATAGGAGGTACGATAAATGTTCAACGGATTGTTTAACGATGGCAACGGCGATTGCGGTCAAGGTGGATCGACGTTTGGCGGTTGCAACTGCACCTGGATTTTGCTCATTTTGTTGTTTTTGTGTTGCTGTGGCGGTAAAATGAGAAACTTTAACCTTTGCGTCAACCCCACCTGCTTGCTGTTGATGGGTGCATTGCTGTTTTGCTGTGGCGGTTTGAAACTGGGCGACTGCAAATAGCCAACGTACATAGGCACAAAATTGGAAAGGACAACGCCGTCCTTTCCTTTTTTGATTGGAAAAATGCGAAGGAACAAAAAACTTGTTTGTTTTGGTCGTCGGCACTCATTTGATAATAATGAACAATCAATTTGGTTTATATCTATGGTGATAACGTCGGCACTTTGTGATTAAAAATGACTATACCGTTTTTAACAAAGGTAGAGAGAACGTGAAAAAAGAGCAAACAGTTAGAACGTGAATAAAAAAGAGCAAACGGTTAGGTTTGCTCGTGGGTAATATTTCAATTTACTTTGTCTTTTTGGTGACGTGGGTTTGCTGGAGGTCGTACTCCTTGTTGGCAAATCCTTTGCCAATCACTTCGCGGACGTTTTCTACGTAGGCAAATGCGGTGGGATCTACGGTGTTGATGATTTTGCGCGCCAAGGTTAGTTGATGTTTGTTGATAACGCAAAGCACCATTATTTTTTCCTGTCCGGAAAATCCGCCTGTCACTTTTACGGAGGTTGTGCCGTGGTTTAGTTTTTGTTGCAAAGCGGAAACCATTTCGTGTGGTTTGTCGGTGGTGATTTCCAATTCCACCGCGGAAGAAAATCCACGATAGATACGTTCTTGCACGATTTCGCAAATAAACACAGCCGTTACGGAGTACACAAACATGTTGAAGGCGTCACCGCCTTGCTTTGTCCAAATCCACATGGCAACGGCACCCATTGTGATAACGGCAATATCTACCGTTAAAATAGCACGCATTGCACCGCTACTGCCCTTCTTGGCGTTACGTTGAACGATAAGTCCAACAACGTCGCTGCCACCTGTGGAGGCGTTACGAGTGATAACCAGCGGAAGGCAAATTCCACGTAGTGCACCGCCAACAACAACGTACACCACTTTGTCGGGGGCTTCGCCCTTGTTGATAAAGCTGTTGAATGTGTTTGCAAGTCCAAGCAAACGCAACAAAATAAGCATCACGGAAATGCACGTCACGTAAAAGAAGGTGCGTGTGGCAAATTCCTTGCTGTGACTAACAAACAAATAGATGCAAATAGGTAGGTTGATAACAAACATCCAAATACCTGCGGAAAAGTACCACGTGGAAGGATTTAGATCCGTCAAAACCATATCTAAAATGCCTGCAATGCCTGTGGAACTGCCTGCGATACATCCGCTTGGCAACAAAAACACTTCCAGCGACAGTGCGGAAATTAGTGCGGCAAAAAATATGATAACCAAATCGGTAAAGGTGTTTTTAGTTTTTGTGTTCATTGTTGATGTAGCTCCGGTTAAACGTCGGTCGAGAAAATACGTCGTACACGTCCTTTACAACAGTAAAGGCATCGGGATCGATATCTGCAATTAGTTGTTTTAGTTTGGGGGATTGTCTAAACTGCACCACAACAACCAGCATTTTACGTTGCACGCCGTCGTAGCAGTTGGTGGTTTCCACAACGTTAAGTCCGCGTTTGAAGTTGTTTGTGATGGCGTCCTTTAGTTGCTGGCTTTTGCCCGTTACAATCAAAAACTTTTGGGGGTTATCAAATCCGCGTTGCAACATACCCATAAACTCGCTTGCCACCACGACAAACATCAACGAGTACATCACAATCCAAAAACTTTCCCCTTCCACAATCATGATGGCAACGCCACCAAGCACTGTAAGTATAAAGTTGATAATCATGATAACCTTGGACAGATCCAATTCCGGGCGTCTTGCGGAAATAATGCGTCCCATAACTTCCGTACCGCCGTTGCTGGCGTTGTTTACCGCACCAAGGTACATGCCTGCGCCCAAAAGCACTCCGCCGATAATGGTGGAAATTAGGCGCGACTCGAAAAATTGAAAATCGGGAACGACCACGGGGAAGATGGACATCACGACGGTGGACGTTACCACGGAAAAAATCGTTTTGATGGTAAAGTCGCCACGTAGAAAAATTAGCGAAAGCACCAAAAGGGGGATATTTAGCGCAATGTACAAAACGGGCATTATTTGGTCAACGGTGACGGTGTCGACAAATGCCGTAATCACAAAGCTTAGTGACGTTGCCACGCCCGTAATACCGCCTGCGACGATTTTTGTGGGGTTGACAAAAGTGTACATACAAATTGCAATAAACATTGATGCCATAAAAACTTCAAAATATTCTTTTATCCATTGCCAAAGGCTTTTTTTGCGTAGCAATTTGCACCCCTAAAACATAAAAAAATTCCGCAAAACAAGGCGGTTT
>CAZDLE010000054.1:0-7736 GCA_964506035.1 uncultured Oscillospiraceae bacterium | reverse complement strand
ATTTTTGAAGAAGCGATGGGTATTTCTACCTTCCGTGCTAAAAAGGTGGAAACGGAGCGTAAACTGGAAAAAACGCGTTTGAACACGGAAAACTTGATGATTATTATTGAAGAACTTAAACGTCGTTTGCCGGAACTGAAACGCCAATCTACCAATGCTCGCAAGTACCTTGATTTGTACGAACAGCTTAAACATCACGAAATCAATGCGTATATCTACAGCTACGATAATGCAAGTCAACAAAAGGCTGATTGTCGTGCCAAGTTGGAAGGTTTGCGTGAGGAATACGCTCACAAGGAAATTTTGTACGCGGAAGTTAACGAGCAGTACGACGACGTTTTTCACAAACGCAACAACATTGATACGGAAATTGCCTCTCTGCGTGATAAACAAGTATCTTTGGCGGTAGAAGTGGAGCGCAATTCCGGCGAAAAGAACTTGGTTCGCGAACGAATCAACAGTCTAAAACGTGAAGTGGAAAATGCCGAGCAACAAATTGTTGAAGCCAATACGGAAATTGACAAACTTGTTGACGCTAACGACCAACTGAAAACCACAGTTGCACGTCGTGTTGAAGAACGCGATCAGTTGCAAAACGAAATTTTGCAAACTACCGACAAATACAATGCTATCACGCGCCGTGTGGATGGTATTCAGCAAGATTTAGACTCACTTCGTCAAAAATTGGAAGACATTTTGGCGCAAGTGTCCAGTCTTACCAGTTCTGCAACAGGTTTCGAGGCAGAAGTTAAAACTTTGTCCGAACGTCTTGTAGAAATTGCCGAAAAGGAACAAGAGCTTTCGCAACGTCTGCAAGAAAACGCCGGCGAAGAAGGCGATTTGTTGGGCAAGTACGACCAACTTCGCAAGTTGAAGGAAGAACTGGAAAAGCAATCTCAACAACTAAAACAACAAGTTAAGGATTTGGAGTTTAGCCAATTTAACCTAAATACCGAGTTGCAACGTAAGCAACAAGCCTATTCCAGCGAAAAGGGCGGTATCGATATGTTAAAAGAGTTTGTTGCAAGCTACCGTGGGTACAACTCCTGCATACAAAATTTGATGCAAGACGCCAAACACGATAGTCAACTTAACTCGCATATCTGCGGTGTTGTTGCAAATCTAATCAAGGTGGAACCGCATCTTCGCGTAGCAATCGAGACGGCACTAGGTGCACGTTTGCAAAATATCGTTACCAAAAACGAAGAAGACGTTAAATATCTTATTAACTATCTAAAAATAAACGACTACGGTAAGGCAACTTTCCTGCCGGTATCTTCCATGAAACCTCACGGGATTGATCGTGCGGACGTCTTGAAGGAAAAGGGCGTGCTGGGGGTTGCTTGCGAATTGATTTCCTACGACAAATACTATTCCAACGTGTTTGAATCGCTGTTGGGTGGTATCGTTATTGTAGATACATTCGATAACGCCGTTGCACTTTCCAAAAAATATCACTACGTACACCGTATGGTAACCCTTACTGGCGAACGCATCAACAACGACGGTTCGTTGGAAGGTGGTAGTAGTAAAAAACAATCGACAAGTTTGCTTTCGCAGGAAAGTCAAATTGAAGAACGTACGGAAAAACTTTCGCAACTGCAAAGAGATTTGCAAACGGTCGAAAAACAAAAGCAACAACTGGACAAGCAGTTGGAAGAAACTCGTCTGGCGCAAAATGCTTTGCTTGCACGTATCAATGCCGTTAACGTAGATATTGCAACCTGTCGCGAAAAAATCGAAACGTCCAACACGCTTAGTGGTGCGGACAAGAAAAACATCTTGGGACTTTCCAACGACAAGGAAAAAATCGGCGATCGTCTGGACGATTTGCAACGTAAAATTACTAAAGTTAACGCGCAAATTGAAGAGCTTAAAGCTACTGAAGAAAAACTGCGTGAAAAAATTGTGCGTACCAGCGAAACGTATAATGCGGAAATGGTTGCCAAGGATGGCATTCAACAATCTCTTACCGAAAGAAAGTACCGTTTGGCTGTGCTTGCATCCAATATCGACAATCTAAACCGCGAAATGCAATCCAACGACAAACAGGTTTTGTCTTTGCGCGAGTCTATCGAGCTAAAACAAAATTATATTTCTCAAGTGGGTGCGTCCATCGACATTTTGTACGAAAAACTCAACGAAAGCACGACGGACTCTGCTTTGCAGGGAGAAATGTCCGCTTTGTTGGAAGAAATCAAATCGACGGACAAACTAAAGTTGGATATCGAAATGCAGTTCCAAACGCTAACAGATCAGCGTATGCAACTTTCCAACGAGTTGCAAGCACTTAGCGGATCAATCGAACATCAATCCTACGTTTTGAACAAGATTGACGATGATTTGATGCAACTGCAGGAGCGCGTTTTCCAAGAATACGGCGTTACCTACTCTGCTGCAATGCAGTACAAAGCGGAAGATTACGATTTTGAAGGTGGCAAAAATATCATCACCGAGCTGCGTCAATCGTTGCAACGCTTGGGCAGTGTAAACGTCAATGCTATCGACGAGTTGAACGAAACTCAAGAACGCTACGACGACTATATGCGCCAAATCGACGATCTAAAACGTGCTGAAGACGACTTGAAAACTGCACTGAAGGATTTGACTGCAGATATCGAAGTGCGTTTTGAAGAAGGTATGAGTCAAATCAACGACAACTTCAAAATGGTATTTAGAGAGTTGTTCAACGGTGGTTTTGCTCGTTTGACGGTAGAAAAAGATCCAAACAAAGCCTCTCTTGACTACGGTGTAGAAATCGAAGCGCAACCCCCGGGAAAGAAACTGCAAAATATTTCTTTGTTGTCCGGTGGAGAACGCACAATGACGTCCGTTGCAATTTTGTTTAGTATTCTAAAGTACAATCCTATGCCTTTCTGCGTACTGGACGAAATCGAAGCACCTTTGGACGATGCCAACGCCGAACGTGTATCCAAGTTTTTGCGCAAATTCTCGTCGTCCACGCAGTTTGTGGTTATCACCCACAAAAAGCCAACGATGGAAAATGCCGACGTTTTGTACGGCGTGACTATGGAAGAGAAAGGTGTATCTAAGATTGTTTCTGTAAAACTTACCGATGCAATCAAGCAAGCAATGTAGTGCAATTTGATAGAACGTGTTATAAGCGAGATGAGTTTTGCTCTTCTCGCTTTTTGCATGCAGTGGTGCCTTTTGTAATTAAGGTGATAGAATATCGCGATTGCAAAATTTGTTCGTTAAAACTGCGTCGTAGTGTAGACGATTTGTTTGTTGGACGACGTTGTTTTGAGAGGTGAATAACGATGGCGCGGTTTATCTTCTCGTTTCTTTTTTGCGTGTGTTGTGATGCTTGACTGTAAATCGGCTTTATCATTTTTCTTAAAAATTGTCGCCAAAATTCTTTAACAATATCAAAAATTAGCTATTTTTAGAATACTATTGCAAACATAGTAACTGTTTTTGTTGTAAAATGCATACAAATTTGCCTATTTCACACACTAAAAGCAATTTTGAGGTGTTTATGAAAAGGCTTACAATTTTAACGTTACTACTTGCACTTTTGCTTTACACAACAGTTGTGCCATTGTCGGTTGATGCTGTTTACGTCTATGCCGACGGTACCCATTTTAGCGATCTTCGCGATAACGTCAGTAATTTGCTCCTGCCGGAAAACGCAAGCAAAATCAACGAACAGGTCTATCTTGGTGGATATCCCCTTGGGCTTACAATCGACGGTGATGGAGTTACGGTCGTTGGGCTAAACGAGTTTGTAGGTGCAAACGGTAAGCTGTGTTGTCCTGCGCAGGAAGTTGGCATTTCCGTTGGCGACGTAGTTGTGGAACTTGCCGGATGCAAAATATTTTCGTCACAAAAACTTATCGAGGTTGCAAGTCGTGTAAAGGGCACAACCGTAGCAATCAAGTTTATGCATAATGGCGCTCTTTGCGAAAGGAAAATTGCGCCTGCAAAGGATTTATCGACCGGTGCATATCGCTTGGGGTTGTGGACTCGTGATGCATCCAGTGGTGTTGGCACGTTAACTTACGTTCGCAAAAACCTATCTTTTGCAAGTCTTGGACATCCAATTTGCGACGGCGAAGGAAAAATCGTAAAATGTAATAACGGTGGTGTTTTTCGCTGTGATATTCAAGGTGTCAAACGTGGGCAGGTGGGCACCGCGGGAGAGTTGAAAGGCACTTTGCATTTTGACGAACGTCTTGGCAATCTGCTAAAAAACAACAAATATGGCGCTTACGGTACGTTTAACACATTGCCAACCTTCTGTACGGAATTTGTCGACGTTGCGGATATTTGCGAAATCCAACCGGGGTATGCACAAATTTATTGTACCTTTGAGGACGGTGTTCGTCGCGCCTACGATATCAAAATCGTCAAGGCAACCTATCAAACGTCCTGCAACGACAAAGGTATGGTAATACAAGTAACCGACGAAGATTTGCTTGCCAAAACGGGTGGAATAGTGCAAGGAATGTCCGGCAGTCCAATCGTGCAGAAAGGCAAATTAGTAGGCGCGGTAACTCACGTTTTTGTGAACGATCCCACGCGCGGATACGGTATCTACGCAAAATGGATGTTGGATAATTAGGTATTTTGTGATTGATTTTGCGGACTCCTCCTAAAAATACTGACGTTTGAAATATGATTAATATGCTATCTCAAACGTTTATTTTTTAGTGGTAATTGCAAAGTTGTAACTCTGTTTTATCATTTTGTTCTAATACGAAATTGCTATCAATATACTATTTTCAAGCGCAATTTGTATCTACCGTTACAGTTTTGCTTGACTTGTAATGTTTATAGAAGATACTATTCTAAACTGCAATTTAGGCTCATATCAATTGATATGGGCTTATTTTCTTCGATCAAGCAACTTTGGGACGATTTTCGTCTATGGCTTGTGCAAAATAAACTAAAATTTTTTGTTATCACGTTTGTTGCTATGGCGGGATTTGTTTTAGGAATCGTGCTTTTTGCCAACAACAGAGAAAGTTGGTGGTATTGTAACCGTTGCGACTACGTCCATCTTTTGATGTGGAACGGATTTTTGTCGGTGGTGTTTAGGTTGGTAGTGCAAACATCGTTGATACTTGCCGTTGTTGTGTTGTCACAGATGCACAAATATATGCGTCCAATTTGCTATGTTGCGCTGTTTGTTGGGTGTATCTACAGCGGTGCAAATTTGGCGTGTTTGTTTGCAACAATAGGCTTTGTCGCCGTTTTTTATCTTCCTCTGTACACCTTGCCGTCCGTTGTGATGCTCCTTTTGTCCTGTCTGGACGTTACTTGTGCCACCGACTACGTAAAAAGCATCGGGGAAACTATCCGTGATTGCAAAAAACAGCTTATAGCAATATGTTTTGCGTCTTTGACACGTATTTTGTTACTTTTTTTGATATTACGCCCGTTAAGTTGTTCAATTTGATTGTTAAAAATTTAATAATTTGGTATAATAAAAACACAAAAAATGGTGCGCAAGGCTTTCCTTGCATACAATACGAGGTATAAATGAGAGCATTTATTTTGGTAATTGACGGTTTTGGTATCGGTGCCATGCCGGATTGCAAAAAATACGGTGATTTTGGCGCAAATACGCTAAAAAATATTCGTTCTGCTTACGAAATCAACGTGCCTAACATGGCAGATATGGGATTGTACAATATCGACGGTACCTACAACGACGACCGCTCGCCCATTGGTGCGTATGCACGTTTGTCGGAACTTTCCAAGGGTAAAGACACAACGGTAGGCCACTGGGAAATGGCAGGTGTTATCACTAAGAAGCCGTTACCCACCTTCCCCGACGGTTTCCCAAAGGAATTTGTGGACAAGCTGGAAGCAGAATTGGGTACAAAAATTTTGTGCAACAAACCATATAGCGGTACGGAAGTTATCAAGGACTACGGAAACGAACATCTAAAAACGGGCTACCCGATAGTGTACACTTCGGCGGATTCCGTTTTGCAAATTGCCGTCCACATGGACAAGTACACAATCGAACAACTTTACGATATGTGCGAAAAAGCGCGTAAACTTTGCTGCGGAGATTTTGGCGTAGGTCGTATTATTGCGCGTCCTTTTAAGGGCGAATACCCCTTTGTTCGCACGGCTGAACGCAAGGACTACTCGTTGGATCCCACGGACGTTACCTTGCTTGACGTTGTTAAAGATGCTGGTTTGCAAAGTGTTGCCGTTGGAAAAATAGAGTACATCTTTAACGGCAAAGGCATCACGCGCAGTATTCACACAACAAGTAACCTTGACGGTTTGGAAAAGACGTTACAAATCGCAAAGGAAAATTTTGATGGTTTGGTGTTTGTGAACCTTGTAGATACCGATATGAAGTACGGTCACCGCAGAGACGTTTTCGGCTACGCTCAAGCCCTTGCAGAGATTGATGAAAAGGTTGGCGAATTGGCAAAACTACTCAAACACGACGACGTTTTGTATATCACGGGTGACCATGGTTGCGATCCTACCCATTCGGCTCACACCGACCACACGCGCGAATACACTCCCTTGCTTGTGTATGGTGCTGAAGTTATTCCCACTAACTTGGGCACTTTGGAGGGCTTTGACGTGATTGCCGACACAATCAAGGCACAACTTGAAATTGACACAAATGCGCCCAAATCCGTTTGGGAAAAAATCACAAGATAGTTGCATACAATAAATTAGTTTTACATCCCGATTGTATTTCTTTCGGGATGTTTTTTTTGCAAATCAACTATCTTTTTAGAGCATTTTTCTTGAGAACGGAACATTTTTCTTTCAACCTTTTGTGATCTTTTTGTTTGTCTAATGCTTTGTTTAAAGGGCCGTAGCTTACTTTTCTAATAATCGACGGAACGTAGCGAACAGTGACGTGATTATATTTTCCATTTTGAAGGTTGGGTGTTTATTTTATTTATATTATTCATAAACCTATCTTGTAATCTGTAACATCCACGGCTCGGTTGGGCGTTTTTATATTCATCTTGTTCATAAGTATCTCAATTTTTTGAGATTTTTCGCGATTTGCAATTCAATCGCAAAATATGCGTTTGATGATGAAAAAATCTTTCTGCATACTAACTGTTCAACTTGCAAATACTAACAAAAAAAGTAAAAGGAGATTTGTTATGAAAAAACAAATTTTGTTTTTTGTTTGTATTTTGACCCTTGTGGCGGTGGTGTTACCCGTTTGCGCGTGTGCCGAAGGGCTAAATATCACCGCTCGGGCAGGTATTTTGGTTAGTGAAGACGGGGAAATTCTGTACGAACACAACTCGCTGGAAAAACGTCCTATTGCCAGTATGACTAAAATCATGACCCTTTTGTGCATTTACGATGCAATAGATAGTGGCAAAATATCGTTGGACGATACAGTAGTGGTTAGTGCTCGCGCGTCGGGCATGGGCGGTTCGCAGGTCTTTTTGGAAGAAAATGGTTCATATAAGGTGGAAAATCTTATAAAATCTATCATTGTTTGCTCGGCAAACGACAGTTGCGTTGCCATGGCGGAGCACGTTAGTGGCAGTGTGAAAAGCTTTGTTGCCGAAATGAACAACAAATGTCGCGAGTATGGGCTGGTTGCAACTCACTTTGAAAACTGCACAGGTTTGCCCGCTGTTAGCCATTTTTCCTGCGCAAAGGACGTTGCAACTATGTTTTTACGACTGATTCAACATCCGCATTACTTTAGTTGCGCTAATATTTGGATGGAAGATTTTGTTCATCCGTCGGGCAGAGTTACCGGT
>CAZDLE010000053.1:0-7787 GCA_964506035.1 uncultured Oscillospiraceae bacterium | reverse complement strand
TAACGTTGCCCCAAATACCTTCAAATTGGCGATTTTTTGCACAATTTTTGCAAAGTCTTCCGCCACGATAGTGACGATATCAAAACAAATTTTCTCGTTGGGACAAAGGAAAAACTCAAAACTCAAACAATCGTTAAGCACCTTGCACTTTACAATTTGAGTGTTCATCACCACCGCAACGGCAACGTAGCAATCCATACTTGCATAACACAGCACACCGTTTTCCAGCCGTATATCTTTGCCGTCACGTTGCACCGGAATGTCCACCACAAACCTGCATCTGCTTTTTCCACGATACACAAAGCACGTTTTTCGCACTTCGCAATCGTCCTGCAAAAAGTAGTTTTGAGTGATTTTTCCGTTGGTCAAAACGCTTTCAAACACGGCTCGATTGCTAAAAAATTTGTGCAAACAAAAGGTATCAAAGCAGTTTCTTCCATGCCTAAAAAACAGCATTTTGCAATACGTGTCGACATTTTTGCCATCAAAACGCAAAATCGAGTTACCCAAACAGTCGCAAACACTCTCAAGATTACCACTTTGGTAGGTCGCTTGTCCGTAGGATTTTGTGGGCAAAAGGTTGCAACTTTTTTCGTCGTAAAACAGCTTTGCCAAACACCTTTCCGCAAGAGGATTTTTCGCAAAAATCTGCCATCCCAGTGTGCAAAAATAGTTGATGCGATAAAGATCTACAACCAACGGCAAATATTCGATTTCCGTTCGTGTTAGATTTGCCAAGTATTCGCAGTCGTGCAAAATGTCGTCCAGTCCATCGTTGTCAACGTAAAAAGCGGTGCATTTTGCAATTACACGTGCAACCTGTTCGATACGCGTAACACCGTTGGACGGAAAAAACAAATCCCTCTCAAAAATGCTACGCAACCGCAAAAATCGTTGCCAATAACCGTCAAATTGACGCAAAATTTCCCTTTGACAACGCGTCGTAGGACGTTTCAAAGCAAGGTAGTTCAAACAAAACTCCGTCATAGCAACGTCCACTTTTTTGCGCTCGCAGTAGTACAGTTCCCCCAACGTTTTTAGTTGTTCGTCCAAAATTTCCTTGGTGGTAGGCACCGCCCACAGCCCTTCAAAAGTGTTTTTGTTTGCCACCCAACGCGCATTTTTTGCAATCAGCGTACAAAATTTCATACTTCACCTCATCCAAAGTGTTGACTTTTTTGCCAATTCTAAACGTATTTTTTGCACAACCGATAGTCAAAATTGTTGTTTGCGAAACGGAGTTCGCTGTTTGATTTGTTTGCACTCGTCAATTTTATCCACAGGTTTGGTTGTAAATTCGGCTCGATTTATCAGCTAATATCAAGCAAATTTTGATAATATGTTATATAAACATATAAATAGATATTTTGTTGCTACTTGACAACTGACTTGCTATGTGTTACTATAATCAATAATGGATAAATATGTCCACTGTTAGGAGGCTCAAATTGATCAAAATCAGACCTTATCAAAAGAAAGATTTTCGCTACGTGCAAGATATCTGCTTTGCAACAAACACCATTGTGCAAGACGATACGCCCGTAAACCGCGCCGTTTTGTGCGCAATGTACTGCGACTACTACCTTGATAACCAAGCGGAGCACTGTTTTGTTGCCGTCGACGAAAACGATATTCCCGTCGGCTACGTTTTGTGTTGCGTGGATGACGACGGCTACGACGAAAAAATGGACGAATCGTACCTTCCCATCGTGCGCAAACTAAACAGCACGCAGTTTTTCCACTTTAACGCACAACGCAAAATCAAACAACACTACATTCGCAACGGCTACACCGCCCATCTGCATATTGATATTTTGCCCGACTACCACCGTCAAGGCATTGGCACTCAACTTATCAACGCGTTGGAAACTCAACTAAAGCAAATGTACGTGGAAGGTTTGCACCTTGTTTGCGGTGCTAAAAACGCCGTTGCTCGCGCCTTCTACGAAAAACTTGGTTTTGCCGATATCGACTACATCACAGGTGCAGTAGTGTACGGCAAAAAATTCTTCACGGAAGACTGATGGAAAGGCAAATTATCAGCGCGCACCAAGCGCAACAGGTCAATTCGCTGGTGCTTGCCTACGTTGGCGATGCCGTACAAAGCTTGTACGTTAGGCAAAAACTCGTGTTGCAACACGATCTAAAAGCGGGCGATTTGCACAAGTTAGCATCCAGTGTGGTAAACGCTCACAACCAAGCGCTTTTGGCGGACAAGTTGTTCGATCTTTTCACCGACGAAGAAAAATCAGTATTTTTGCGCGGTCGAAACGGCAAAAGTCACCACAAAGCAAAAAATCAATCGGGCAGTGACTATCGCAAGGCAACAGGCTTCGAAGCGGTAATAGGCTACTTGTACCTTATCGGCAACGACGAGCGTATCGCTCAACTTTTGGGAGAAATAGATGAAAATTGAAGGACGAAACTGTGTTTACGAAGCACTAACAAGTGATACCGTCACAGTCAACTCAATAATGGTGGCAAAGGGCGACGACGGAAAAATCGTGCACCTTGCCAAGCAAAAAGGGGTAAAAATCACCTTTGTGGACAAATCCATTTTGGATAAGGAATCCATCGAAGGCAAACATCAAGGCTACATTGCCGACGTTGTAGATTTTCAGTATTGCGACGTGGAAGATATCTTGGCAAGTAGCAAACAACCTTTTATTGTAATTTTAGATAATATCAACGATCCCCACAACTTTGGCAGTATCATTCGTGTGTGCGAGTGTGCCGGTGTGGACGGTATCATCATTGGCAAAATGCGTCAAGTTGCCGTTACCGATACGGTTGTAAAAACGTCGGCAGGGGCATTTGCCCACATGAAAATTGCCCGTGTAACCAACGTCAACAACGCAATCAAACAGTTGCAACAATCAGGCGTTTGGGTATACGCGTTAGATATGGACGGTGACGAAATCACCAAAACCAACCTTACCGGAGCCGTTGCTTTGGTTGTTGGTAGCGAAGGATTCGGCGTTAGCCAACTCACACGCAAGTGTTGCGACGGTGTTGTATCTATGAAGCTAAAAGGCAAGGTAAACTCGCTAAACGCATCCGTTGCATGCGGAGTTGCCGTGTACGAAGTGGTTCGTCAAAGGGGTTAATTTTGCAACAAGATTTAATAGAAAAGGCAAAAAACGGCGATAGTGTTGCAATTGAACAACTGGTTGCTCAGTACAAAGGGCTAATAAGGACGCTTGCCAACCGTTTTTATCTGGTGGGTGGCAACAAGGACGACCTTTTGCAAGAAGGCATGTTGGGATTGTACTTTGCTATCACCAACTATAACCAAACCAAAGGCAGTTTTCCCGCCTTTGCGCAACTGTGCATCAAACGTCAAATTGTGGATGCCGTCAAGCGTGACTGTGCCGACAAAAACAAGCCTTTGTACAACTACGTAGATATCGACTCGGCTCTCAATTTAGAAGACGACTGCAACCCGCTGGAAAGCTTGCTCATCAAGGAACAGGCGCAAAAGGTGGCTAACGTTATTGCACAAAATTTGACAAGTTTCGAGCGTACCGTTATCACGTTGTTCAGTCAAGGATATACCTACGACGACATTGCCGAAAAAACAAACAAAAGCTACAAATCGGTTGACGGCGCACTTCAACGCGCTCGCAAAAAACTGTTGGAAATCAAGGAGTAAACATGAACTACATTGCATTGTACCGCAAGTACCGTCCACAAACCTTCGACGACGTTATCGGTCAGGAGCATATCATATCCACCTTGCGCAACCAAATTTTGCACAACAAGGTTTCCCATGCCTATTTGTTCACAGGCACTCGCGGAACGGGCAAAACGTCCACCGCAAAGATTTTTGCACGTGCTGTAAACTGTGTTGATGCGCAAAAACACAACGGAAACCCCTGTGGAAACTGTTTTGTGTGCAACCAAGGCGCAAACAATATTGATATAACGGAAATGGACGCCGCATCCAACAACGGTGTAGACTACGCACGTGATATTCGCGAAAAGGTGCAATATCCACCGGTAAACGGACGTTACAAAGTGTACATTATCGACGAAGTTCACATGCTAAGCCAAGGTGCGTTCAACGCATTGCTAAAAACCTTGGAAGAACCTCCCGAGCACGCATTGTTTATTTTGTGTACCACCGAAGTGCACAAAATCCCCGCAACCATTCTTTCCCGTTGCATGCGTTTCGATTTCCGCCTTGTTCCAACCGACGTGCTTGCTCAACACATCGCAAAAATCTACGATGCCGAAGGCAAAAAGTACACGGCAGAGGCAGTCAACGCTATTGCTCAAGCGGGCGAAGGCAGTGTACGTGACGCCGTTTCCATTGCCGACCGTTGCTTTGCCATGGATGGGGAAAGCCTCACCTACGACGACGTTATGGCGGTGCTGGGAGTATCATCCAAAAATAGTATCAACGCCCTTGCAAAAGCCGTTTTAACTAACGATGCAAGCGGTATTTTGACGGAAACGGACAAACTTGTAAAGCAGGGCAAAGATATAGCTCGCCTTGCAAAGGATTTGTCGTTGTATTTCAAAGATTTGCTCACCGTAAAACTTTGTGCCAACGCAAAGCAAATGTTGGTGTTGCCCAGCGAAATTTTTGCACAGTACAAGCAACTTGCCGACCAAACCACCACGCAAAAACTGTTGTACGCCATCGACGTACTTGTCGGTTGCGACACCTCGTTGAGATACGCCCTTTCTCCGCTTATGTTGTTCGAAAGTGCATTGCTAAAAATTTCCTCAAGCAGTGGCGAAGTGGACGTGGAAGGTCTCGATCGCCGTCTAACTCGCTTGGAACAACAACCGCAAAACATGTCCGGCGACAACAAAAATCTGTTTATCGTAGACAAAACCAGTGCACAATCCATTTGGCGTGGGGTAAAAATCCAGCTGGAAAACAAAAACAACCCACTTTTGGTGGGCGTTTGGCGCGACGTTAAAGTATCTATTGCAAGGGACGAGTTTATCGTAAGTTGCTCCAAAGGTGCGCACGCACTTATCTCTTGCAACTTTGGCAAAGGGGAAATCAACTACAAACGGGAACTGGAAAACGCCATTGGCAAGTTTTGGGACAAAACAATCACCTTTGTGCTTGCCGAAGATCCCAACGATTCCTCCGTGGACGATCAACTAAAATCCCTTGGCACCAACGTTCAATTTGGAACTATCGACGAAAAGTAAGGCTCCGTCGCAAAATCTTGTTGGTGTTAAAAAACAACTGCTATGGTTGGTAGATTTAACTTTGTTTAAAAACTGTATACTGCTGATAGCTAATACATAACGACTCTGCCAAGCAATCATCCGTATTTTGCTCGGTCGCGTACCAACGGTAACACCCCACGGCATTTTGCCGTAAAAATATCACAAAAAACAACAAATATTGTACAAAAAATAAACAAATCTCACAAAAAGGAGTTAACTTATGGGTAACAAATATGGTTACAATCCCGGTGGAGGCAATCGCGGTGGCGGTGGCTTCGGCGGTGGCAACAACATGCAAAGCTTGATGAAACAAGCACAACAAATGCAACAAAAAATGTTAGAAGCGCAAGAAGCGTTGGAAGAACTTCAAGTAACGGGTTCCGCCGGCGGTGGCATGGTGCAAGTTGTTTGCAACGGCAAAAAGACCGTTTTGTCCGTGTCCGTAAAATCGGAAATTTGCGATCCGGACGACAAGGAAATGCTGGAAGATATGATTCTTGCCGCTATCAACGACGCTTATCAAAAGGCGCAAGCGGAAGAAGACAAACTTATGGCACCGTTTGCACAAATGAAGGGACTTTTCTAACATGGCAAACTACGTTCAACCCATCGAAAAACTAATCCGTCAGTTCACAAAACTACCCGGAGTAGGCTCCAAAACAGCGCAAAGGTACGCTTTGCGCATTTTAGCCATGGACGAAAGCGATGCACAAGAGTTTGCTCAAGCCATTTTGGAAGCCAAAAACAACGTAAAAGTGTGTTCCGTCTGCGGAAACTACACCGATACCGATCCTTGCCATATCTGCCAAACGCGAGATAACTCCACAATCTGCGTCGTGCAGGAAGCAAAGGACGTTTTGGCAATCGAACGTCTTGGCGAATACAAAGGTGTCTATCACGTTTTGGGTGGTGTTTTGAACCCTCTCAAAAACGTTGGTAGAGAGGATATTCGTCTTGCCGAACTGTTCAAACGTCTAACCGGCGACGTAAAGGAAGTTATTTTGGCAACCGATACCTCTGCCGAAGGGGAAGCAACAGCAACCTATATTGCACGTTTTGTAAAACAATACGGCGTAAAGGTAACGCGCCTTGCCCAAGGCATTTCCATTGGTAGCGAACTTCAATATGCCGACGAAGTTACTTTGTCGCGCGCCTTTATCAACAGAAAGGAAGTGTAAAGCAATGCGTCTGGACAAGTTTTTGAAGGTATCACGCATACTAAAACGTCGCACAATGGCGCAGGAAGCATGCGATAGCGGTCGTGTGGACGTAAACGGCAAACCGGCAAAACCCGGTCACCAACTAAAGGTGGGCGACCTTGTTAGCGTGCATTTTGCAGGTGCCCCCTTGACTTTTCGTGTGCTAAAACTTTGCGAAACAGTCAAGCGTGACGAAGCAAGCCAAATGTACGAAATTGTGGTAAACGTATGAAATGTGCAGTGATTGTTGCCGGTGGAAATTCCACTCGATTTGGCAACGACAAACTAAATAGCATGCTTTTGGACAAAACGGTATTGCAAAATACCGTTGACCTTTTTCGTCCACTTGTGCATCAGATTGTTGTTGTAGGCGTGCACATGGACGGAACGACCTTTGCCGAAGCAGGCGCAACACGCTTTTTATCGGTAAAAAACGGCTTGCAAGCGGTTGATAAAAATTGCACTTTGGTGGCAATCCACGACGGTGCACGTCCTTTTGCAAGCAAAAATCTTATCACGGCATTGTTCGACCATGCCCAAAAACACGGCAGTGCAATCCCCGCTTTGCCCGTCACCGACACAATCTGGCAAACGTCCAACAACAAAACTATCGACCGAGATACGCTCAAAGCAGTGCAAACACCACAAGTGTTTTGTTTTGATAAGATTTTGCACGCATTTGACGTTGCTCCTCACCAAAACTACACCGACGAAAGCACCCTTTTTTACGACGTTTTTGGCGAACTTAACCTTGTTGACGGGGAGCGATCCAACGTAAAAATTACCTACAAAACGGATTTGCCCACCTTCCGCGTTGGCAACGGTTTCGACGTGCATGCCTTCGAAAGTGGCAACGGCGTACTTCTTGGTGGAGTAACCATTCCTTTTGACAAAAAACTTAAAGGACACAGCGATGCTGACGTGCTTGCGCATGCCATTTGCGACGGGGTTTTGTCTGCATCAAATAACAGAGATATCGGTGTGCAATTTCCCGACACCGACGACGCATATCTTGGTGCAAACAGCATGGATTTGCTTGCAAAATGCGTACAAATAGCCAAAAATTGCCATTTTGAAGTGGTAAACGTTTCCGCAGTGATAATTTGTCAAGCACCAAAAATCGCTCCACACATCCCGCAAATGGCAGTTAACCTTGCCAAAGTGCTGGGCGTAGACGCGTCTTGCGTAAACCTTTCGGCAACCACAACGGAACACCTTGGCGCACTGGGCAACGGCGACGGTATAGCCGTCCAATCCACCGTCCTGCTAAAGGGTTTTTAAATTTTGCAACGAATTTGCATAAAACACTATCTAATTCAATAACTTTGTGATATAATAAAACGTAGAGCAATCGCTTTCTCCTGATAGAATTTTGTCCAAACTAATATACACCAG
>CAZDLE010000052.1:0-7819 GCA_964506035.1 uncultured Oscillospiraceae bacterium | reverse complement strand
AATCTACTATGTATTCGATTAACTTCAAGATTTGTTCAGCTGTCCAGCCTAATTGTTTTAAGAACTGGATTAAGCTTTTGATGTCTTTTCTTGACACGTTTTCCATCTCCTTTACCTACCTTTTATTTATTTCATTTCCGGTTAAAACCGTTCGACTTTTCTGTGTTGTATTAATAGATGCTAAATCGTAAACAATGAATATTCAGTTTATGTCTTAACATTATTTTTTCAGCTTTTTGAAAAGCACGTATTGCATTGTGCCATTCATGTAATGCAAATTCGTTTGCAAGATGTATGTTGTTTTTTAGAGATTCAATTATTTCGTTTATTGTTTCAAGTTCAATTTTAGTTTCATATGGTTTAGTTCTTTTGTTTAGTACGTCTTCAATAATGTAATCACAGTCAGGCATTATTTCTTCCCAAATTTTAGTCATTGTGAAATAGTAATCACTTTCATCCCATCTTTTTGAATTGTTATCTGTTGCTATTAATTTAATTTTTTCCATGTTCTTTTCTCCTTTTTTGTTTTTTTGTATTGACTTTTGCTCCTACCTTTGATAAAATAGAAGCACCCAGAGGCGGTAGGTTGCCCCTGAGTGCATATTTGTTGTTGACTGGCTATTTTTAGTAGTCAGTCTTTTTTTTGTTAATCTACTATGTATTCGATTAACTTCAAGATTTGTTCAGCTGTCCAGCCTAATTGCTTTAAAAACTTAATTAAGCTCTTGATGTCGTTTCTTGACACGTTTTCCATCACCTTTACCTACCTTTTATTTATTTTAATCCGGCAACGCCGTTCGACTTTTCAAATTTGTTATAACTTGTTTCTTTATTATTACTCACCCTTTGAAAATCTTCAACGTAGATCCGCTGCGGGAACCAGTAACCATAAATATTAAAAGTGATGAACCTATCATCGAAAAGTTCAAATTCTTTTATGTAATAATCTTTCTCCATATCGCAGGGTGTTTTATTAAATTCCTTCATCTTTGCCTCCCAAGGTTTTTTTTAGCCCCTTTCAAGATTAAAAAAGAGATACACCCTCACAATGGCGAGTGTGCGAAAGAGGAGCCTTGCGAGCCACAATTTTTATTTATTTTTTTGTTAATTTATCTTGAGGATGATTTTATAAAAATAAATAAAAATTTTTCGTGCAATCGCCATTGGGCGGGTGTACACTAAAACGAAAGGGAATAAAAAGAGCCGCAGGGAGCGAAGTGAAGGTCTTGAACACCCTACGGTATGGTGAAAGATGGATGGAGCAGCGAGATATAAAGTTAAATAAAAAAGCCACGTAAAATACGTGACTTTATAAAAAATTTATTGTATAATACAAGTGTCAAAACAAGTGTCAGCTATCTTGCAAAAATTAAAAAATCGATTCTGGAGCCTTTAATGGCACCTTAGAGCGGCGTTTTATTTTATAGTGTTGGTCGTTCAAGTCTCACATCTCGCACCAAAGGTGAGCCGACACTATTGTGTTGGCTCTTTTTGTTTGTAAATCATATATCAATGTACTTAAAGATTATAAACCAATTTAATTATTGAAAATTGCCAGTACTTTTACAGCGTAAAATCTTACAATCGCTTATTTAGCCACGATCGTAAACCATCATTTAAGGAACATCATGAAAAACACAACGCAAGAAATTTTTAACTGCTTATTTGAACGTTATCCGGAACTTGAAGTCTGCAAAACGGAAATTGCACGTGCTGCAGAGACTTTGGTTGGCACCTTTGCAAATGGCAACAAGTTGCTTGTTTGCGGTAACGGCGGAAGCGCTGCCGACTCCGAACATATCGTAGGCGAATTGGCTAAATGTTTCCGCAAAAAGAGAAATCTTTCCGCAACGTTAATAGAACGTTTGTCCTCCTTTGGCGAATGTGGTTGCAACCTTGCTAACAAACTGGAACAAGGTTTGCCAGCTATTGCTTTGACAGGCGAAATTGCACTATCTACTGCGTTTATCAACGACAAAGATCCATTTATGACATTTGCGCAACAGGTTGTGTCCTACGGAAAGAGCGGAGATACTCTAATTGCTATTTCCACGTCGGGAAACTCACAAAACTGCTTGTATGCTGTTATCACGGCAAAAGCACTTGACATGAACGTTATTTTGCTTACCGGCAAAGATGGCGGTAAAATTAAGCAATACACCGACGTTGCCATTGTTGTGCCTGCAAGCGAAACGTACTTGATACAGGAATTGCACCTGCCAGTGTACCACACGTTGTGCTCCATGATAGAGGAAGAACTGTTTGACTAAACCTTGCAGAAAATTTTCCACACTACCACAACTACGACAAAACATAAGACAACTATTACTGTAGAAAATATCACGAACTGAAAATGATAATTTGTAATTCTCTTTTTGAAGCAAATTGGCTAGCGTCGGCTAACCAAAAACGCATTACAACAGTTCGCCCAATTTGACATCAACATCGATATGAACTCAAAAGTTGTGCATTTTTGGATGGCGTTTCGCATTACAGCAATGAGTTGTATATTAATTTGAAATTTGCTTATTTAAAATTGAATCAAAAATTATTCGTACAACTATCACGTATTTTTACAAAGATTTGTATACAAACATTTTACATATAGCCGTTTTTCTTATTATTATCACAACAAAAATATCCTCAAAGTTAGTTACTTTGAGGATATTTTTTAGTTTAGATTTTTAATTCAAACTTATCCGCACTTTGATCTGAGCCCCAAAAGTTCGACACTTTTGGAAGGTGTATTTCACTTTCGGGTGTTTTGTAGTGTGATATCATTTTTAATTCAAATTATAGCTATTGCCGATAATCTTGCGTGCAAAAACGAAATTAGTACACTCGTTTTAGGATAACGTAGCCGTTGGGTTGCAGATGGCACCACTCGTGGTAACGTCTACCAGTGAAAACGTCTTCGTAACTGCCGGCAAGATACAAATTATATTCCTGTTTGCCTCGATTTACGCCAACAATAGCTTGAGTTTGTGTTTTTGCACTTATACGCTCAAAGGCATACACACCGTTTTCTGCCACAAGTTGATGGAAATCCCCTTCACAAAACACAGTCATATTGCGCAAATCGCCCATACGTTTGAAAAAGTCCAACATAAGTTTGTTTTGCTTGTCCCAAGGATAGCAACCGCGACAGAAAGGATCACGGTAGCCTTCCATGGTAACTTCGTCGCCATAGAACACGCAGGGGAATCCGAACATTGTGTACTGCAAAATGGTTGCGATTTTTAACAATTTGCAACCTTCCTTGTACTGTTTGTCCGTCAATTTGGTGCGAGCCATTGTTTCCTTGGAGGCGTCATCCAAACGCTCGCCTGCAAGTTGGGTGATGATACGCATGGTATCGTGTGTTCCCAAAATATTCATCAAATTGTTGCGAACGTGGGTTGGATAGTTGTTTAGAAGGTTAAAAACCACGTGAGAAAGGTGTTTTTCGTTGCCGTAACGAACAAAATCGACGATCGCTTTCATCAAAGGATAGTTCATTACAGTGTCCAGTTGACTGCCGTCAAAGTAGTGACGACGAACGCCGTAGTCCATTTTGTTGGAAGCATCTTCCCACACTTCGCCGATAATGGCGCAATCGGGTTTCGCCTTTTTTGCTGTGGCAACAATTTTGTCCAGCATGCAATCGGCAATTTCGTCAACAACGTCCAAACGCCAACCAGACGCACCGGCTTTTAGCCATTTTTCCACTATTCCACCTTTACCGCAAAAATAGTCCTGGGCTGATTTGCTGTTTGCATTGATGCGTGGCAATGTTTGAAAATTCCACCAGCACTCGTAGTTGTTGTTTTGGTCAAAGTTGAACCACTCGCGATAGGGAGAATTTTTATCGTTATACGCGCCACCGTCACCATACTTTTTATCACGATTAAAATACTTGGACGAACTGCCTACGTGATTGAAAACGCCGTCCAAAATGATGCGAATACCAAGTTTTTTTGCTTCTTTGCAGAGTGCAACAAAATCTTCGTAAGTACCGAACATTGGATCGATAACTTCGTAGTCTTCGGTGTCGTACTTATGGTTGGAATACGCCTTAAAAATGGGGTTTAGGTAGATTGTTTTTACGTTGAGACTTGCAAGGTACGGTAACTTTTGGCGAATACCGTTTAGATTACCTCCAAAGAAATCGTGGTTACGCACAACGCCGTTTTCGTCGGCAAAAAATGGTTGCTCTCCCCATGGACGCAAAATTTTGTCTTCCGAGGCAACAGTTGTACCATCACCGTAAAAACGGTCGGGCATAATTTGATACATTACGCCCTTGTTTAGCCAGTCGGGTACGTTGTACAATTTTTTGTACACTGAAAGTTGCCAAGGGTTTACGTTGTCGTAGTACAAACTGGGTTTATTGTTAGAATCTATGCCGATAAAATGTTCGTATTTTACACCTTCCATGCGGAAATAGTACCAGTAAAGCCCTTTTGTTAGGGAAATATCACACAGATAACTGTCCCATCCGCCACTGCCAACTTCGCGATACATGGCGTACTCTTGGTTGAATACACCGTCGTCGCCATACACTACGATATAGACGTTTGTTGGCGCAACACATTGATTTAGTTGCAAACGGATGCCGAACTTTTGGTTCTCTTCCACAGCGCCGACAATGCTTTTGTAGAAGGTGTTTGTCGGATCGTATTGAATATATTGCATTACATTCTCCAAATCTTTTGAGCGTATTCGCGAACAGCGCGATCAGCGGAAAATCTGCCTGCTTCGGCAATGTTTTTGAGAGATTTTTTGTTCCATTCGTCAACGTCAAGATAAACTTTGTCCATCTTTTCGTGAGTTGCCATATAGCTTGCAAAATCTGCAAAGCACATATATGGATCGGCAACTTGAGCAGAACGAAGCAAATAGTTGGAAATACTTTCGAACGTTTCGCCTGCGAAACCGTTGTTGAGTTCTTCGATAATTGCACGCAATTTGGGTTGTTTGAAATAGTATTCCATGGAATTGTAGCCCTTCGCCCAAGTACCTTCCACTTCTTTTGCTGTCATACCGAAGATAAAGATATTATCGTCGCCAACAACTTCGTGCATTTCTACGTTGGCACCATCCAAAGTACCCAAAGTAAGCGCACCATTAATCATAAACTTCATGTTGCCGGTGCCGCTTGCTTCCTTGCCTGCCAACGAAATTTGTTCGCTAACTTCCGCAGCGGGGATGAGCGATTCCGCCATGGTTACGCAGTAGTTTTCCATAAACACAACGTTTAGTTTTTCGCGGATTTTGGGATGTTTTTCCAACTCCTTTTGGATGCAACAAATCAGTTTGATAACTTCCTTTGCGGCATAATAGCTTGGAGCAGCCTTTGCACCGAAAATAAAAGTTTGAGGAGTTACGTCCAAATCGGGATTTTCCTTTAGGTCGTGATACAAAGAAATGATCTTTAGCACGTTGAGCAATTGACGTTTGTACTCGTGGAGACGTTTTACTTGCACGTCGAAGCGGGTGTTAGGATCGATAATAATGCCGTGTTTTGCTTTGGCAATATCGGCAAAACGTTGTTTGTTGGCAAGTTTGATTTGTGCCATACGTTCGTGCACTTGTTTGTCGTCCAAAAAGTCGTTAAGTTTGGTCAACTCGCTTGCATCACTAACAAAACCGTCACCAATAAGCTCGGTGATAAGTCCGCTAAGCTTGGGGTTGGCTTGGCAAAGCCATCTACGGTGGGCAATACCGTTGGTAACGTTGCCAAATTTTTCCGGTTCGATTTGACAGAAATCTTTGAACAACGATTTCTTCAAAATGTCACTGTGCAATGCGGAAACGCCGTTGACGTAGTGAGAGGTGATGATGGACAAATTTGCCATGCGCACTTGGTCGTAGGCTATAATTGCCAAATCGCTAACCTTTTTGAAGTCGCCACCTGTTTGTTGGAAAAATTCCTTGCACGCACGTTCGTTTATTTCTACAATTATTTGATAGATACGTGGCAACAATTTTTGGAAAATATATTGCGGCCAGCTTTCCAACGCTTCCGCCAAAACGGTGTGGTTGGTATAGGCGCATACCGATTTTACAATGCTCCAAGCGTGTTCCCACGAAAAACCATAGTCGTCGATAAAGATACGCATAAGTTCCGGTCCGCAAAGTGCAGGATGGGTATCGTTGATGTGTACTGCAACCAAATCGGTAAAGTTATCAAAGTTGCCGTAACGCTTGTAGTGATCGGTTGTGATGTTTTGCATTGCTGCGGAAACAAGGAAGTATTCCTGCTTTAGACGTAGGATTTTGCCTTCTTCGTGGTTATCGCTGGGGTACAAAACCTTTGTAATCATTTCCGCTTGAGATTGTTGCTCCAAAGCACGCATATATTCGCCTTGACCAAATGCTGCAAAGTCGAAAGGCTTTTTGGAACGAGCAGACCACAAACGCAAAACGCCAACGGCATTCGCGCGGTAACCATCCACCAACATATCGTAGGGGAATGCTTCCACTTCGTCACAGTTGATTTGTTGGTAGATAGGTCCTTTGTCCGTCCAAATTTCCTTTACCATACCGCCAAAACGCACCACTTGGGCTTTGTCGGGGCGTTCCTTTAGCCAAACTTCGCCACCGGGCAACCAGTTATCGGGAAGCTCCGTTTGCCAACCGTCTACGATTTTTTGTTGGAAGAAACCATATTCAAAACGCAAAGAGTGTCCCATAACGGGAAAATCTTCCTTAGCAAGGCAATCAAGATAGCATGCAGCGAGACGTCCTAAACCGCCGTTACCAAGACCGGCATCCGGTTCGAATTCGTAGAGGTCGTTCAAATCTACTTTGTAGTTCTTTTGCAAAACGGAAGCGAAAAGTTCTTCCATTTCCATGTTAAAAAGGTTATTTTTTAGCGAACGTCCCATCAAAAATTCCATAGAAAGGTAATGGATACGTTTGCGTGTACGCGCCTTGTGTTCGTGGTTGAATTCCGCACGTTTTTGCAACAACATGTCGCGCACTACCGTTGCAACGCACTTGTAGAGTTGTGCACCGGTAAGCTCCTTTGCACTAACGCCAAATTGCTTTTCAGCGGATTGTTCAATCAGTTGTTTAAGTTGTGTTTTTGTGATGTTTTTATGCATTGTAATAAGTCTCCCAAAGCATTATTTTTTTGCAGGCATATAGTAGTATTGTACACTTGATGCCGGCATTGTAAACTCGGCATATCCATCGGCTGTTGTGATAACTTCGTTTGCCACTTCGATACCTCGGCCGCTGTACTTAAATTCGTCGCTGTTAAGTATCAGTTGATAACTGCCCGGATCCATAAAGAAGCCGTATTTGTGGTAGTCGTACAGGCTAAAGTTGAAGACTGCAAGTATTTTGCTACCATTTTTAGCGATACGTTCAAAGGCAAAAACGCTATTTTTAGTATCGTCAGCAATTAGCCATTTGAAACCGTCCCAGTCCACTTCGTTTTGGTAAAACGCCTTGTACTTTTTGTAGGTTTTGTTCAAATCCATGATAAATTGACGGTGACTATCGTGTTTGGGCAGAGTTAGTAACATCCAATCTAATTCTCTGTCTTCGCTCCACTCGTTCCATTGAGCAAATTCGTTGCCCATAAAGTTGAGTTTTTTGCCGGGATGTGCATATTGGAAGCCCATATACGCCTTAAGTTGCCTAAATTTGGTTTCGTAGTCGCCAAACATTTTGTTTATAAGGCTCTTTTTTAGATGTACTACTTCGTCGTGAGAAAGGGGCAAAATGTAGTTTTCCGAATAGGCATAGCACATGGAAAAGGTCATTTTGCCGTGGTTATCGCCACGCCACAAAGTGTCGCATTGCATGTAGGAAAGGGTGTCGTTCATCC
>CAZDLE010000051.1:0-7943 GCA_964506035.1 uncultured Oscillospiraceae bacterium | reverse complement strand
CCGTTATCTGCGCCGAGTTGAAACTTTCTTGCAGGGACGATATCATCAAATCGGTAAAAAATCTCACGGCAAAAAGTGGCAAAGCAAACAACAACAGCAACAAACCCAGCAAAATAAACTTGCCAAAGTGGGTTTGAAGGCGGTCGGTAAACACCTGCCAACGATTGTGCGGAAGTCGAGAAACGTCTGCTTGTGACGGACTTGGGTTGTGCATGGAAACTCCTTGTTTGCGTGGTTCGATTTGCAAAAAAATACTGTATTGTCACAAAATTTTGCATACGGTTTGCTAAAAATGAGACATTTTGCCAAAAATGTTTTATCGTTTTGTTTTGATAAACAATTATTGTGTGGTTATCTTTTTAGGACGTTTTTGTACTTTAGCAACGGTGCAAATACTCCGCCTTGAACGCTGCGGTTTCTAAAGTGACAATACTCGCCACTATCGGTGTAGTACCAATCGCTAAAAGGTACTCTTTGCGGAGATTTTTTCAAGAAATTTACAATGGGCGCATACAGTGCTTGAGCCTTTTGCTTGTCGTCCGTTAGCGTTGCCGTCCACATTATCCAGTCGGATTTGGTGTAGGCTTTGCGTGTGTCCAACGGCACGCCGTACTCGTTGATTTTGGTTAGGTAGTAGTCCACTTCCCTTTCGCAAATATCTTGACCTATAAGATTGAAGCCGAACAGTTTGTCGAAAAGGACGTTGTACTTTAGCGAATAGGTATCTTCGCTACCATACGCCAACTGCCAAACGCCGTCGCCTGCAAGTTGCTTAAGACTTGTTGCAAAATCCTTGGCTTTTTGCAAGTATTGGTCGGCAATTTGCGTTTTGCCAAGTTTTTGTGCGATAATGGAGTAACTTTCGATGCCCACAAGTGCCTTGATTGCAAGGTTGATGTTGTTGGCAAGGTGTCCGGCAAAGTCGTCGGTGCAAAGCTGATTTTCCGGTTGCAAACCGAATTTTTCCAAATAGACAACCCATTTGCTCAAAAGGTCGAAGTTGTCTTGAGCAAGTTGAAGTTCGCCGCCTGCCAAAATGGCTGCCGCCGTCATGATGAGCATGTTACCCGATTCTTCCACGGGCATTTGGTTTTCCAACGCGTAGGTGTAGTCGTTTTGGGGACGAATCCAAAGCATGGGTTGCGTGCGTGCGTCGCCACCAAGTTCGTTCATTCCGCAACCGTACTTGTTATCTTTGTTGTTTGCACCGTAAACCTGTCCCGAACACCACGGATAAGTACCTATATCGTGGGGTGCAAAATCAAAATTCCATACAGGCAAATGGGCAAAATGGTAAACACCTCGCATCATGGCGTTTACAAGTTGGGGGTTGTAGATAAGGTACAAAGGCATGGATGGATAACTTATATCTACGGTGCCTATGCAACCGTTGGAATTACACTCCTTGGACAGGAACAACAACTCTCCCGCTTTGTTTTGCACAAGTTTGTGTGCACCTACGCTTTGGCGAAGCGCTGCACAGGCAATGTGATAGAAACCTTCGCCAACCTTTTGACAATCGTCGCTAAGTTGTTTGTCGAAAGCACTGCACTGCTGGATTATTTTGTCGTGGTTGGTGCGTGACCAGTCGATGGCATCCACAATGGTACCACCGTCTTTGAAGAAATAGCCTTTTAGCCATTCGCCAAAGTAGAAAATGGATAGGTAGTCGTCGAAAGCGGTGATAAAGTAGCCTTTTTCGCTTTTGTTAGATGCCAAAATATAACATCTTTCCCCTTCCTTGCGGGAATACTCTAAAACGCCTTGATTTAGATACTTGTTTAGTGCGCTTTCCGTAAGGAAAAAGCCTTCGTCACCAGTCAAGTACACGCAACCCCAATCGGGAGCAACGCAATCGCCCGTTTCCGAAAGAACAAGGTTACGTCTTCGCGTGAAATATGCCGCTTCGTAGCCGTTGCAAGGCAGTACTCCGCCAATGACGGGTGCTTTTTGGTTGTAGCAAAAATCTTCGCCTAAGGCAAGAGTTATGGAAAAATCATCCGCCAAGTTGCCGTTTGGAACAAGTTGATACTCGGTGTAGCAAACAGGACAGGACATTAGTTGCAAATCGTGTGGAGTTAGGGGTGATACAAATGCAACCTTTAGCGTAAATTGATCGCAAACAAAGGTGTACGTGGTACTAAAAGCAGTAACGCTAACGTCCGTTTGCGTTAGATTTGTTGCGTTGGGACATTTGCCCATAAAGCAATACGTTGTGCCGTTGTAGCGCACAAAACCGTATGCGCGATGATTTAGTCCCGTCCAAAAAACCGTATCGTCCTGATTTAGCACGTCGTTTTTTGCCCACAAGGAAAACATTGGATCTATTATCCAAAGGGGATATGCAGGTAATTTACGTTGTGTGTTGGTGTTTTGTTTCATAAAAATCTCCATTATTTATTTTTAGTTTCGTATACGTGCCAAATCCAGCTTTCGCAATCTGCCAAGCGTGGAAAAAGCAAGCCGACGCTCATTAGAGCTTTGCCTGTTAACGTTACGTTAAGTTCCTTGATAAAATACGTTTTGTTTTTGTCCAAACCTTGCAATTTTACAACTCGGTCGTGGTCGCAAGGATTGCCACGGAAACGTTCACCAACGACGTAGCATTGCGTTTTATCTTTGGAAACTACCATTTCGCAAAAATAGTTGGTTGTAAATGGGTTGGAGATGCGGTACAAATCGCCCGTCAAAACAAGTTGGTCGATTTGTTTGTAGTTTTGCACCTGCTCCGTTACTTGGTGCAGTTCGTCAAGGGTGAGTTTTGTTAAATCCAGTTCGTAGCCGGTAGCACCAAGGGATGCAATTGCACCACGTGTTGCAAATGGGGTGATACGCAACGTTTGGTGGTTGGGGCATGCGGAAACGTGGCAACTCATTGCCGACAATGGGTAGCAAATGGATGTTCCCCATTGAATTTTGGTACGTTCCAGCCCGTCGGTGTCGTCGCTTGTCCAAATTTGGGGGAAGTAGAACAATGCTCCACCGTCGAAACGTCCGCCTCCGCCTGCACAACCTTCGAAAAAGACGTTGGGAAATGCCGTTGTTAGACGTTCGGCAAGATTGTAGAAACCAAGTATATAGCGGTGATTGAGTTCGCCTTGTCTATCTGCGGGCAAACCGTTGGAATAGTACTCCGTCATTTCGCGGTTTTTGTCCCACTTGACGTAGGAAATATCGTTTTCGGTAAGAATTTTTGCGATTACGTTGAAAACGTAGTCTACCACTTGCGGTTTGGAAAAATCCAAAATAAGTTGGTTACGGCAACGGCAAGGTTCAACATCCGACTTGGTGAGCGCCCAATCGGGATGCGCGCGGAAAAGGTCGCTATCTTCCGAAACCATTTCCGGCTCGAACCACAAACCAAATTTAAGTCCGTTTTGCTTGCAACGGTCAATTACTGCTTTAAGTCCGCCGTTTAGTTTGGTTTCGTTTACAAACCAGTCGCCCAGACCGCTGGTGTCGCTATCGCGTTTGCCAAACCAGCCGTCGTCCAGAACGAAGGTGTCGATACCTGTGTCCTTGGCGGCGTCGATAATATCAAACAACTTTTGATTGTTAAAATCGAAGTAGGTTGCTTCCCAGTTGTTTACAACGATGGGACGGCGTTTGTTGACGTAGTTGGGATTGATGATACAATCGCGGAAAAAGTTGTGGTACTCGCGCGACATTTCGCCAATGCCTTGGGCGGAGTAGCACATTGCAACCTGCGGAGTTACGAAAGTTTTGCCACCGTCGAGATGCCACGAAAACAAATTTTCGTTGATACCGCCCGTTACGCGAAGACGTTTCCAGCTGTTAATTTCGGCGTTGAGTGCAAAATTTCCGCTGTAAAGCAGGTTAAAACCGTAGCACTCGCCGTAAGTTTCCGTGCAATCGTCCACCAAAATTGCCAAAAACGGATTCATTTTGTGGGAGGAATAGCCAACGGACGACTCAATTCGCAAAGTGCCGTCCAAAAGTTTGGTTACGTCCGGTTGACGTTCCCTTGCCCAAGATCCGGAAAGGCGCATTGCAGAGTACGTGCCGACGTCGGGCAAATCTACGCAGAAAGAATAGGCGCGTTTTACGTCCATTGGCAGTTCGCCTGCGTTGTGGATTTCTAAGTTGCGCACCAAAACGGAAGAATCGTCGTTGACGGAATAGTTGAGCGTTACTTGAGTGGCGGAAAAATCGTCCTTTAGCACTATCGACAACACTTGGTCTGCCTTGCGTGAGTGTGGCATACCGCAGATGGGCTTTGCACCGTTGGTTATAGCGTGGCAAACGTACTTGAAACGGCTCATACATGCACCGTCGGGACGTTGGGTTATAACTGTTGACGGGCGGAAATCGCCACGACCGAAAGATGCGCATTCGCTGGGCATGTAGTCGGTGTGCATATCAAAATTGATATCGTCGCGTGGCTGGGCTGCAACGCCGTGTGTTGCAATTAGCCCTGCCAAATCACCTTTGCCAATAGGCGCGCCGTAGTACAGTTGTTGCAACATTCCCTTGTTATTGACGAACGTGGCGTAGCTGTAGCCTTTGCCGTTTATCAAAAATGCGTTGTGTTGTTTGATAAATTGAATCATGGTGGTAATCTCCGTTGTGAGTTTACGATATAACAAGTTTTTGTGGTCGCGCCGCTGGAAAAATTGCAGTTTTAGGCACTTTAGTGCTGATTTTTGATAAAATCAACTTGACCTTTTGCAAAAAACACTAATTTTGGGGGTTGTTTACAGCTAATTTATAACAATAGTTCCTCAAAGATTTTGCCCATCGTTTTTAACTTAGATTATTGTTTTTAGAGCGAAACCACGTGCATTTAGCCAATCCAATGCAAGGTCGAACCACTTGCCAACGTGGTTGTATTGTAGGTCGATGGGAAGTTGTGCGTTGACTTCGCCATTGCAGATACTCAAGCCGTGACAGCCTTTTTCAAATATGTGCAAAGCAAAGGGTACGTTTGCCTTACGGTATGCCGATGCCAGCAAAAGAGAGTTTTCGATGGGAACGCAGTCGTCCTCGAAGGTGTGCCAAATAAATGCCGGTGCAGAGTTGCAATCCACTCTGTTTTCGACGGAAAGGTAATCGGGATTTATTTTGCCGTTGTCGGTGATAACGTTTTTAGTTACTTCGTTGGTAAATTCGCCCATGGTAATAACCGGGTAGGAAAGCACTACCGCATTTGGTTTTGCGCCGTTTGGAACGGAATCTACCTCCTGCTTGGTTGCCGTTGCCAACAATGCTGCAAGATGTCCGCCGGCGGAAAAGCCGATGGCAACAATTTTGGTGGCATCGATACCGTACTTTTGAGCGTTTTGTTTGACGTAGCCCACTGCCATCAACGCTTGGTTTAGCGGAGCCGGGTAAGGCACCTGAACGGTGTAGTCCAACACGAAGGCACAGTAGCCTGCGCGTACAAATTCCAGTGCGATTGGTTCGCCTTCCCGTGCGGAAGTGTACTGATAGCCACCACCGGGGCAAATAAGCACTGCCGGGCGCAGTTTGTTTGCCATTTCGGGGAAAACGCTGCGACAATACACGTGCAGTTTGCCGGCGTTGGGTTGATTGTTTGACAATCCGTTGTAGTTGTAAAGATCAATTGTTTCTGTTATCATAAAGCACCCTCCAATTTTTGATTATAATTTAGTTTTGTACTATTTTGAAGTACGGTTTAGTGTTGACGTGTTTGATGGATAAATTTATCAAGTGAAAATTTGTGAGTAATCAAGTTGCAAATCACTCCTGCGTGGGGGATTCCGCCTGCGCTTGCGCTTGTTTTGCCTTTTGATCGGCAAGTATTTGCACGTAGTGGATTGTTGTGCGAATACCGTTTGTTGCGAACAGTATTGCAATGCTAAGGTAGAACACGTAGGTTTGCGATAGGTAGAAAGATGCAATTATCACAAACAAAATCGCCGAAATAACGCTACCTAACCAAAAACCTCCCATAGTTTTTGCCATTGCGGAATAGTTGGCAAGAAGATTATTTTTAAGTAATAAGCCTATCACCGATACCAACATGGGCAAGAGCAACCACGCAAAGCACAAAGTTAGCGCCGTGCGAACCATATACAAAAAGTAGTTGATGCGTAACGCTTCGGCGTTGGCACTATTAACGCCATTGAAAAGTTGATCGGCGGTTTGTGCAGAGTTGACAACCAAATTGTCCTTTGCGTAGAAACCGGAAATGGACGTGAGTTGTCCGTTGTCGGTGTACCAAACGGAAAAGGCAACGTCTTGCAACAAAATTACATAGTTTTGGTAGATGCCGTTGCCGTTAACGTCGGCGGCAAGATAGGTGGTTAGGTAGTAGTCGCGCATGGTGGGCACCGTAGCAAATCCGTTGCCTAATGCACCGTATTTTGTTTGATAATACAACTCGTAAACCTTGCCGTAGTTTTCTTGGGGAATTGTGTTGTTGAGCGTTAATTCTTGCAAGGATTGCTTTGCTTCTTCGTTATCACTGCTGGAGATATCTTCGGCGCAACTTGCAACAAACTCGGCGTTAAGTGTAACACAACCGGGGGTTAAATTGAGTTTTGGTGTATATTTGTCTCGATTTTCCTGTGACAACTCTTGATAGGTTTCGTACGTTATAACGTCGGCACTATCACTTTTGTTGATAAAAGTTACGTTGCAATCGTTGTACAACGCGCGGTTATCACGCAGGTCGACTATCACGTTGTAGGTATCGTTGGCGTAGACGTGATCGGCATCGTTTGCAAAGGAATTTATCACGCGGGTGTTGGTGGAATCGGTGTAACTTGCAATACCGTTGTTGATGGTTAGCGAAATTGCGTTGTCACCACTAAAGAGCCCGTGCAAATAAGTTTGAAATTGCGTGGATTTGTTGTAGTGGGTGGAAAATGACGCCGTTGCCATGCCACAAAGTGTTAGGTAGAGCAATGCGACGGCAATCAAAAATGCCAAAACGCCGTTCCAAAGGGAGCGGTTTTTGCTTTGAGAAGCATAGTTTTTGTTGAAAAAGTTTAGGGAAAAATATTTGAGCCAATCTAACATGGAAATCTCCTTTGGGGGAAATTGTTGAAAAGATGGATTGCCTTCCCAAAGTTGCACTACCGAAAAATTCTTTTGAGAACAACTGTTACTTGTAACTTGGGCAATCGCCGTTGGGAAAATTTTTTGCAACAAATCAAGCCGTTAGCAACACAAAAATCGCGTTTTTGGGATGATAAATCAATTATCAAATTGTTCTCAACCGGGGAAAAATACGACTTGAAAATCATTGCAAAAATTGGTTGTTGGCAACTTAAAAATTCACACCGTTGGTGAAAAACAGTACAAACGCAAGTTGTTGTTAGCTGGAAATTCACACAGTTGGTGGGAAAAATTTAAGTAAAAAATTTGCAAAATTTCGTCAAAATTCCACTGTGACGAAGGTCGCCTTGCAAGGTAAATTCGGCTGAATAATTGCAACAGTCCATCAATCAAAAATGATATCAAATTGGTGGCGTTTTGTCAATATGATAGCACGTTTTTGACATTATTTTACACGTTGATTTTTTTGCGGGCGGTTGACAACGTTTAGAAAAGCGCGCGTCACAATTTTTGTTGTTAGATTGCGCAAAAAGTATTGACAATTTTGGCGAGAGGAGTATAATTTATACGAAAAACGACGAAGTTTCTGCTCCTTGCAAACAAAGCGGCAACTTGTTGTATTATAATTGTAGGTACTTGGAGGCATAGTCTCAGTTGGTCAGAGCGCTCGCTTCACATGCGAGAGGTCACAGGTTCAAATCCTGTTGTCTCCACCAAGCGGTGGCTAGCGTTTTAGTCGCAAACAAAAGATGGATGCAAAAACGGCATCCGTCTTTTTGTTTTCTCCATATCGCTTCGCCACCTTGAGCGGGCACAATCAGGACAGTTTGAAATAACGTAGCGCGTAGCAATTTTGCTCCGCTTACCCTGCGCTACGCTTTGGGACAAATCCTGTTGTC
>CAZDLE010000050.1:0-8463 GCA_964506035.1 uncultured Oscillospiraceae bacterium | reverse complement strand
CTATTGCGCAACGTCGTGGTAATATGTATTAGTCCATATTTCGGCCTTAGGGGGGATTTTACGCTTTTTTTGGTAAAGGGTTATCAAAAATCCGTCAAAAATCCACAAAATTTGCGGTTTTTTGGTGGTAAAAAGTCACCTTTTACTACGTAAAAAGCAAAACTTTTCCTTTGTAGGGCAGTTTTCGACGTAAGTAGGGCAAAGTTCCGCGTCGAAAACAAAATTGTAACCATTTTAACCAATTTGTAAAAAATTTTTTTGAGGAGTTTTGTCAATGCCACAAGACATCAAAACCGTAAGATACGGTAATCACGACAGAAAATCTTTTTCCAAGACAAAGGAAATTTTGCCTTTGCCCAACCTGATCGAGGTGCAAAAGTCTAGTTACCAAAACTTTTTGGATCACGGCATCCGCGAAGTTTTTGAAGACTTTTCGCCCATCGAGGACTTTGCAGGTCACTTCCGTTTGGAGTTTTTGGATCATCGCATCGACGCATCGCAAAAGTATTCCGAAGCGGAGTGCATTTTGCGTGACGCAACCTACGCAAGCCCACTTCGTATCACAGTCCGCCTAACCAACAAAGGCACGGGCGAATTTGTCGATCAAGAAGTGTTTATGGGCGACTTCCCCTTGATGACGGAAACGGGCAGTTTTATCATCAACGGTGCCGAACGCGTTATCGTTTCGCAACTTGTTCGTTCTCCCGGCGTGTACTGCGATATTTTGCAAGACAAAAACGGCAAACCGGTGTACAACACAACGGCAATGCCTACGCGTGGTGCTTGGTTGGAAATCGAACACGACACCAACAACAACATTCTTAACGTTCACATCGACCGTAACCGCAAATTGCCTTTGACGGTTTTGTTGCGCGGTATTTTGCACGACGGTATCACAAGTCG
The DNA here is from genome assembly GCA_964506035.1 of uncultured Oscillospiraceae bacterium. Lineage (GTDB taxonomy): Bacteria > Bacillota > Clostridia > Christensenellales > CAG-314 > Fimimonas. Next base: position 7,560 of record CAZDLE010000050.1, on the reverse strand, counting down.
CAGTGCAAACACCATTGCAAAGTTGTTTGAGTACGATCCCGTTATCGGCCTTACCTTTGCAAAGGACGACACCGCAACCGATCAAGAATCGTTGGTAGAAATCTACAAACGTTTGCGTCCGGGCGAAATCCCCACCGACGAATCGGTACAAAAAACGTTAAACGACCTTTTGTTTGATGCAAAGCGCTACGACCTTGCTCGCGTTGGTCGTTACAAGTTCAACAAAAAGTTGGCTCTTGCAACACGTATCAAAGGGCTCACTCTTGGTCAAGACGTTGCAGTAAAACTTCTCACCTTCGAAAAGTACACCTGCCTAACGGCTGAACAAGCAAAACAAATTGCCGATAGTGGCGTTGTGGAAAGCGTAGACCTTCTCAACGACAAGGGCGCAGTTGTTAGCGTAAAGGTGGATGCTAACTTTGTTACAAACGTTACCGGTCAATATATCGACCAACAAATCACCATTCCTTGCGAACGCGTTATTGCTGCAGGCACAGTTTTGACCGAAGGCGACGCATACGATATTCAACACAGTGGTGTAAACGAAATTTACACCGCAACGGAAATTGCAAGTTTGTTGTTCGACGGCACAACCGCTCAAAGCGAAATCGACTTTGCTACCGTTCTTGGTAACCACCTTGGTTGCGTTATCATGACGGAAAACGGCGTTTTGGATGTTTACGGCGAACAAATCGATGCAACGGGTCGTTATCTTGTTGACACGGCAAAAACAAGCTATGCCGAACGCAAAGGGGAAATTACCGTTGCCGAAGCAGCTCAAATTGCATACGAAAACGGCTACAACCTTTACAAATCCAACACAAGTCCCGTTATCGTTTTGGCAAAACAATGCCCCAGAGTTAAAGTTATCGGTAACAACACGGTGGATGCAAAGGTTTACGCAACCACGGTGGACAAGCAATATGCCGCGGTAGATTTCCAAGCAATCGGTCTTTACGAAGCTGTTGACGTTGCTTTGTTTAGCGAGATTTTGTCTCAAGGTCTTTCCGTTGAAGATACACTTGCTCTTCTCAAGGAAAATAAGGACGAACTTATCTCCAAACATATCACTCGCGCCGACATCATTTCCACGGTAAACTACAACTTGGATATGAAGTACGGTATCGGTCACGACGACGATATCGACCACTTGGCAAACCGTCGTATCCGTTCCGTTGGCGAATTGTTGCAAAACCAATTCCGCATTGGCATTTCCCGTTTGGAAAGAGTTATTCGCGAACGTATGGCTATTCAAGAACCGGGCAAGGCTACACCTCAAACGCTAATCAACGTTCGCCCCGTTTCTTCCGCTATCAAAGAGTTCTTTGGTTCCAGCCAACTTTCTCAATTTATGGATCAATCCAACCCAATTGCGGAACTTACCCACAAACGTAAGCTTTCTGCACTGGGCCCCGGCGGTATCAACCGTGACCGTGCAACGTTCGAAGTTCGTGACGTTCACTACACCCACTACGGACGTATGTGCCCCATCGAAACTCCCGAAGGACAAAACATCGGTCTTATCACTTCTCTTGCAGGCTATGCGCGTATCAACGAATACGGCTTTATCGAAGCACCTTACCGCAGAGTAGACAAAATCCACAACATCGTTACCGAAAGCGTGGACTACCTTTCTGCCGACGAAGAAGATAAGTACATTATCGGTCAAGCAAACGAACCTTTGGACGACAACGGTTACTTTGCAAACGAACGTATCACCTGCCGTCGCCGTGAAGAAATTTTGGAATTCCCGCGCGAAAAGGTAGACTATATCGACGTATCTCCACGTCAACTTATTTCCGTTGCTACAAGCTTGATTCCTTTCTTGGAAAACGACGACACCAACCGTGCGTTGATGGGATCTAACATGCAACGTCAAGCAGTACCCCTTATCTCACCCGAAGCACCTATCGTTGCAACCGGTATCGAAGCACGCATTGCTTACGACAGCGGTGTTATGGTAATTGCTCGCGAAAGTGGTGTTGTTTTGAAAGCAAGCGACGACAAAATCGTTGTTCAAGCAGATAACGGAACCTTGCAAGAATACAGCCTTAAAAAGTTTGTTCGCTCCAACCCACTACGGACGTATGTGCCCCATCGAAACTCCCGAAGGACAAAACATCGGTCTTATCACTTCTCTTGCAGGCTATGCGCGTATCAACGAATACGGCTTTATCGAAGCACCTTACCGCAGAGTAGACAAAATCCACAACATCGTTACCGAAAGCGTGGACTACCTTTCTGCCGACGAAGAAGATAAGTACATTATCGGTCAAGCAAACGAACCTTTGGACGACAACGGTTACTTTGCAAACGAACGTATCACCTGCCGTCGCCGTGAAGAAATTTTGGAATTCCCGCGCGAAAAGGTAGACTATATCGACGTATCTCCACGTCAACTTATTTCCGTTGCTACAAGCTTGATTCCTTTCTTGGAAAACGACGACACCAACCGTGCGTTGATGGGATCTAACATGCAACGTCAAGCAGTACCCCTTATCTCACCCGAAGCACCTATCGTTGCAACCGGTATCGAAGCACGCATTGCTTACGACAGCGGTGTTATGGTAATTGCTCGCGAAAGTGGTGTTGTTTTGAAAGCAAGCGACGACAAAATCGTTGTTCAAGCAGATAACGGAACCTTGCAAGAATACAGCCTTAAAAAGTTTGTTCGCTCCAACCAAGGAACGTGCATCAACCAAAAGGTTATCGTCAAAAAGGGCGACCGCGTAGAAGCAGGTCAAGTACTTGCAGACGGCCCCAGCACCGACGGTGGCGAACTTGCCCTTGGTCGTAACATTCTTATCGGCTTTATGACTTGGGAAGGCTACAACTACGAAGACGCTGTTTTGCTTTCGGAAAAACTCGTAAAGGAAGACGCGTTTACTTCCATCCACATCGAAGAACACGAAATCGAATGTCGCGAAACCAAGTTGGGACCGGAAGAGTTCACTCGCGAAATTCCCAACGTTGGCGACGACGCTTTGAAAGACCTTGACGAAAACGGCGTAATCCGTATTGGTGCGGAAGTTCACCCCGGCGATATCTTGGTTGGTAAAGTTACTCCTAAGGGAGAAACGGATCTCACTCCGGAAGAACGTTTGCTCCGCGCAATCTTCTCCGAAAAGGCACGCGAAGTTAGAGATACTTCCTTGCGCGTTCCCAACGGCGAAGGCGGTATCGTTGTAGACGTAAAAGTGTTCACTCGCGAAAACAAGGACGAACTCGATCCCGGCGTAAGCAAACTTGTTCGTGTTTATATCGCACAAAAACGTAAAATTTCCGTCGGCGACAAGATGGCTGGTCGTCACGGTAACAAGGGTGTCGTTTCTCGCGTACTTCCCGAAGAAGATATGCCATTTATGGAAGACGGCACACCGTTGCAAATCGTACTTAACCCGTTGGGCGTTCCTTCCCGTATGAATATCGGTCAGGTTTTGGAAGTTCACTTGGGACTTATCTCCAAAATGCTCGGTTGGAAGATCGCAACCCCCGTATTCGACGGTGCAAGCGAAGAAGAAATTCGCAGATTGTTCGAAGAAAACGGTATGGTTAACCCCAAAACGGGCAAGGTTGACGGTAAAGTTCAACTTTACGACGGACGCACCGGCGAACCGTTTGAAAACCGCGTAACCGTTGGTTACATGTACTACCTAAAACTTATCCACTTGGTAGACGACAAAATTCACGCTCGTAGCACGGGTCCGTACAGCCTTGTTACGCAACAACCTTTGGGCGGTAAAGCCCAAATGGGTGGTCAACGTTTCGGCGAAATGGAAGTTTGGGCTTTGGAAGCTTACGGCGCAGCTAACGTATTGCAAGAAATCTTGACGGTAAAATCCGACGACGTCGTTGGACGTGTTAAGACTTACGAAGCAATCGTCAAGGGCGAAAATATCCCCGATCCGGGCATCCCCGAAAGCTTTAAGGTACTTATCAAGGAATTGCAATCCTTGGCATTGGACGTTAAAGTTTTGTCTGCCGATCACGAAGAAATTATCGTTCGCGATTCTACCGACGACGAAGCAGACTACAACGAAATTATGCTTGCCGAACAAGAACAACGCAAACAAGCAATTTCCTCCTTCTCGCCGGATGACGAAGTTAGCCTTGGCGACGAAGACACCAGCTTTACGGAAATTGACGACGACTTTAGCCTTGACAGTTTGTTTGACGACGATACCGACAGCGACGACGCTTTGTTCGATCTGTTTGCAGACGAAACGGACGGCGAAGAGGACGACAATGGTATCGACGACGAAGAAAACGACGACTTGTCCGACTTGTTTGGCGATAGCGACGACGATAGTGACGACGACGGTGATTTGTTTGATGACGACACTGATACCGACGAAGACGACGAATAATAAAGGGAGGTAGCGAAAATTATGAGTAATGAAGTTATAACAGGACAAAACATATCTGCATTGCGTTCCAACTCTTTGGCTCGCTCGGGTATCATAAACGACTTTGCTATGATTCAAATCGGAATTGCTTCCCCCGAAAAAATCCGCGAATGGTCCTACGGCGAAGTTAAAAAGTCCGAAACAATCAACTACCGCACACAAAAACCGGAAAAAGACGGTCTGTTCTGCGAAAGAATTTTTGGACCGGTCAAAGACTGGGAATGTCACTGCGGTAAATACAAACGCATCCGCTACAAGGGTGTCGTTTGCGAAAAATGTGGCGTAAAAGTAACAAAATCTAAGGTTCGTCGTGAACGTATGGGTCACATCGAACTTGCCGCTCCCGTATCGCATATTTGGTACTTTAGAGGTACCCCTTCTCGCATGGGACTTATCCTTGATATGTCTCCAAAGGTATTGGAACAACTAATCAACTTCCAAAGTTACGTAGTTATCGATCCAATGCAAAGCGGTATGCAATACAAGCAAATTTTATCGATGAACGAATATCGTGAGGCACAAGCACTTGCACGCGAAGACGCTACAAAGAACTTCCGTGCAGGCACCGGCGCCGAAGCCGTTCGTGAATTGTTGCAAAATATCGACTTGGAAGCAGAAGCTAAGGAATTGCGCGATATTCTTGCAAAAACCAACACAGGCGCTAAAAAGGTTCGTGCAATCAAGCGTTTGGACATTGTAGAAGCTTTCCGCAAGAGCGGTAACCGTCCCGAATGGATGATTTTGACCGTTTTGCCGGTACTTCCACCCGAATTGCGTGCAATGGTGCCCCTTGACGGTGGCAGATATGCAACCAGCGACCTAAACGATTTGTATCGCAGAGTTATCAACCGTAACAATCGTTTGAAAAAACTTATCGAAATCAACGCACCGGAAATCCTCATCAACAACGAAAAACGTATGTTGCAAGATGCCGTTGATAGCCTTTTGGACAACTCGCGTTCCAAACGTCCTCAAACGGGCGCAGGCAACCGCGAACTTAAATCCTTGTCCGGCTTGCTCCGTGGTAAGCAAGGTCGTTTCCGTCAAAACCTTCTTGGTAAGCGTGTTGACTACTCCGGTCGTTCCGTTATCGTAGTTGGTCCGGAACTCAAGCTTCACCAATGTGGTATCCCCAAGGAAATGGCTTTGGAATTGTTCAAACCGTTTGTAATGAAAAAACTTGTGGAAGTTGGTCAATGCCACAACGTTAAATCTGCAAAGAAACGTATCGAACACGCCGATGCAAAAGTTTGGGATATCTTGGAAAACGTAATCAAAGATCACCCAGTAATGCTCAACCGTGCTCCTACGTTGCACAGACTTTCTATACAAGCGTTTGAACCCGTTCTTGTAGAAGGGCGCGCAATCAAACTTCACCCGTTGGCTTGTACGGCGTTCAACGCCGACTTCGACGGCGACCAAATGGCTGTTCACGTACCACTTTCCGTCGAAGCTCAAACGGAAGCAAGATATTTGATGCTTGCCGCTAACAACATCCTTAAGCTTTCCGACGGCAAACCGGTTATTTCCCCCACACAGGACATGGTTTTGGGATGCTACTACCTAACGACAATCCGTTGTGACGTAGAACTTACCAAAAAGATTATCGAACTGTACGACGTAACACGTCACGAGCGTGCTTTGACGGACGAAGAAGTGGCAATTTTGCGCCAAGGCAAGTACTATCACAGCTTTGACGAAGCTTACGAAGCTTACGTTGCAAAAGATATCACTTTGCACACCGTTGTTAACGTCGCTCTTGAAGACGGTAGCAAAATCTGGACGACGGTTGGCCGTATGATTTTCTGTCAAGCAATCTACTACGACTACGTAGACGGATCTGCCGAACCGGACAATCCATATATCACCGATCCGGAAATTATCGCTCGCAACGCTTTGGAACGCAAAACTTTGGGAATCCCCATGGCTTTGACTGCCGATATGATTGCTAACCCCAAAGCTCACCTCGTTGGCAAAAAGCAACTTTCCAAAATTGTTGAAAAGTGCTTCAAGCTTCGTGGCACAACTCCAACTGCAACCATGTTGGACAACGTAAAAGCGCTTGGTTACAAGTACTCCACAATCAGCGGTCTAACAACCAGCGTGTTCGATATGAACATCCCTCAAGAAAAGAAGGGTATTCTTGCCGCTGCGGAACATCAAGTAATCGAAATCGAAGACAACTACAACGAAGGTTTCCTAACGGAAAACGAACGTTACAAATCCGTTATCGACGTTTGGAAGGATGCCGCTTCTCAAGTGGAATCTCTCGTTAAAAACGTAATGGAAGAAGATAACCCCATCTGGATGATGGCAGACTCCGGCGCACGTGGTAGCATGAACCAGATTCGTCAATTGTGCGGTATGCGTGGTTTGATGAGCGACCCATCCGGTCGTACCATCGAGTTGCCCGTTAAGGCTTGCTTCCGCGAAGGTTTGTCGGTGCTTGAGTACTTTATTTCTTCACACGGTGGACGTAAAGGTCTTGCCGATACCGCTCTTAAAACAGCCGACTCCGGTTACCTTACCCGTCGTTTGGTAGACGTTGCTCAAAACGTTATCGTTCGCGAAGAAGACTGCTCGGCAGGTTCTCGTCCACAAGGTATGTGGATTGAAGCTTTCCGTGGCTCCGGTAAAGACGAAATCGTCGAAAAGTTTGAGGACCGTATTATCGGTAGATACGTTATCGACGACGTTGTCAATCCAACCACAGGCGAAGTTATTTGCCCCGGCGATACCATGATCGACGACGACTTGGCTGCTGAAATCGTAAAAGCAGGCATCACAAAATTGTACATGAGAACAGTTTTGACGTGCCGTTCGGAACACGGCGTATGCTGCAAGTGCTACGGTGCTAACATGGCTACGGGCAAACCCGTTAACCTTGGCGAAGCAGTTGGTGTTATCGCTGCTCAATCCATTGGTGAACCCGGTACTCAGCTTACAATGCGTACATTCCACACCGGTGGTGTAGCAACCGCCGACGACATTACACAAGGTTTGCCACGTGTAGAAGAATTGTTCGAAGCACGCAAACCCAAGGGATGTGCAATCATTTCCGAAGTTAACGGCGTTGTTTCCATTCCTTCCAACACCGACAAAAAGTCGGTTATCGTTACCGACGCTAACGGCAAGGCAACGGAATACGCAATCC
>CAZDLE010000049.1:0-8825 GCA_964506035.1 uncultured Oscillospiraceae bacterium | reverse complement strand
ATTGTGTAGGTGCCGTGATTTTTCGAGCTGTCCGTTGCACTAACAAAAGTTACGGCGTAGTTGGAGTTTGCACAAGTACCTGTGATGTTGTAAGTGCCGACGTTGGTTGCGGAAACGTTGTTGGAGATATCTGTTGTACCGTCCATCACTGCGAGAGTGATAACGCTGTAGATATTTCCGTCCTTTGAAACAACTTGCAAACTGCCTATCGCATACTCAACCGTCAAAGCAACCATATTTTCGCCGTAAATAGATTTTTTATCGTGAATTTGTACGGTGATTGGGCGTGCGGTGATTGTGTAAACACCGGATTTTCCATCGGTTGCTGAACCAACAAAGGTTACGTCGTAGTTATTGTTATTAACGCTACCTGTGATGTTGTAGGTGCCAACTTTGCTTGTGGACGTTGCAGTTGTGGTAAGTGTGTAAACTGTGTCGTTGTTTACAATCGAACCACTTGTTACGTCTGCCGTCAAAGTAGCAATATCGTCACCATAAGTAGACGTTTCGTTTTCAATCGTTACAGTGATTTCACGTTTGTTGATTGTGTAGGTGCCGGTTGTGTAAGTAGGTGCGTTATAGTTGGTGTTGCCGTTAAACGCGGACTGGATATCGTACATGCCTACATTCGTGCTTGTGATTGCCACAAACTGTCGACGAATTGCTGATTTGAGATTTTCCACGTCACTTGTGAGAGCACCACCAATTGTTACGTCGATATCGTTTGCAGCGGTACCTGTCCAATTTTGACCTGCGCCGTCGTAAGTTTTTTTGCCATTACCAATTGTTACAGTGATACTGCGTTTGGTGATTGTATATGTGCCGTCAACAAAGGTTACGTCGTAGTTATTGTTATTAACGCTACCTGTGATGCCGTAGGTGCCAGCGTTGCTTGTTGACGTTGCAGTTGTCGTAAGTGCGTAAACTGTGTCGTCGTTTACAATCGTGCCACTTGTTACTCTTGCTGTAAAAGTAGCAATATTGTCACCATAAGTAGACGTTTTGTTATCAATCGTAACGGTGATTTGGCGTTTTGCAATGGTCCAAACAGAGTGATTGTCATTAGTGTAGTTAAACGTTACGTTATAGTTGTTGTTTGTTGCTTTACCGGTAATGTTGTAATCGCCGATACTTGCCGTTGACGAAGCATCACAACTTATTGTGTAGACTTTGCCTTCGTCTCCCGGAAGGATGCTACCGTCAGTAACACTGGACGTAAAGTTTACTTCGTTGCCGTAGTACGAACTACCGTTAGCAATAGCAACGGTTATGCTACGCTTTGTAACTGTAAATTTGGTGTCTGTCGTTGCATTGTAGTTGCCGTTGCTGTCTTGGATGGTAAAGCCATACTCACCAACAGCGTAGTAGTTGCCAGTTTTAGATGCATTTAGCGTTATGCTGAAGTTTGCATCGTCAAACGTGCCATCAACAACAAAGTTTGACGTGATGTCGTTGCCATATTCGGCTGTTAAAGGAGCGTTATTACTATACTTAATGGTAACATTGACGTCTTTTTTGCCAATTGTGTAGATACTGTGGTTACCGTTTGTATAGTTAAACGTAACGGCATAGAACATAGCCCTATCGCCTGTTTTTGTACCAGTGATTTTGTACGTGCCGGCGCTATTGCCTGCTTCACGGCTGACGGACACAACTTGGACAAGTGTATCGCTACCAACAAGGCTACTGCCGTTTTGCAAACTGTACACAAGCGGTTTGTCGCTTGCATCACCATAGGTGTGACCACTAACGTCACCCACCGCAATGGTGATTGACTTGGGGCTAACAACCACTTCGCTTTGCGTGAGAGTGTAATTAACCGTGCCATTATAGGTATACGCACCGTTGTAGGTTATCGTTGCAACAATTTGTGTTTGACCGCCAATTGTGGCAGTTGTAAAATCGCTAAGACCAATTTCCACGTTGACGGTTGTGGTGGTTCCGTCGATTTTCGTTGCCGTTGCAGATACGGTTTTTTTCGTATCACCGTAGAACAACAAATTGGAGGAAATTGCAAGATCTGTGTAAATTCCAAAGTAGGTATTGCAACTGTTTAACTGCAATTGGATAAAAGTTTGTTCGTTGGCGTTTTTGCCACTTAGCAGATTTGTCCAACTGTTGTGCAAAGTTTTGGCTTCTGCAACAACGTTACCTGCACCTTTGTTGACAAGTTGACCGCAGTTGTACTTATACAAAGCCATCGGTTGGCTGGTTTGGTACACCGTTGCAGATATACCAATATTGTACAGCGTATGTGTGAACGCGCCACTTACAGCATCTGTTCCAAGCGGATTGCTAACGCTTTCAAGCGTGTGGGTGGACGTTTCTCCGCCATAGTAATTTATGATACCTTGCAAAGTGTTTTGTGCGTAGGTATAGTTTGTGCCGTTATAGGTATAGTTGCCAATAACGGTGATTGAACCATTGCCAAGCGTATAGTTTGTGCCCAGCGTTGCCGATTGGACGACGTGGGTGAGCATAACGGTGCCAGTGCCGTCGAAATAGGCGGTTTGGGGCACGGGACCCATTTGGTTGCCGGACGAATCGGTTGTGTAGTAGTTTATCGGGGCGTTGCCGTTGGCATCCAACGTGACGTGAAGGGTTTTTTCGCCAACTACGCCACCGGCAAATGACAAGTTGCCCACATCCGTTGAGTTGGTAATTTTGACGTAGCCGTTGGCATCGGTCGACACCGTACCGTCACTCTTGCCCACGCAGACGTTTGCAGGGATGATATATGCACCGGCAGAACTGTTATCTACCTTTTCGTAGAAGGTGCCTGTGACGGTGGAGTTGACGGCGATAGCAATTTTTTCAGAACCATTAACCGTTTCGTTAGACGTTCCACCATTGCCCACCGTAAAGTTGGCAGCACTGTTTAGATATGCCTTTGTTAGCTTTGTTTGGATGGTATTTTTGCCGACGTTTGTCAATGCGTAGTAGGTTTTGCCCTTTTCCATTGTGACAAAACTATCAGCAGTTGATACTCCATTGGTGGTTGCAATGCTATTGCGACCAAAACGAGCAGCGATAGTCATCTTTGTTATATTTTCTACACCACTACCTGTCTTTGCAATACCCAACTGAAAGTCGTCAATACCAAGTGTGGCGTTTGAATCAACCACAATTTTACCAGTATTTCCAGTTGATTGTACCACCCCGGCAAATATTCCGCCAATAGTCATTGTACCATCAACAAAAAGTTGAGCACTTGCACTAAAATTATTTGCTTGTAATTCTGTAGCGTATGGGTAGCGAACATCACTTTTTTGTTGTATGGCAAGGCCATCTAAAACGTATAACTCTGCACCACTTTGTATATCAAGTGTGCCACCATTTTCCACGTTTAGTACCGAGCCTGGTAGCATTGCAAATTTCAGACCATTTGGAATAGCAAAAGTACCTCCATTAGCAACAGTTATATTAAAATTGTATGGAACGACAAAGGTGTACTTTGCAGAATCAACATTGATTCCACCTAACGAGCCTATCATATTATATGATATTTTAAGACTTCCGGCCTTAACTTTACCATGGAATTCTATCGACATCGTGCCATAGTAACTAATATTATATTTTCCTATTGAAGCATTTAAAACCTTGCTTTCATCATAATCAAGATCAATATAGGCGTTTTCATCACCATTCCAAAGCAACAATGCATTAGAAGTAGAGATAACGTTTTGTGGATCACATTCAAAAAATTGAGCATCTACTAATACTTTGCCATACAGTTCTGCTCTTGATTTAACAATTGAGCCATAATTAATTCTTTGCTTACACCAAATACTTTGAAAAGTATATTGCGAGAAAGGAAAAATGCCTGTATCTTGATAAGCAGTTGTGTTTGTTCCACCTTCAAAGTCAATAATAGTAAACACAACAGTGGTTGTTGAACCATTATTTGTTATGTAGTTGCCATCACCAGTCATCAAACCATACACTTCTGTAGAAGCAGAGTTGTTGACTATGATAGAACCATTGTTAACAATTTCACCATAGTTTCCTGTGAGAACACCTTGCGTTCCTGACGATGACGCAACCCAGCCATAAGTACCAAATACAACCAACGTTCCATCAACCGTTAAAGTCGCGCCATTGGAAATAACAAGTTGACTATATCTATATGTATCTGGAATTTTCCAAGCTGGTTTTTGTTGACTATTAGCGCCCGACATAGTATAGTACTTCGTTGTGCTTGCATTAACATCAGCAGAATACGGCACCAACAACTTTGCGCCAGACGGAACTGTTACGTCTTCGTCGATTATGGCACAACCTTTTAGTACCACGGCGGTGCCTGTTGGATTGGCTGCATAGTATTCACTTAACTTGTGATAGAAAATGTTTCCACTACGAGTTACGTAGTAACCAGTAGGACGAATATCCGCTTCGATTGTTGTGTTGTTGGTTATAGGTACGGTTATGGTTTGGGTATCTGCATAGTAATTGCCGTTGACCTTCCAAAAGTAGAATTGGTTGCCGCTGCTTGGGTTTGCGGTTAAGGAAATTGTGGAACCGGTTTCTAAAGTAATGGTATTGTTTGCTACCGCAGAACCATTGCAAGAAATTTGTGCAATATTACCTGTTGCCACAGATAGGGTAACGGTTGAATCAGGGTCAACGTATGTAAAAGACATATTGGAAAAGACAATTTGCTCCCGATATTCCTTTGCAGAACCGATCAATGGGGCATATATATAATAGTTGCTTTCAAATGCAAAGTATAGGTATGTACTACCATTGCTCGATAAACTAGATTTTCCAACGCTTACTTCGTTTGCATGAGTTTGCGCCCCTGTGCTTTCAGAAACCTTCACACAATTACCATTAGCTTGAATCTGCGAACCATTTTCTATTTTATCGTTGGAGACCAGATAGTAGTAGGTGTCGCTACTCTTTACAGTATAAGCATCCGTACTCAACCAGTTTCTTTCATAAGTAGTCATATTTGATGTGTATGAAAAATTACCAGTACCTGTTAGAGTGATTCTCAGTAGACACCAGGTCGACTTCTCCGAATCGGTGACTGTGGTTTTACCTATATATGCATCTCCACTTTTATTAAAATCTGTGATACAGTCAACAGAAAAATCCGCCGTACCATCTGCCGCCTTTGCTGATTCTATATTTGCAGAGTCTATATTTATAAGCGCGATGCTAAGGGTGACTATCATCACCAGCGCAAGTATGTAGATTATCGAAGATTTTTTCATAGTTTTTCCCCTATCTGTCGGTTGCCTTCGCGCGTGCGCGCGTGCGTGCGTAGGATTTTTGCGAGCATCGAAACATCTTGGCGCACTGCAACAATCAAACTGTTGTTTGGCGGTTTGTGCGGGCAAATCAACGTCGAAAATGCGTTGAAATTTGCGTTGTACGCAAGGTGGGTTGCTATTTTGCAAGCAACGACAGTCGAAAATATTAAGATACGTTAAAAAGTTGAAAAATGGTCGCATCCCATTGGAAAGAAAGTAACAAAAAACAGGGCGGGATGCGTGGTGGCATAAAAATAGCGGTGATACCAAGGCTAAACCGAATCGGCATACGCCTTGCACTGCCCAAAGGGTTTGCCAAGCACTGCAAACAAAAGGCAATAACCGTTGGCATCACCGTTAAAATGACTTTTTTTGCGTCAAGTTGCAGGTGAATGGTTGCCGTTTGTTGTGCTTTGGAAAACGTCAAAAGAGCAGTGACCTTTGCCACCGTTGAAAAAATAAATTATGAAATATATTTGCACAGCGTAAGGTACTTGTTGGAAGAGTTGGCAAGTATCTCACATTGAGAGTGCACTTGGTTGTGCGCCACGTTAGCGCGGGTGCATCGTTTGGATGCTACGCAATGAATAAGCCAAAAAATGTATTTTACAAAGGCAAAGTTGCAAACGGAGCGGAAGATGATTGCCATTGCAGGCAACGCAACAAAGCACGCGGTTTGCTCCAATGCGAAGAGCACGGACGTGGAACCATACAACAGGTTGACTGCGTTTTTGATGGACACGATGATTTCTTCGTCCAACAAGGAAAGTACAACGTCCTTGATTTGCACGTAGTTGGACACAACCAGCATCAACGCAAGAAAGGCGGACACAACCACGATTTTGAACATGGCAACAAGGCGGTTAGCACTGCGCTTAAACCGCTGAAGAAGTTGTTTGATTGCCATTGACGTTTGGTTGTTCATGTTTGCCTCGCGTTGCAAAGGATGCAAAGAGTTTTTGTGATTGGTGGGGTGGCGTTTGAGTGGATTTGCACCACCACCGTTTTTAGTGCATAGTTCGGTACAATATATTTTACCACAATTGTTATATATTGCAAGTGTTTTTGCAAAAAAAGTGTGTTTTTGGGCGATTTTTTGCCATTTTTTTGCCAAAAAAGGCACATTTTTGAACATTTTGAAATATTTTTCGCTTTTGCTTACAGATTTGTAAGTTTTTGATTTTTTGCACGTTTTTTACAGTTTGTTTTGTTGTGCTTTAGTATCTCAACGTGGGCGTGTTAAAATCCACTATTTGGACGGACTGGGGAAAGCTCCATTTTTTTGGGGTATCGGCTGTGCAAAATTGTGAACGTCACAAAAAAATTGAAGGCTTGCTTATTAATGATATGCAATAGCATTGACATTTGGAACTTTTGAGTGTAAAATGTAAAAAACTACACAATTGTTAAATGTTTACGAAAGGGGGCGCAAGATGTATCACATTATTGTAAATCCGCAGGGCGGAAAAGGGCGCAGTTTGAAGGCGTTGGCGAAGGTTTGCAAGATTTTGGAACAACACAATGCCGAGTTTTGCGTACATTGCACCGAGAGAAAGGGGCACGCTACGGAGATTGCGCGGGAACTTAGCCACGAGGCGGACTGCAAGTTGCTTGTGATGGGCGGAGACGGCTCTTTCAACGAGGTTTTGTGCGGAATTGAAAACTTTGAAAACGTCACCTTGGGACTGATTCCCTGTGGCACGGGCAACGATTTTGTGCGTGCAAGCGGACATCCGTCCAACTTAAAAAAGGCAATGGACGTTATTTTGCGCGGTGAAACAAGTTATATCGACTACATCCAGCTTACAAACGGTCGCAGTTTGAACGTGTTAGGGGCCGGCATGGACGTGGACGTGCTGTTGAAGTACGAATCAATGAAGCACAAACGCAAACTAAACTACTACATGGCACTTTTCCACACGCTTACGCACGTTAAATTTCACCACATGCGCGTTACAATCGACGATGGCGAACCAATGGAACGCAGTGTTTTTATGATTGGTATTGGCAACGGACGGTGCATTGGCGGTGGTATGCCGGTATGCCCCGGAGCGGTGATTGACGACGGCAAATTGAACGTAGTGATCATCAACGAGATACCAAAACACCAAATCTTGTGGGCGGTGTTCACCTTTTTGAAGGGCACGCACATTAAACTTGCCTGCACCGAAGTGTTTGAAGGCAAAAAGGTGCAAATTGAGATTTTGGACGACAGCAGATTTGAAGCGGACGGCGAAATTGCACCACCAACAACCGTATTAAATGCCCAAGTGGTAAGCAACACGCTTAAAGTGTTTAGGTAGCCTTTGGTTTCTCGACGTTTTTGCAATCCACTTTGGCTGGACAAGTGGAAAAACTGCTATAACGGCAATTTAGTTTTACTACTTTTTTGCAATCCCTTTGGGGAGCCAAATGGACACGAGGATTTGCAATAAGTTGAGACTGTTGCACTAAAGACAAACAACAAGAT
The DNA here is from genome assembly GCA_964506035.1 of uncultured Oscillospiraceae bacterium. Lineage (GTDB taxonomy): Bacteria > Bacillota > Clostridia > Christensenellales > CAG-314 > Fimimonas. The sequence goes on along the minus strand of CAZDLE010000049.1, from coordinate 1,100 downwards.
AACTAAAAACGTACGTTTAGCAAAAATGCGCTCTGCACGTAAGCAGAACGCATTTTATTTTTGGAATTGTTAGATAGTAATTTGCAAAAAAGTGGCTGTTTAACGTTGTGTTTTGTGTTGGTTAAGTACTGTTTTGCAACAAATCAGCCAATCACGTACAAACGACGGTTGACTATCGTGTTGACGATTGCAAATATCACAACGGGGGTGCACAGTGCTATCACGCAAAGGTTTGCTTTGTTTACAGTTTTGTCGGATGTTTGTTTGCGCAGTATTTTATAGATAACAACGCCGATCACTCCGCCCAAAACGTTGCAAATAATATCTGTGACGTCACATCCGCCAAAGCCGGTAAAATACTGTTCCACTTCGAACGCAAGCGACGACGCGAAGGAAATCAACACGCAAAAAGAAATTTTTTCCTTGCTGATTAGCATTAGGTAGAGCCCCATCGGCACGTATATCACAACGTTTAGAAAATAATCTAAACTTAGCATTGACGGTTTGGACGAGAAAAAAACGTGCGGTACGAGCCTTGCGCGACTTTTGAAGGGCAAACTTCGCATTTCCGGAGCAGACTGGAGAATTATTTCCAAATTGCATTTTAGCGCGATAACCCAAATTAGCAGGGCGAGATACAGCCCAAAAGCCACCCACAGCGTTGTGCGGTTGAGTTCTTCACCCACAAGTTTTTGTTTAGTTTTTGCCAACGATTGTTTGATGTTCATACAAACTGCCTTTTGTGATACGTCTATGTAGATATTGTACCAAAAACCGCCTCAAAAGGTAACTGTACGCAACGTGACGGTTGTAATTTTTTTCGAGAAATGCCACTCAAAAATGATGTTTTTTTTGATTGTGGCGACGCAGGTATTACCAATGCCCAAAGTGCCGTCGTTGATGATTGTAGGTTTGAAGGTGCGGGCGATCAACGACGTTGCCTTTTTGTGCTAGTTGTTGGTCGTCCGTTGGAGCATCCGCAAGCACGTTTTTGTGCTTAGCTTTGTTGCCAAAAATCAGTGTTAATACCCCACTTTTGTGCTGTTAAACGTCAATTTGCGTTGCAAAAGGCTATTTTGTGATTGTGTAGACAATTGTAA
>CAZDLE010000048.1:0-9127 GCA_964506035.1 uncultured Oscillospiraceae bacterium | reverse complement strand
CCGTTTTGCCCTCCAACGTCGGTCTATTTTGCCACAACGTAGGGCAAGTGCAGTTTGCTCGTGACAACAACTTACGATACGTTGCCGGAAGCGGTCTTAATATCTTTAACGACCATATTGCAAGCGTATTTTTCGATGCTGACACTTTTGTCTACTCGCTGGAACTCACTCTTGCGGAAATTGCATCCTTCAAAAATCAACGCGGACTTATCTTTGTGGATGGTGACGTAACGCTAATGAAGGTTGTGCATTGTCCGTACAAGGCGGTGTACAATTGTGATTGTTCCAATTGCAAGTGCGACAACAAACTGACATATACCGACGAACTTGGCAACGACTTCAAAATTGTTCGCAGGCGCGATAGTCGTTGTACCTTTGAAATCGTCAATGGCAAAAAACTTTCCGTTGCCAACAGAATATCTAAACCCTCGCGCTTTTTGATGGATTACAACAAAAGCGTGATTGATCACTACGCAAAACTTAACAATGGCATTTTGGACGATTTTGTCGAAACTCAGCCATACACAAAAGGTAGATTGTTTAACAAAATCAACTAAAATCGGCTTGACAATTTCCTTTCGCAAAATGTCGCTATCAATATTTAGCTATGTGATTAAAAATGACTGCGAATTTTTCTAAAATAGCAGCGCTATATGTGTTTACCGCTAAACACAGTCAGCAAATATTTAGATACGCATCCATCTTCAACTGCAAAAGACGTTGCGGTTACCTTAAAGAAAAAATCAATACTTCAAGAAGAATCAACCGCTTCGTACACACAATCAAATAACATTGTTTTGATATGGATTTTTTTTGCGTTCCGGTTGTGTTCTTAACGGGGACAATAGCGATATACACTTAATTCTCCAAACGTTAGATGGTCACGCGATATGCTTAGTTGTCGATATTTATCGTTTTCTCAAATTATCGCACAATTAAGTTTGCACCTATCTAAAATCAATCTATCACAAAATTTACTATGATTAACACAAAAACCCTAAACAAACTTCAATATTTTGACATTCTCAAGCAAGTATCCGAGTTTGCCGTAAGCAGTGTGGCGAAACGCAAGGTTTTGTCCCTTTTGCCTGCGGACAATTTTGACGACTGCAAAAAGATGTTGGACGAAATTGAGCAAGCATACAATTTGTTCAAGTTTGAAACATCCTTCGATTTGTCAGTAGACGACGTAACGGAAATTTGTTCTCTTGCTCGTGTTGGTTCCTGTCTTTCGATGGGGCAGTTGTTGCAAATTATGCGTGTTTTGCGCACGTCACGATATCTGCAAGCATCGTTGTTTGCCGACTACGGCATTGATATATCTCTGTTGCAAGCACGCGCATACGCCTTGTTTAACGACAAACAGCTGGAAGAAGATATTGACTTCGCAATTTTGTCGGAAGAAGAAATGAACGACAAGGCATCTGCAGAGCTGTACGCAATTCGCAAACGTATCAAGGCGATAAATGCTGATATCAAACAAAAACTTCAAAGTTACACAAAAAGTGGCGAACATTCCAAGTATTTGCAAGATTCCATCGTTACTTTGCGTGGCGATCGCTACGTAATTCCCGTCAAGGCGGAGTACAAAGGCTTTGTGCAAGGTATCGTCCACGATCAATCGTCCACCGGTGCTACGTTGTTTATCGAACCGATGGCAATTGTTAACCTAAACAATTCTTTGCGTGAAGCGGTTTTGGAGGAAAAGGCGGAAATTCAACGAATTTTGCAGGCGTTCACCGACCGAATTTCTCCGATTTCCAGCCAAATCGTCATTGCCGAACAAACAATTTCCGATATCGACGTGATTTTTTCCAAAGTCAAGTATGGCATTGAAAACAAATGCACCTTGCCAATTATCAACAATCAAGGTATTGTCAATCTTAAAAAAGCACGTCATCCGTTACTTGATAAGCGAAAAGTTGTGCCAATCTCGGTAAAACTGGGCAAGGACTACGATATTATCGTCATCACCGGACCAAATACCGGCGGTAAAACGGTTACACTAAAAACAATCGGGCTTATGTGTGCGCTTGCCATGACAGGTATGCTTATTCCTTGTCAAGAAGACAGTGTAACTAGCTTTTTTGACGATATTTTTTGCGATATCGGCGACGAACAGAGTATCGAGCAAAACCTTTCTACCTTTTCCAGCCATATCACAAACCTTCGCGACATCCTAAACGTTTGCGGAAAGGGCAATTTGGTGCTTGTGGACGAGGTTGGCGCAGGTACCGAACCCAACGAAGGCACAGCGCTGGCGCTTGCTATTTGTGAATTTTTGCGTCGAAGCGGTGCAAAATGCGTAATTACCACTCACTATGGAAAGCTGAAGGAGTATTCACTTTCTACCGATCGTGTGGAAAATGCGTCGATGGAGTTCGACCTACAATCACTCGCACCTACCTACAAGCTGATCATGGGTATGCCGGGAAGCTCAAACGCACTAATTATCGCACAGAAATTAGGTTTTCGACAGGACGTTATCGACTTTGCGCACGAAAACGTCAACGACGAAAGGGCGTCATTCGAGCAGGCGTTGCAATCTGCAGACGAAATTCGCAAACAATACGAAAATAAACTTGCAGAAATCGAGCAAATCAAAAAGCAGTTGTTGGACGAGAAAAATCGTGCGACGAAATTGAACGATAGCTTGCAAAACGAGCGTGACAAGTTGCTGCGCGGATCGCGAGAAGATGCAAAACGCATTATCGAAAAGGCAAAGGAGCAGTCGCAAGAAATTATTGCCGAATTGAAAAACCTGCTTTCAAGCGCCGAATTGTCCGATGCGGATTTGTTCACAGCGCGCGCTACAGCTAAAAAACTGTCAACAATCGACGTTGGCACAACGGACGATCAGGAAGAAATCATTTTTACCGGAGAGCAAGTCGATTTTGATAAGCTAAAAGACGGCGACGTTGTGTTTTCGCAAAAAATGCAGGTTCAGGTGCGAATCGTAGACATTCGTTCCAAGTCGCGCATCCGTGTGCGTAGTGGCAACATAACCACCGAAGTTAAAGCGGACGATTTGTTCTACAGCGTTGCTGAAGCCAACAAAAAACGTCCAAGACGTCACGCGTCAACTTCCAAACCAAAAACGGAAATCAACACGCGCAGTTTCCAAAACGAAATCAACGTTATTGGTCAAACTGTTGACGAAGCTATAGCAAACGTTGATGCGTTTATTGATAGTGCGGTGCTTTCGGGCGTTAGTCAACTTTGGGTGATTCACGGCATGGGAACAGGTCGTCTTCGCGCAGGATTGCACGCCCATTTCAAACGCCATCCAAACGTAAAAGATTTTCGTCTTGGTGTCTATGGAGAAGGGGAATCGGGCGTTACGGTGCTAACGTTAAAGTAACAAACTGTCCATCAGTTACGGCGATAAAAACGTGGCTGATATTCCAAGTTGCGCACTTTATTGCGCCTAACTATATCGAAAAATGGCTATATAGAGAATACTATTACAAACATAGCATACGATAGCGAAAGCTTTCAGTGATATTTGAGCAAAATTGCAATAATGTTAACAAACTATTTAAGTCTGTAATACAAAAAATTCCTGTTTTGCTTGCAAGAAATACCAACTTTGCCGTTTTGCAATATCGAAGTGCAAAAACAATGGTTTTTGTAGCAAAACGATAGTTTTGCAAGGATTTTGCCGTTAGGCAGAGGTTTACTTGTAGATTATATTCTCGATCGAAAATCCATCGAAAGCGTTGTTAGACGGTTAGTTATTGCATTATTCAAAAGACAGCACCCACACAAAAGGCATAATAAGAAGGAAAGTAAAGATGATTCATTATTTTGATAACTGCGCAACAACTCGTGTTGACGATCAAGTGATGGCACAATTGCAACGTTTTGCAACAGAGCAATATTTCAACCCGTCTGCACGCAGTACGTTCAGTTTGCAAATTGCAAACGAAATTGCTTTGTCGCGCGAAAAGATCGCAAAACTGCTTGGCGCAAATACCGACGAAATTTTGTTTACATCCGGTGGCACCGAGTCGGACAACCTTGCCATTTGCGGTTGCTTGCGTGCAAAAAAGGGCAACATCGTAGTGACTGCAAGCGAGCACTCGGCAGTGTACAATACGGTAACTCATCTCAAAGAACAAGGTTACGAGTTGCGCATCGCAAACACTTTGCCCGACGGGCATATCGACGTGGCGGATTTTCTGTCCAAAATTGATAGCCAAACGCAACTTGCTTGTTTTATGCACGTCAACAACGAAACGGGTGCAATCAACGACGTAAAGCAAATTAATATTGCCGTCAAAAAAATCAACAATCGCACAATCACCTTTTGCGACGGTGTGCAGGCGGTGGGCAAAATTCCCGTCAATTTGCATGCACTTGGCGTAGATTTGTACACTTTTTCCGGTCACAAATTCCACGCAAGCAAAGGTACCGGCGGTTTGTACATCAAAAAAGGTATCACACTTTCACCAATCGTGCAAGGTGGCGGTCAAGAAAAGGGCGTTCGCTCCGGCACGGAGTACGTCGGCGGTATAATCGCTCTGTCAACCGCGCTTTCTCTTGCGGTGTCTAACCTATCGAAAAACGCTCAAAATTTTCCAATTTACAAGCAAATTGTTCGTGATGCCCTTGTTGACATCCCCAACTGGAAGGAAAATTGCACGTCAAATTGCTCTCCTGCGATACTTTCTCTTGCTTTTGCCGACATCAAAGGGGAGGTGCTGCTGCACATGTTGGAACAATACGATATCATCGTTGGCACCGGCTCCGCTTGCTCGTCCAAAAACAAGCAAAGTCGCATTGCAAAAGCTATTGGATTGGATTCCAACTACAGCGAAGGCATGTTGCGTATTAGTTTTTCCAAATATAACACGATAGAAGAAGTGCAACTTCTTGCCGAAAAACTTGCTTTTTGCGTAAAATCCTTGCGTAAAACCATGCTTGGCTAATTCACTAAAAATTGCAGCGTTTTATAGTGCGCCTCTAACAAAACGTTCACTCAAGTCGATTTTCTCAAATCGCAACACCAAGTCGAACACGTTAATCACATTTGACATTACGTCATTTTACCGCATTTTAACGTCAACGCTTAAACTAAAACATAAAAATCTCATCAAAGGAACACCATGAAAGTTATAATTATTAGATACTCCGAGATTCACCTAAAAGGCAACAACCGCGAATTTTTTGAAAGTGTGCTGATTTCTAACATCAAACACGTTCTTAGCGACTACGACTACCAATTTGGCAGAAGCAACGCGCGCTATGTTATTAGAAATTTTGACGAGAGTTACACCGAGCAGATTTTGGATGCCGTCAAAAACGTTTTTGGCGTGTATTCCGTAAGTCCTGCGGAAGAAGTACCGTCCAACTACGAAGATATTTGCCAGGCAGCTGTTAGCCTTGCGCCATCCTTTGGAACGTTCAAAGTCAATACAAATCGTGCTGACAAGCGGTTTCCTATACCTTCCATGAAGCTTTCCGCCGACGTTGGTGGCAAAATTTTGGACGTCAACCCAAGTTTGAAGGTAGACTTGTTCCATCCCGATAACGTCGTAAATATTGATATTCGCGAAAACGGCAAAACGTTTGTTTATTGCGAAGTTATCAAGGGTGTAAATGGTATGCCTGTTGGCACGGCCGGCAAAGGTATCATTATGCTTTCCGGCGGAATCGACAGCCCCGTTGCCATGTACATGATGGCAAAACGCGGTATGACTTTGCGCAGTGTCCATTTCCACAGCTTTCCCTACACAAGCATGCAAGCAAAGCAAAAAGTGCTGGATTTGGCAAAAATAGTCAAAAAATACACCTTGCACATGACTGTTGACGTGGTAAGTTTTACGGAAATCCAGACCGCCATCCACGAAAAGTGTCCCGAAGAATACATGATAACCATCATGCGCCGTTTTATGATGCGCATTGCCGAACGTCTTGCGCACAAATATGGTGCAGGAGCCGTTATCACCGGTGAAAGTCTCGGTCAAGTGGCAAGCCAAACGTTGGAAAGTATCACAAGTACAAATTCCGTTGCAACCTTGCCGGTATTCCGTCCGCTTATCGGCTTTGACAAGGACGAAATTATCGAAATCGCACAAAAAATTGGCACCTTTGAAACATCCATTTTGCCGTACGAAGATTGTTGCACAATTTTCCTGCCCAAACGCCCCGTCACAAAACCGCGTTTATCTGCAGTTGAAAAGGTCGAATCTGCTCTCGACGTGGAAACACTTGTTAACAACGCGATGCAAAGTATCGAAGTGGTGGAAATTTAGTTTTTTGTTTGAGCTAACTTCCAAATTGATTTGTGTCTTGCATTGTCCACAAAATAGATATCTTGTTTTCAAATCGTTCAAGTGCAACTCGAAACACTTTTGAAAGCGACTTGATGTTAAAAATTGATCAGTTTGCCTAAAGTGACGGCTATCAAAAAAAAGAATAGTAGAGTCCGATTTAATTGAAAAATTGCATACTGAAAACGTAGAACCGACGAACTGTGAAAAATCACTTTTCGTCGGTTTGTTGTTAAAGCGAGAATCCTTTATAATATAATTAATATCTGAAACCTACCAATACTTGCAAACAGTATCTACGCCAAAGTATATGGGTTGCATCCATCCTGAATTATATATAATCGATGCGTCACTCAGTTGAATTTGGCATTGTCGCAAACTCACGCCTACAAACCTTTTAATATAATTGATATATAAAGACTGTCAACGCGTATATAATTAGTATATCTGTTTTTCAATTGTATTTGTTCAGGTTGATTTGCGGTTATTTCCAGTACCAGAAGTCCAAAATGCCGTGGTTGGGTTGTGGTGGAACGTCGTTTGTGGTCTCTTTATCGTCGGTTTTTGTTGGGAAGATTTCCGTTTGTGGCGTTTGGTAAACAAGTTGACCATCGACGTACAACTGAGCAACAAAGATGGTTGCAAAGTCGTCGTAACACAGATAACGGTTGTTTTGCAGTGGTAGGTTGTTTTGCTTGCCTTCCACAACTTTGAACAATTGCCAACTGCCGTTTGCAACGTTGGGCAACGTTAGCAAAGTGCCATTTTCCGTTTGTTTGCAGTCGATAGTATAGTCGTAGGTTATTTCCTGCAGTTTTTCCGTTGGACGATTTGTCACGTCAAACCAAAAATCCACTCCGTTTTTTGTGATTTTCAGCTGTTGTTGTTCTAACGAAGGTTTATCTATGGTGATTTTTATCGCTCCTTTGGGTGCAACAAAGTTCGCAGGCTGGGTATTTTCGTATATTTCGTCCAGTATTTTCGATGCCAACGAGCATGGCGCAGTAGAGCCGTTCACGTCGTTATTAAGATAACCTCTGTGCCACACGACAAATGTGTTTTGAGTGGTATAACCTGCAACAAGTGCATCGGTGTTTCCCTTTTTACTGCCCACCGTTCCCGTTTTAGCTGCCACTTGGTAGCTCTTTTTTAACCCTTTTGCCGTTCCATTGTTTACCACGTCGAGTAACATATCCGTCATCAAAAAGGTGGACGTTGGGCTAAAAACCTGCATAGGCTTGTTTTTTGCCGTGTAGATTGTGCCCTTAGAGGACTTTATTGCCTTTACAAAATGTGGTTGGCATACCGCTCCGTTGTTGGAAAGCGCCGTGTAGCACTTGGCAAGCTCCAATGGTGTTAGTCCTTCCGCCACGTTGCCCAGCGCCAAAGATAGGTTTTGCTTGCCGCTGATACCCATTTTTTGCAAATATTTTTCCGCAGTTGGCAAGGTTAGTGCATTTAACGTTTTTACAGCGGGAATATTCAAACTTTTTGTTACTGATTGTTTAATTGTGGTCCATCCGTAGTATTTTCCGCTTGCATTTTGTGGTCTATAGTCGTTAAAATCCGTCGGTTCGTCCAAAATTGACGACGCCTGTGTTATGATTTTTTCGTTGAGTGCGGGTGTGTAGACGGCAATCGGCTTGAAGGTCGATCCAACCTGACCTTTTATATCTGCATTTTCGCCACGCATATAGCAGGCGACAATGGCGCCGTCGTTGTTTAATAGCAGACATGCCAAGTCGCACAAATTGCCGTTTTTGTCCATAGTGACGTCCTTTTGCGCAAGTTGACAAAGGCTTTGTTGCACGTTCTGGTTGCAGTATGTTTCTATAACGTAGTTAGAATTTAGTAGTTGACATTCCGTCATATTAAGCAAACTACACGCTTCCTTAAGCACGTAGTACATATAAGTTTTTTCCGCCATCTTCTTTTGCGGAATGTATGACACATCGGCATTTTTAGCATCGATGTACTGCGCGTCGGTAATCACGTTTTGCTCCAGCATCAATTGCAACACAACGTCACGGCGGTCTTTGCATTTTTGCGCATTTTTGTCCGGTGCGTACAGGTTTGGAGCCTTTATCATCCCAGCCAAAACGGCGCTTTCGCTAATGGAAAGGTCCTTTGCGCTTTTGTTGAAGTAGGCGTTGGCGGCGTTTTCAATACCGTAGGCATTCCGTCCAAAGTAGATGGTGTTTAGATACGTTTCCAAGATTTGCATTTTGGAGTAGTTCTTTTCCAGCTCTATGGCAAGCATCATCTCGTTGACTTTTCGCTCAACGGTCTTTTGGTTGTCCAAATGAGTGTTTTTGATTAGCTGTTGAGTTATAGTTGATGCACCTTCCTTTAAGCTTTGTGATTGCAAATTGTGCAATAGTGCGCCACCAACACGCCTTACGTCAATTCCGTCGTGGGTAAAAAACCGCTTGTCCTCCACCGCCACAAAGGACATATACACGTACTTTGGCAGTGTGGAAAGTGGCACTTGTTTTATATTTTTGTAGTAGGTTGCTTCGTTGAGTAAATTGCCGTCGTTGTCTAAAACGGTCAAATTGCTGTACACTTTGTTGAGTTTTTCATTGTCAAATTGAGCGTAGTTGGGGCTATTTTTGACACTTTCCACAAAAATTACGCTACCAAGTACGCCCATCAAAAGGACGGCGCAAACAATTATAAGCAGGATTTTCCAAAATTTGTTCTTCATAACAATATTATTGTTTGTTATTTTAACTTTTCTATTTATTTTTCTTGAAAATTTTGCGAAAAGATAGTAAAATATATATGTATAACTATACGTGGTAGTATGCAGTGATAAAATGGGCGTGGTGCAAATGTACGTCGTTATCCAT
>CAZDLE010000047.1:0-9315 GCA_964506035.1 uncultured Oscillospiraceae bacterium | reverse complement strand
AAAATCCCATTTTTCCAAGGTAAACAATGCTAAAACAAAACGATAAAATTACATACATTGCCCAAGGGTATGCCAACGCGGAAACGGTTGGACAGTACGACGACTATACCGTGTTTGTTGGCGGGCTTATCGTTGGCGAAAGCGCCATCGTCAAAATTACCTACGTCAAACGCAACGTTGCCTATGGCGAAGTGGTGCAGGTGCTAACCCCGTCGCCTGGTAGAGTTGTGCCCCAATGCCGTCACTACGGAACGTGCGGTGGATGCAGTTTGATGCACATGTCCTACGACGAACAACTAAAGTTCAAAACAAACAAAGTTGCAACCAACATCAAAAAAATCGCCAAACTGGACGTTAAAGTGCATAATTGTGTACCTTCAACACTCACTTTTGGCTATCGCAACAAACTTTCGTTGCCTGTGTCCGGTCGTGTTGGCAACGTCAAAATCGGCATGTACCAACGTGGCAGTCACAACGTCGTAGATATGGACGATTGTCTGCTCGGTGGCGCGTGGTCACAAAAACTAACGGCAATTTTCCGCAAGTATCTAAACGAAAACAAAATCCCACCCTACAACGAAAAAACTTTCAAGGGTGTTGTGCGCCACTTGGTTGCGCGCTATGTGGACGGGCAACTGCTGGTAACAATCGTGTCCAACGGCGAATTTACCTACGATTTGCAACCGCTTATCTGCGATTTGCAACAAAAGTTTGACCATTTTGGACTTTTTGTAAACGTCAACACTTACAAAAACAACGTGATTTTGGGCAAAACAACTAAGCACGTTTTCGGCATAACGCACATCCAAGGAGAGCATTTTGGTGTTAAGTTTTGTTTGAAACCGGACAGCTTTTTTCAAGTGAACAACGGCGTTAAGGATGCCATCTACCAAAAGGCAAAACAGCTTTTGCAGGTGGGCAACACGCAGGTGCTTATCGATTGTTTTAGCGGTATCGGCATTTTGACCAACGCTTTGGCATCCGCCAATTACCAAACCTACGCACTGGAAATTGTCCCCTCCGCCGTGGACGACGCCAACAAAATGAAGATTTTGAACAACTCTCCCAACGTTACCAACGTCTGCGGAGACGTCAACGTCGAACTGCCCAAGCTTACGGCAAAGCACGCCGACAAAACCATCACAATGGTGGTAGACCCACCCCGCAAAGGGCTTGGCGAAAACATCTGCAACACCATTTTGAACGCCAACGTAGATAACGTGGTGTACGTTTCTTGCGATTCTGCCACACTTGCACGTGATTTGGCGCAACTCTCTGCCAAATACGACGTCACCTTTGTTCAACCCTACGATATGTTCCCAAATACCGACCAAGTTGAAACTATCGTTTGTCTTGCACGACAGTTTCAACAATAAATTGTAGGGAACATAAATTGAGCGCGTAACACTTGATATAACCGTTGGCTTGATATGCCCACAGTGCGAGATTGTGGTGTGCAACCATATCTAATGCGAAGGAAGTAAGCGTATATCAAAGTTCGGGCATGGCAAGATAACGTAAAACTAATAGACAAAGATAGTAAAATTCCCCAACATATTTGTGTAAGTTGGGGTATAAGGATGTAAAAATGAAAGTAATAGAAAATCAAACATTCCCCCACGAAAGAGATTTGTACGGCGTAAAGGACGTTTGTCTAAAAAACTGCACCTTCGACGGTGTTGAAGATGGCGAATCGGCACTTAAAGAAGCAACCAACGTAAGGCTGGAGGGTTGTTTGATGAATTTGCGCTACCCGTTGTGGCACGACGATGGCGTTGAGCTTGTGGACGTCACCATGACGGACAAATGTCGCGCTGCGCTTTGGTACACCAACCATATCCGCGTGGACAAATCCAACCTGCTGGGCATCAAGGCTTTGCGCGAGTGCAACCACATAAAAATTGATAACTCAAAAATCGTCTCGCCGGAATTTGGCTGGAAAAGTCACCATATTTCCATTGCCAAAAGCACGTTGGAAAGCGAATACGTGTTTTTTATGGCGTCGAATGTGGCGTTAAACAACGTTCAGTTTAAGGGTAAATATTCCTTCCAGTATGCAAAAAACGTCACAATCGAAAACTGCATTCTGGATACAAAAGACGCATTTTGGCACGCTAAAAACGTAACGGTAAAAAACAGCGTTGTAAAGGGCGAGTATCTTGCGTGGTATTCGAAAAATCTAACGTTTGTCAACTGCAAGATTATAGGAACGCAACCCCTTTGCTACTGCAAAGGTCTAAAACTTATTGATTGCCAAATGGAAGGTGCGGATTTTTCCTTTGAGTACTCCGGCGTACAAGCAACGGTGCAGGGGAATATTCTTTCCGTCAAAAACCCACGTTCGGGATTTATCGTTGCGGACAGCATAACGGAAGTTATCTACACGGATGATAGCAAATACAAATGCAAGTGCAAAGTTAGTCAAAACTCAGCGCCGAAAAATAAGTAGATACAAACGGATGCAAAAAAGATAATGGACTATACGTCTAAGGACGACGAGCAAAACGCCACTCCGAATGGCACTGGTTGGAAATTGTTGGAGAAAGTATATTTCTTGTAACGATACAAAGCAGTACGCCATATGTAAACGCAACGCAACAACGTTAAAGCGGCTACTATACAAAAATAACGATATTTTGCAAAACCTTTGTGATTGCATCAAAAGTTGGTGTTTAACGTCCGTTTTGTGTATCGTTAAGGGTGACTTTTGTGATAAATTGCATTTTGTACCAATCCTCGTATCGTGTATCTTTGTGCTCTTTGCATAGGATACAGCTTGCCTTTGTGATACTTAATCATCCCACAAAATCGTATCGTGATTGCTGACGCTTGTTTCAACAAATAAAATACGTCTCAAACTAAAAACGTTTGACGGATATGGTGCAGTGCGTAACGTCGTTTGCGAACGTATCGAATTGCCTCAAAGGAGCAACAATCTATGTGTAAAAAACAAAACAAAAATCCACAATATCTGCCAATTTAGTGGAAGCGTTGTTGGAAATTGCAATCGCTATCGTGTCGTTTGCTATCGGTATGTTGGTGCTTTGGCTGTTTGGTGTGGATCTAAACTGTGTTGGCGAAAATATCGAACTTGCTTTGCTTATCGGTTGTGTTGTGTTTGTTCTTTTGCTGACGGTTGTTTATTTTGCTATCAGGGGCATCAAAAAACTTGTGCACCGCACCAAAAAGGACAAAAACCCACTGCAACAATAAAAATAATTTCTAATCACCCCAAAGGAGGTACTTATTATGAAACAACCCAAGGCACTTTTCGTGCTAAACGTCATTGTTTTTATCATTTTGATACTTGCTCTTGTGTTGGACGGCATAATTGTCGTAAATATCGTCAAGGCAAAAATCGCAATAGACAACAATCCGGATAACAGTTCCGGCGAAAATCTCGGTCACGGCGTCGCTTTGGCGCTATTGCTTGTTTGGCATTTGTTATTGCTTATTCCGTACTTGCCTTGCATCGTCGTATCTGTCGTGTCCATGTGCAAAAAATATTTCAACTGGCTATCCATTGCCAACGCCTCGATGAGCGGTTTGGCAATCGTGCTAACGATATTTGTATTTTTGTTTGTGTGAGGTGAAAAATGAATCAAACAGTGCAAGTTCTAAAATCCCGTCGCAGTTGCAGAAAGTATCAACCCAAGCACGTTGATAGGGCAATTATCGACCAAATTGTTGCCTGCGGACTTAACGCGCCCACCGGCAGAAATATGCAAGCGCCCATTTTTGTGGTTGTCACTAACGACGACGTTGTTGCAAAACTCTCCAAACTAAACGCCGACGTTGTAGGTATGCCCAACGATCCGTTTTACGGCGCAAAGGACGTTATCGTTGTGCTTTGTACCAAAGTTGCCCACACCTACGTCTACGATGGAAGCGTTGCAATGTGCAATTTGCTAAATGCAGCCTACAGTTTGGGCATTGGCAGTTGCTGGATTCACCGCGCCAAGGAAGTTTTCGAAAGTGCCGAAGGCAAACAACTGCTTGCCGATTGGGGCATTATCGAGCCTGTTGAAGGCATTGGCTTTTGCGTACTGGGCTACCCACAAAACGATCCCGCGCCCAAGCAAATCAACGATGGTCGCGTGATTGTTGTAGAATAGTTTTTGCAACAAGGTTTTTTATCAATCGTTGTATTTTGATACGCAACCACCAAAAAAAAGTTAACAAAAGTTTACTTTTATTTGATTTTTCTTTAGTAAAATAATATTTGTGATAGTGTAGCAGACGGTTGAATTTGGCACATCGTATTGCGATTTTTGTACATTTTGTTGCTATCAAACGTTGTTGCGCTATTGCGTCGATAGGTATTTGTTGTAATTCGATATCAATTTGTGCGATGCAATTTTTGTTTTAGCAATGGCTGATATTCCTTGCATATCGTTGACAAAATCGTCGTAAATTATGTAAAATATTATCACAAAAAATCAAAAAAAGGAGTTTTTGTATGAAGTACGTAGTTTTTTATAACCCAACGGCAAACAACAAAAAAGGCTTTGAAGAAGCTCAAAAAGCTGGCGCATTCTACCCCGACGATACAATTGAGTATGTTGACGCTTTGCAAAACGACTATCAACACGTTATCGACACAACTGATGCCGACGCGTGCATTTTGGTGGGTGGCGATGGTACTCTAAACTACTTTATCAACCACGTCGATTGCGACAATCTTGCAAAAGATATCTACTACTTTGGCGGTGGCAGCGGTAACGATTTTCTGACGGATATCGGCGGAAAAGTTGGTGATAAACCCATTTTGATCAACAAATATCTTGTAAATCTGCCAACAATCCGCGTAAAAGATATCACAAGCAAGTTTATCAACGGCATTGGCTACGGTATCGACGGTTATTGTTGCGAAGTTGCCGACAAAATTCGCGCAAAGGACTCCACAAAGAATATCGACTACACCGCCATTGCCATCAAAGGACTTTTGTTCCACTACAAACCCACCAATGCGGAAGTTATCGTAGACGGCGAAAGCAAATTCTACAAAAAAGCGTGGCTTTCCCCCTGCATGATTGGTCGTCACTACGGTGGCGGAATGATGCCCACCCCCGACCAAGACCGTTTTGACGGAAATTTGTCTGTAATGACCTTGTTCGGCAAGGGACGTTTGCCAACGCTAATCGTGTTCCCAACCATTTTCAAAGGCGAACACGTCAAAAAAAGTTGCGTAGACGTGCGCAAGGGCAAACAAATCACCGTAAAATTCGACCGTCCCGTTGCACTACAAATCGACGGCGAAACGGTATTGGACGTGACGGAATTTACCGCAACGGCAGCGCAATAGTGCGTATTTGATTGACAAAATTTAACAAAAGTGTAATAATAATTACGGTGGACGTGTTCTGCCGTAATTTTTTTTGAAAGTAAGGTGAAAATATATGCTGATATTCTCTGTAATAATGGCAGTTATCACCACGGCACTGCTTTCGGTGTTTGGTGGTTTTATTACCGTTTGGTACGATTTTTGGAAAGTTTTGCTACTTTTGGTAGGTTCCTACGGTGCTTGGTGCGTGATTGTGATAATCTTCGCATTTCTCGTTACACTTCCCGTCAATCGAAACAAACCCATCAAAAAACCCAGCAAGTTTTACACGTGGTTGTTCAATTTTGTAAACGGTTGGATTATCGACTCCGCTCGCGTAAAGTTGATTGTTAACGGCTTGGACAAAATTGATCCCAACACAAACTACCTTTTTGCGTACAATCACCGCTCTAAGTTCGATTCGCAAATCGTTCCAAGATTGTTCAAAAAACACAACGTTTTGCAGATTTCCAAACCGGAAAATCTAAAGGTACCCATTGCCGGCAAATGCATCCATGCCATGGGCTATATGCCCATCGACCGTGAAAACAACCGCAAAGCAATCGAAACCATTTTGAAGGCTGCCGACTATCTCAAAAACGGACACAGTATCGGTCTCTGTCCGGAAGGCCGTCGCAACAAAACAGGTATCGACCTGTTGCCCTTCAAAAACGGCGCGTTCAAGGTGGCGCAACGCGCCAAAGCACCCATCGTTGTGCTTACGCTAAACGGTACGGAAAAGATCCACAAAAACTTCCCGCTAAAACGCACGGTAGTGCATTTGGACGTTTTGGACGTGATTCCGGCGGACAAAGTTGTAACTATGTCCACGCAGGAAATTGGCGACTACACCAGTGCAATTATGCAAGCGAATATCGACTTGTACAAGCAACAAAACCAACAATAAATCTTGCCATAATGGTACGCCGATTGGTGGGTTTTAACAAAGAAATGGACTTGCAATCACCAAATTGCAGGTAAAACCGCGCAACGTTGTCTGTCGCTGTCACAACGTTTTGCAAAATAAACCGACGGCACAAAACTAATTGAAAATCCAATCAACCAAAAGGAGAGAACGATTGAGCCTGTTCTCTCTTTTTTGATGTTTAACGGTAATTGTTTGCAATATGGACGTCGGCACTTTGGCTTAAAAAGCGAAACGTCTGCCGGTTTTATTAACGGTAGGGTAGGTGCTTGCCCCTCGCCGTAATAAAAAACGTAATCAACTCAGCAAATCACAAACCCCTTTTGCTACTTTCGTTTTCGTTTCACAAACGGTGTTTTTACAATTTGGATGGGTGGGGATACCTGCTGTTGGCAAAAATGCAACCGTCCGCCCAACGTGCGCAATTCGCCGTCCAAACAAAAATCGCAGGGATTTTTCAGCGTTACGTAGGCATTGTCGAACGGCAACATAAAAAACCTCTTGTTTTGCATCGGTTTGTCAATTCCCATCACAAAAATGCGAAAAAACGTACAAAACAACCGCAACTTGCTCAACAAATTGTTCTTGCCGAAACTGCGCACTGCAAGCAGATATAACTTTGCATTTTCGTCGTATGCCCGATTGAAATAAAATCCAAAACACCGTTTGCTTTTGATTGCCATAATCAACGTGTATTTGTCGTCAAAATGGTTGCCGTCGATATCTATTTGCGCGTCAATTTGGTGGCACTTGTAGGTTTTTAGCACCAGCGGAAGGTAGGCAAGAGCCTTAAACCTTTGCTTGTTTTTGTTTTCCGCAAGGTAGCCGATTTGCGTAAACGTTCCCGTTGCGCACACGTAACCGAACAATTCGTCGTTTACAGCGCCGATATTGTCAATCTCGTTACCAAAAAATCTACTTTCGTTAAGCGTTCCGCATGGTGCGAAAATAAGATTCTTTCCTTTGCACTTTGCAAGAGCGTTTTTCAAGGTGCCGTCGCCACCGCACACAACCAAAGTGTCGTGGTCGTCACAACTCCAAACGGAGTTTTTGTTGATGTACTGCACTTCGGCAGTGGGGCATTTTAGCGTATCGAGTAGCGCGCACAAATCCAACCTGTTGCAATTTCCGCTTTCGCCGTTTACAATCACTTTGCAGTTCACAACTTGCCCCCTTGTCAATTTATGTACAACGTCGTCTTTGCGTTACCGATATTTTGTTTGTCGTGTTGACAAAGTCGCGCCAAGATGCTACAATTTTACCAAGATTTACAAAATCACTTTGATATACGTATTTTTGATAAAATCGCAACACGTATTGAGATTTTTGACGTTATAAGGAGAAATTATGCAAGAGTTTTGCCGTATGGAAATGCTTTTGGGCGAAGACAATTTGCAAAAATTGCAACAAAGCCACGTTGCTGTGTTTGGTGTGGGCGGTGTTGGATGCTACGTTATCGAGGCGCTTGCTCGTGCCGGCGTTGGTGCATTAACTATCGTGGACGACGACGTTTTTGCACCCAGCAATATCAACCGTCAGCTGTATGCGTTGCACTCGACGTTGGGACAATGCAAGGTGGAAGTTGCCAAATCGCGCATTGCCGATATATCCCCCGCCTGCCAAGTTACCGCTCTAAAACTGCGTTTTGACGGTCAAACGGTTTCGCAATTCGATTTTACCCAATTTAGTTACGTTGTAGACGCTATCGACACCGTCACAAGCAAATTGTTGCTTGCCAAGTTGTGCTACGACGCCAACACGCCCATCATCAGTTGCATGGGCACCGGCAACAAATTGGATCAAACGGCATTTCGCGTGGCAGATATCTTTCAAACTACAGTTTGCCCCCTTGCCAAAGTTATGCGCAAGGAACTTAAAGCACTTGGAGTGCCCAAACTAAAGGTGGTGTACTCTACGGAAATCCCCCGCAAACCCACTCAGTTGGAAACGTCCAACAAACGCCAAACCCCTGCAAGCGTATCTTTTGTGCCATCCGTCGCCGGACTTATCTTGGCTGGCGAAGTGGTAAAAGATATTGTAAATATCGACGAATAATATCAACCAACAAGACGTAAACAGTTTTGCGATTGAGTTTGTAAGATACGCACGCGATTGCGAGAACTACACAAAATCGACCGTTAAACTACACAAAACCAACCTTTTAACTGCACAAAACTGACAGTCAAAACGCAAAAGTCGTTTTTACTAATCATAAAGATAACCCCGTTTTGCAAGTCCAATAACAAAACACTACTCATACGGTTTTTATCGCATAAAACAAAGCAGTAAAAGATATTGTACAAATTGACAAATAGAAAAAATCACATCTAACTTAGTTGTGGCAGATATCTAAAAAACTGGCAAAATCTAAACCAATAAACATTTATTTTGTATCAAAAAAGGACGATTCTCCTGCGAGATTCGTCCTTTTGCTGTGCAATGCAAATCGTGTTCGTGCAAACGTTAAAACGGTTTTGTGCAATTACAAAAAATATAGTCGTTGATGCTTCCGTTTGGTCTACACAGATATTTTTTGAGCAAACCGTCAGTAACGGTTGTGCTTATAAACCATTTTGTGGTGTAATCGCTAAATCTACGTTCAATAGCCAAAACGTTTGTAATTACAGTTAAAATAGTGTTGTACTTTGTTTGATAATCTATCCACAAAACACTACTCGTCTATCTTTGCAAAATATTTTGCAAGATATGCAAGGCTGTTGTAGACGTTATCAAGTTCCCCTTCGTCTTGATTGCGCAAAACGTAAGTCAATTTGCGATCTATTTCTGCTCGCAAATCGTGCATGGTTTGGTCGCCCTTTGGCGAAGTCTGGACAAAAATTTGGCGGTGGTTTGCTTCGTCGACGGAGCGCACAACCAGTTCGTAGTCCTCCAACGTATCTACAACTTTGGTTAGTTGTTGGTTACTCATAGAAAGGCGTTTTGCCAGCGCCGACATGGTTAGTTTGTGCTCCCTTTCGATAATGGATAGGCAGGTCAACTGCGTCATGGAAATGGGAACGTCTTTTAGTGATACCAAATGCCTAAAAACTCTGCGTATATTTGGATA
>CAZDLE010000046.1:196-9437 GCA_964506035.1 uncultured Oscillospiraceae bacterium | reverse complement strand
CCGTTATCTGCGCCGAGTTGAAACTTTCTTGCAGGGACGATATCATCAAATCGGTCAAAAATCTCACGGCAAAAAGTGGCAAGGCAAACAACAACAGCAACAAACCCAGCAAAATAAATTTGCCAAAGTGGGTTTGAAGGCGGTCGGTAAACACTTGCCAACGATTGTGTGGAAGTCGCGAAACGTCCGCTTGTGATTGATTTTGATTTTGCATGTGTACTCCTGTTTTGGGAATTGAATTTTGTAGTTGCAAATTGCACTATCTGTTAAGATAGATACTGTTTGGCGTATTCGCGGATCATATTGTAGGCTTGTTTTTTGCTGTTTTTGTCATCAGCAAGGTCGTGACCGGAATTTTTGTAGGTGATTAGATCGTTTTTGATGCCGTATTGGTCTAACTTTTGTTTGAGAATGGTTGCGTTGGAATAGGGAACGATATTGTCCTTCATGCCGTGGCAGGTTAGTGTTGGAACGGTGTCGAAATCAATATAGTTAACGGGGGACGCTTCCTGCATTGCTCGTTTGATTATATCGTTGTTAAAATTGTCTTTTGTGATATTTACGCCACACAACATGGAAAACAAACTGTAGTAGGAATCGGCGTTTTCCCAACTGTAGTAGGTGGGATCGGTAACGTCGGTGGGACCACTGTAGTTGGCAACTGCAACGGGACGTATTGGTGCTTGTTTCGCGTACTTGTAGGCATACAACAACGACAAATGTCCGCCTGCGGAACTGCCAGTGAGCAACGCTTTTGTGATAACTATACCTTTTTCTTTGGCAAAATCCTTAACTTTGGCAAGACAATCGCCGATATCTTGCATCATATCGTCAACGTGGATCTCGTCGGAAATAAATCGGTAGTTGAGTGCTGCGGCAGCGTAGCCGTAGGTTTGGCACCAATCTTTGAGGCTATGTTCGAAGTAACTTTTGTCACCGCCCTGCCAGCCACCGCCGTGAATTATAAATATTAGACCAACTTCGCCGGTGATTTCGGTAGGCAAACAAAGGTCTACCTTGTGACGTTCGTGGGTGCCGTAGGAAATATCTTTGTAGGTTTTGCACGGGATTTTTTTATCGCAGGCAGTACCAACAAAGCAGAATGCTACGCACAACATAAAAGTTAGAAATATGCAAAGGATACGGATAGAGTTTTTCATTGTTACTCCTTTGGACGTTTGATGCGTCGCCACGCCGGTAAAATCCGCATTTGGAATTTGCGGTTAGTATGATATTTGGTCGGTAGCAAAAAAGTGCTTTTTTGATTTGCACAACAAAACCTTGCGCACTTAAAAAACAAAGGTTTTGTTAATTTGTGAAAATTTACTTCTTGCAATATGCAATCAACCCAAACAACGCAAATTGCGCCAGGGCATTGACGGTCAAAAGTCGTTGATTGGGCTGTAGTACAATCCAAAATGATATAAGTTGCTAAAAAGTTGTTGTTTGTATTTTATCACAAACGGAAAAACGTGCAAGTATGGTTTGTGCAATGCGGTTGTGCACTTGGGCGTTGGATTGCAGACGATCAGTTTTGCCGTTGCAGAAAAAGGTTTGCGCATTTACGTCGTTTAGGGGGAACAATCCGCTTTCGCGATACAAATCTATAAGTTGCGCGCTCCAAATATCAGCGCAGTTGCGAATAACGTTGAAATGGCGTTCGCCCGATTGTACGTAGACCCATTCCGTTATGCTGTCGCCAAGAAAACAATACTTTTGTTTGGTCATAGATTGTTTACTTGTGAATTGGTTTGCTAAACAACGTGAATTGCTTGGTTGATAGACAATTTTTGTGTGGTTATCTTTTTAGGACGTTTTTGTACTTTAGCAACGGTGCAAATACTCCGCCTTGAACGCTGCGGTTTCTAAAGTGACAATACTCGCCACTATCGGTGTAGTACCAATCGCTAAAAGGTACTCTTTGCGGAGATTTTTTCAAGAAATTTACAATGGGCGCATACAGTGCTTGAGCCTTTTGCTTGTCGTCCGTTAGCGTTGCCGTCCACATTATCCAGTCGGATTTGGTGTAGGCTTTGCGTGTGTCCAACGGCACGCCGTACTCGTTGATTTTGGTTAGGTAGTAGTCCACTTCCCTTTCGCAAATATCTTGACCTATAAGATTGAAGCCGAACAGTTTGTCGAAAAGGACGTTGTACTTTAGCGAATAGGTATCTTCGCTACCATACGCCAACTGCCAAACGCCGTCGCCTGCAAGTTGCTTAAGACTTGTTGCAAAATCCTTGGCTTTTTGCAAGTATTGGTCGGCAATTTGCGTTTTGCCAAGTTTTTGTGCGATAATGGAGTAACTTTCGATGCCCACAAGTGCCTTGATTGCAAGGTTGATGTTGTTGGCAAGGTGTCCGGCAAAGTCGTCGGTGCAAAGCTGATTTTCCGGTTGCAAACCGAATTTTTCCAAATAGACAACCCATTTGCTCAAAAGGTCGAAGTTGTCTTGAGCAAGTTGAAGTTCGCCGCCTGCCAAAATGGCTGCCGCCGTCATGATGAGCATGTTACCCGATTCTTCCACGGGCATTTGGTTTTCCAACGCGTAGGTGTAGTCGTTTTGGGGACGAATCCAAAGCATGGGTTGCGTGCGTGCGTCGCCACCAAGTTCGTTCATTCCGCAACCGTACTTGTTATCTTTGTTGTTTGCACCGTAAACCTGTCCCGAACACCACGGATAAGTACCTATATCGTGGGGTGCAAAATCAAAATTCCATACAGGCAAATGGGCAAAATGGTAAACACCTCGCATCATGGCGTTTACAAGTTGGGGGTTGTAGATAAGGTACAAAGGCATGGATGGATAACTTATATCTACGGTGCCTATGCAACCGTTGGAATTACACTCCTTGGACAGGAACAACAACTCTCCCGCTTTGTTTTGCACAAGTTTGTGTGCACCTACGCTTTGGCGAAGCGCTGCACAGGCAATGTGATAGAAACCTTCGCCAACCTTTTGACAATCGTCGCTAAGTTGTTTGTCGAAAGCACTGCACTGCTGGATTATTTTGTCGTGGTTGGTGCGTGACCAGTCGATGGCATCCACAATGGTACCACCGTCTTTGAAGAAATAGCCTTTTAGCCATTCGCCAAAGTAGAAAATGGATAGGTAGTCGTCGAAAGCGGTGATAAAGTAGCCTTTTTCGCTTTTGTTAGATGCCAAAATATAACATCTTTCCCCTTCCTTGCGGGAATACTCTAAAACGCCTTGATTTAGATACTTGTTTAGTGCGCTTTCCGTAAGGAAAAAGCCTTCGTCACCAGTCAAGTACACGCAACCCCAATCGGGAGCAACGCAATCGCCCGTTTCCGAAAGAACAAGGTTACGTCTTCGCGTGAAATATGCCGCTTCGTAGCCGTTGCAAGGCAGTACTCCGCCAATGACGGGTGCTTTTTGGTTGTAGCAAAAATCTTCGCCTAAGGCAAGAGTTATGGAAAAATCATCCGCCAAGTTGCCGTTTGGAACAAGTTGATACTCGGTGTAGCAAACAGGACAGGACATTAGTTGCAAATCGTGTGGAGTTAGGGGTGATACAAATGCAACCTTTAGCGTAAATTGATCGCAAACAAAGGTGTACGTGGTACTAAAAGCAGTAACGCTAACGTCCGTTTGCGTTAGATTTGTTGCGTTGGGACATTTGCCCATAAAGCAATACGTTGTGCCGTTGTAGCGCACAAAACCGTATGCGCGATGATTTAGTCCCGTCCAAAAAACCGTATCGTCCTGATTTAGCACGTCGTTTTTTGCCCACAAGGAAAACATTGGATCTATTATCCAAAGGGGATATGCAGGTAATTTACGTTGTGTGTTGGTGTTTTGTTTCATAAAAATCTCCATTATTTATTTTTAGTTTCGTATACGTGCCAAATCCAGCTTTCGCAATCTGCCAAGCGTGGAAAAAGCAAGCCGACGCTCATTAGAGCTTTGCCTGTTAACGTTACGTTAAGTTCCTTGATAAAATACGTTTTGTTTTTGTCCAAACCTTGCAATTTTACAACTCGGTCGTGGTCGCAAGGATTGCCACGGAAACGTTCACCAACGACGTAGCATTGCGTTTTATCTTTGGAAACTACCATTTCGCAAAAATAGTTGGTTGTAAATGGGTTGGAGATGCGGTACAAATCGCCCGTCAAAACAAGTTGGTCGATTTGTTTGTAGTTTTGCACCTGCTCCGTTACTTGGTGCAGTTCGTCAAGGGTGAGTTTTGTTAAATCCAGTTCGTAGCCGGTAGCACCAAGGGATGCAATTGCACCACGTGTTGCAAATGGGGTGATACGCAACGTTTGGTGGTTGGGGCATGCGGAAACGTGGCAACTCATTGCCGACAATGGGTAGCAAATGGATGTTCCCCATTGAATTTTGGTACGTTCCAGCCCGTCGGTGTCGTCGCTTGTCCAAATTTGGGGGAAGTAGAACAATGCTCCACCGTCGAAACGTCCGCCTCCGCCTGCACAACCTTCGAAAAAGACGTTGGGAAATGCCGTTGTTAGACGTTCGGCAAGATTGTAGAAACCAAGTATATAGCGGTGATTGAGTTCGCCTTGTCTATCTGCGGGCAAACCGTTGGAATAGTACTCCGTCATTTCGCGGTTTTTGTCCCACTTGACGTAGGAAATATCGTTTTCGGTAAGAATTTTTGCGATTACGTTGAAAACGTAGTCTACCACTTGCGGTTTGGAAAAATCCAAAATAAGTTGGTTACGGCAACGGCAAGGTTCAACATCCGACTTGGTGAGCGCCCAATCGGGATGCGCGCGGAAAAGGTCGCTATCTTCCGAAACCATTTCCGGCTCGAACCACAAACCAAATTTAAGTCCGTTTTGCTTGCAACGGTCAATTACTGCTTTAAGTCCGCCGTTTAGTTTGGTTTCGTTTACAAACCAGTCGCCCAGACCGCTGGTGTCGCTATCGCGTTTGCCAAACCAGCCGTCGTCCAGAACGAAGGTGTCGATACCTGTGTCCTTGGCGGCGTCGATAATATCAAACAACTTTTGATTGTTAAAATCGAAGTAGGTTGCTTCCCAGTTGTTTACAACGATGGGACGGCGTTTGTTGACGTAGTTGGGATTGATGATACAATCGCGGAAAAAGTTGTGGTACTCGCGCGACATTTCGCCAATGCCTTGGGCGGAGTAGCACATTGCAACCTGCGGAGTTACGAAAGTTTTGCCACCGTCGAGATGCCACGAAAACAAATTTTCGTTGATACCGCCCGTTACGCGAAGACGTTTCCAGCTGTTAATTTCGGCGTTGAGTGCAAAATTTCCGCTGTAAAGCAGGTTAAAACCGTAGCACTCGCCGTAAGTTTCCGTGCAATCGTCCACCAAAATTGCCAAAAACGGATTCATTTTGTGGGAGGAATAGCCAACGGACGACTCAATTCGCAAAGTGCCGTCCAAAAGTTTGGTTACGTCCGGTTGACGTTCCCTTGCCCAAGATCCGGAAAGGCGCATTGCAGAGTACGTGCCGACGTCGGGCAAATCTACGCAGAAAGAATAGGCGCGTTTTACGTCCATTGGCAGTTCGCCTGCGTTGTGGATTTCTAAGTTGCGCACCAAAACGGAAGAATCGTCGTTGACGGAATAGTTGAGCGTTACTTGAGTGGCGGAAAAATCGTCCTTTAGCACTATCGACAACACTTGGTCTGCCTTGCGTGAGTGTGGCATACCGCAGATGGGCTTTGCACCGTTGGTTATAGCGTGGCAAACGTACTTGAAACGGCTCATACATGCACCGTCGGGACGTTGGGTTATAACTGTTGACGGGCGGAAATCGCCACGACCGAAAGATGCGCATTCGCTGGGCATGTAGTCGGTGTGCATATCAAAATTGATATCGTCGCGTGGCTGGGCTGCAACGCCGTGTGTTGCAATTAGCCCTGCCAAATCACCTTTGCCAATAGGCGCGCCGTAGTACAGTTGTTGCAACATTCCCTTGTTATTGACGAACGTGGCGTAGCTGTAGCCTTTGCCGTTTATCAAAAATGCGTTGTGTTGTTTGATAAATTGAATCATGGTGGTAATCTCCGTTGTGAGTTTACGATATAACAAGTTTTTGTGGTCGCGCCGCTGGAAAAATTGCAGTTTTAGGCACTTTAGTGCTGATTTTTGATAAAATCAACTTGACCTTTTGCAAAAAACACTAATTTTGGGGGTTGTTTACAGCTAATTTATAACAATAGTTCCTCAAAGATTTTGCCCATCGTTTTTAACTTAGATTATTGTTTTTAGAGCGAAACCACGTGCATTTAGCCAATCCAATGCAAGGTCGAACCACTTGCCAACGTGGTTGTATTGTAGGTCGATGGGAAGTTGTGCGTTGACTTCGCCATTGCAGATACTCAAGCCGTGACAGCCTTTTTCAAATATGTGCAAAGCAAAGGGTACGTTTGCCTTACGGTATGCCGATGCCAGCAAAAGAGAGTTTTCGATGGGAACGCAGTCGTCCTCGAAGGTGTGCCAAATAAATGCCGGTGCAGAGTTGCAATCCACTCTGTTTTCGACGGAAAGGTAATCGGGATTTATTTTGCCGTTGTCGGTGATAACGTTTTTAGTTACTTCGTTGGTAAATTCGCCCATGGTAATAACCGGGTAGGAAAGCACTACCGCATTTGGTTTTGCGCCGTTTGGAACGGAATCTACCTCCTGCTTGGTTGCCGTTGCCAACAATGCTGCAAGATGTCCGCCGGCGGAAAAGCCGATGGCAACAATTTTGGTGGCATCGATACCGTACTTTTGAGCGTTTTGTTTGACGTAGCCCACTGCCATCAACGCTTGGTTTAGCGGAGCCGGGTAAGGCACCTGAACGGTGTAGTCCAACACGAAGGCACAGTAGCCTGCGCGTACAAATTCCAGTGCGATTGGTTCGCCTTCCCGTGCGGAAGTGTACTGATAGCCACCACCGGGGCAAATAAGCACTGCCGGGCGCAGTTTGTTTGCCATTTCGGGGAAAACGCTGCGACAATACACGTGCAGTTTGCCGGCGTTGGGTTGATTGTTTGACAATCCGTTGTAGTTGTAAAGATCAATTGTTTCTGTTATCATAAAGCACCCTCCAATTTTTGATTATAATTTAGTTTTGTACTATTTTGAAGTACGGTTTAGTGTTGACGTGTTTGATGGATAAATTTATCAAGTGAAAATTTGTGAGTAATCAAGTTGCAAATCACTCCTGCGTGGGGGATTCCGCCTGCGCTTGCGCTTGTTTTGCCTTTTGATCGGCAAGTATTTGCACGTAGTGGATTGTTGTGCGAATACCGTTTGTTGCGAACAGTATTGCAATGCTAAGGTAGAACACGTAGGTTTGCGATAGGTAGAAAGATGCAATTATCACAAACAAAATCGCCGAAATAACGCTACCTAACCAAAAACCTCCCATAGTTTTTGCCATTGCGGAATAGTTGGCAAGAAGATTATTTTTAAGTAATAAGCCTATCACCGATACCAACATGGGCAAGAGCAACCACGCAAAGCACAAAGTTAGCGCCGTGCGAACCATATACAAAAAGTAGTTGATGCGTAACGCTTCGGCGTTGGCACTATTAACGCCATTGAAAAGTTGATCGGCGGTTTGTGCAGAGTTGACAACCAAATTGTCCTTTGCGTAGAAACCGGAAATGGACGTGAGTTGTCCGTTGTCGGTGTACCAAACGGAAAAGGCAACGTCTTGCAACAAAATTACATAGTTTTGGTAGATGCCGTTGCCGTTAACGTCGGCGGCAAGATAGGTGGTTAGGTAGTAGTCGCGCATGGTGGGCACCGTAGCAAATCCGTTGCCTAATGCACCGTATTTTGTTTGATAATACAACTCGTAAACCTTGCCGTAGTTTTCTTGGGGAATTGTGTTGTTGAGCGTTAATTCTTGCAAGGATTGCTTTGCTTCTTCGTTATCACTGCTGGAGATATCTTCGGCGCAACTTGCAACAAACTCGGCGTTAAGTGTAACACAACCGGGGGTTAAATTGAGTTTTGGTGTATATTTGTCTCGATTTTCCTGTGACAACTCTTGATAGGTTTCGTACGTTATAACGTCGGCACTATCACTTTTGTTGATAAAAGTTACGTTGCAATCGTTGTACAACGCGCGGTTATCACGCAGGTCGACTATCACGTTGTAGGTATCGTTGGCGTAGACGTGATCGGCATCGTTTGCAAAGGAATTTATCACGCGGGTGTTGGTGGAATCGGTGTAACTTGCAATACCGTTGTTGATGGTTAGCGAAATTGCGTTGTCACCACTAAAGAGCCCGTGCAAATAAGTTTGAAATTGCGTGGATTTGTTGTAGTGGGTGGAAAATGACGCCGTTGCCATGCCACAAAGTGTTAGGTAGAGCAATGCGACGGCAATCAAAAATGCCAAAACGCCGTTCCAAAGGGAGCGGTTTTTGCTTTGAGAAGCATAGTTTTTGTTGAAAAAGTTTAGGGAAAAATATTTGAGCCAATCTAACATGGAAATCTCCTTTGGGGGAAATTGTTGAAAAGATGGATTGCCTTCCCAAAGTTGCACTACCGAAAAATTCTTTTGAGAACAACTGTTACTTGTAACTTGGGCAATCGCCGTTGGGAAAATTTTTTGCAACAAATCAAGCCGTTAGCAACACAAAAATCGCGTTTTTGGGATGATAAATCAATTATCAAATTGTTCTCAACCGGGGAAAAATACGACTTGAAAATCATTGCAAAAATTGGTTGTTGGCAACTTAAAAATTCACACCGTTGGTGAAAAACAGTACAAACGCAAGTTGTTGTTAGCTGGAAATTCACACAGTTGGTGGGAAAAATTTAAGTAAAAAATTTGCAAAATTTCGTCAAAATTCCACTGTGACGAAGGTCGCCTTGCAAGGTAAATTCGGCTGAATAATTGCAACAGTCCATCAATCAAAAATGATATCAAATTGGTGGCGTTTTGTCAATATGATAGCACGTTTTTGACATTATTTTACACGTTGATTTTTTTGCGGGCGGTTGACAACGTTTAGAAAAGCGCGCGTCACAATTTTTGTTGTTAGATTGCGCAAAAAGTATTGACAATTTTGGCGAGAGGAGTATAATTTATACGAAAAACGACGAAGTTTCTGCTCCTTGCAAACAAAGCGGCAACTTGTTGTATTATAATTGTAGGTACTTGGAGGCATAGTCTCAGTTGGTCAGAGCGCTCGCTTCACATGCGAGAGGTCACAGGTTCAAATCCTGTTGTCTCCACCAAGCGGTGGCTAGCGTTTTAGTCGCAAACAAAAGA
>CAZDLE010000046.1:0-96 GCA_964506035.1 uncultured Oscillospiraceae bacterium | reverse complement strand
GTAGCAATTTTGCTCCGCTTACCCTGCGCTACGCTTTGGGACAAATCCTGTTGTCTCCACCAAGCGGTGGCTAGCGTTTTAGTCGCAAACAAAAGA
>CAZDLE010000045.1:0-9449 GCA_964506035.1 uncultured Oscillospiraceae bacterium | reverse complement strand
GGAAGGTACACCCAGATGGTGCGCGCGCGACCAAGTTGAGGTATTTCCATTTGGAAGCTTTCTACTTTTGACATAGGCAATGCTCCTTTTTTGTAAAATTGGTTGGTTTGACAACTGTTTTTTGACGGTTTTTGACAAAATTGTGCAAAATTTGTGGGTACGTATGTTGAAAATCGCAACCACGAATGCAAATTGGCAGGTTGAACACTTGCCAATATCTAATCCGACGGATACTAAATTAGATACGCAAAAAAACGGGAAAGAACAACCACTTTTGCCAATATGCACGTCCGCGCAACATCTATATATCTGCTAAACGGTTGTAAATTGCAATAAGTAACGAATGACGAAAATTGTGACGTAGTTCAGCAAGCAAACGGCTGATATACAATCTCGGTACGTTCTAATGCGTATACTAAACGGATGCAGCAATACGTTCCGTCAATCAAATTCGCGAAGATGACCAATCTCTTCCAGACCGTCAAAATTTTGTTGGCGCAAAACTTCGTACACGGCAATGGCAACGGAGTTGGAAAGGTTTAGCGAGCGTTGATTTGGGCGCATCGGGATACGCACCGCGTGAGAATAGTTGTCGTGAATAAGTTGCTCGGGCAAACCTTTTGTTTCCTTGCCAAAAACAAGAAAAACGTCCTTGCCATAGGTGGGCTGGGTGTGGTTGTGTTGCGCCTTGGTAGAGAAGAAGTAAAACTCTCCGTTGGGATACGCCTGTTGCAACTGTGCAAAACTGTCCCAATAGTGGATGTCGCAGTCCTTCCAATAGTCCAAACCGGCACGCTTTAGCATTTTGTCGCTGGTGTCGAATCCAAGCGGACGAACAAGGTGTACGCTGCTGCCTGTTGCCGCGCCCGTGCGCACAATATTGCCGGTGTTTTGAGGAATTTCCGGCTCGACCAAAACTATGTTAATCATTTGTGACCTCTGCGTATTGTGGATGTTCGGCAAAGTAGCAATCCACTATTTGTAAAATTTGTTCCGTCGATTTGGCAAGATTTACCGCCACAACGGTATTTTTTGCGTTACGTTTGCCCTTTAGATAGAAACAAACGTGCTTTTTTAGTTCGTTTGTGACGATTTTGTCGGGAAAGTACAGTAGCAAATTTTGTGCATGAGTATGTATTGTTTGTGGAATATTTATCGCATAAGGCAAATTTGCCACTTGGCTGAAAATTTGCGGATTTCCTAATGCGCTGCGACCTATCGCTACGCCAAAGGCACCCATATCCAGCAAGCGCAGATACTCGTCGCGCGTTGCAACGTCGCCATTGGCAAACACGGGTACACCGCATTTGACAATTTGCGGTAGCAAGGTGAAATCGGCATGACCGCTGTACATCTGCTTGCGCGTTCTAAAATGCACCGTTACAAAATCTGCACCGCTATCGGCACACATCTTGGCAAAATCTACGGCGTTTTTGGTGTCGTCCACGCCCAAACGGAATTTGACGGACAAAGGTTTTGCGCCTACTGCCTCTTTAACGGCGGAAATACACTTGCTTGCCAAAGCAACGTCTTCCAACAACGCGGAACCGTCGCCACCTTTGACGATTTTTTTGACGGGACATCCCATGTTGATATCGATACCTTCGAACTTGGCAAGCTCGGGGTAGGTTACGCACTCCGCCATAACGGACGGTTCGTGACCGAAAATTTGGCAAAAACAGTTGTTGTCGTTGGGAAGTCGATGCAAAAGCTCCTTGGTTTGCTGATTTCCCATCACAAGTGCCTTTGCAGAGACCATTTCCGTGACGGTTAGACCTGCGCCGTACTGTTTACACGCCGACCTAAAGGCAAAATCGGTATAGCCTGCCATGGGCGCAAGGATTGTTTTGGCAGGGGCGTTATCAAAAAGTTTTTCAACCGACATTGTGCTTTGCCTCGCTCCAAACTTCGTCGAATTGTTGCATAGAAAGTTGTTTTAGGACTTGTCCACGTGATTGCAAAATATTTTCGCACTCCACCACACGACGGACGAATTTTTCCGTGGAAAGCATGATTGCCGTTTCGCTATCCACACCGCTAAGACGCAACAAATTGACCACGGCAAAGAGCAAATCGCCCCCTTCCATAGCTTTGTTATCGGCAGATGCGTTCAAAAACTCGGCAATTTCTTCCTGTATTTTTTGCAATACTTGGTCGATATTTTCAAAATCGTAGCCACCTTTTGCGGCGCGCGATTGCACCTTTTGGGTACGCATTAGGGCGCTCATGCCACGGGGCACGTCCAACACGTTTTGTGCAAGGGTGTGTATTTGATGTTCCTTTTTCTTTTGTGCTTCCCAAACGTCCAACGACTGGGTAGAATCGTTAGCGATAACGTCGCCAAAAACGTGAGGGTGGCGATCGATAAGCTTGCGACAAAGTGCTGTGTACACGTCGTTCGGTTCAAATTCCATATCGTCCTGCGCGATGGACAGGTGGAAAATTACCTGCATAAGCAAATCGCCCAGTTCTTCGATGATATGGGGAATATCTTCCTTTTCCAATGCGTCGGCAAGCTCGTACGCCTCCTCTATCACGTTTTTGATAATGGATTTGTGCGTTTGCTCCTTGTCCCACGGGCAACCGTTTTCGCCACGCAAAATGTCCATAACGTCTACGCAATCGTAGTAGTAGAAAGCGTTGCGACGTTGCAGTTGTTTGGGCAAAAGATAGATGCAAGTTTGGTAGTTGTAGCGTTGTTTGCAAAGGTCTTGCAACTCGATTTGTTTGCTGTTTTTACCCTGACCAAAAATCACTTTGGTGTCGTTGTCGAACACGGTAAGCAGTTTTAGTTGCACTTCGCTTGCAACAAATTTGTCGTCGATACACTTTACAACGGTTGGTTGCGCAAAAATTCGAGTAGCGTTTAGCAAATCTTGAGCGGTGTACACAACGGTACCGCTTGCAAGGTTGTTGCCCACCACACCGCTGTGCAAACTTACGCCGTGAACAATTTTTACGTCATCCATAAGTTGCACTGCCGAGTCGTCCGAGCCATCTCCAACTACGCAAAAAGCCACCTTTTTGTTGCCGAAAGAGTGCAAATACTCGATAATTTTTTGGTTGAGTTGGTCAAAATCTTCCGCCGATTCGTACAAAAAATCGCAGTACAAAACGTCGTTGCGGATGCTTTCGACGGTGGATTTCATGTGGGTTAGTTGAGATTTTACCACCACTACTTGGGCATTTTTGATGGTTTGTGCACCAAGCATTGTTAGGTCTTCGCTTTTGTTGCCCATGCCAACGACTGTTATCATAAGTAAAAAATCCTTTTAGGTTTGTTTTGACGGCATAAGTTTTAGTTCGTTTTTGTCGAACACTTTTAGCCAAAATACCGTTGCAAAGTACACAATCCCCGCTACCGCAATAAGTAGCAACGTGCCAAAACTGCCACCAAACACGCTTTGCGCAAAGGATACGCACACTGTGATACACAACGTCATTAGCATCCCCGCCGAAAGAGGTTTTAGCAGGCACTGGGAAAAATCCACCTGCAAGCCGACTTTTATCTTTAGATAGATTATAACACAAACCGTTGCAAAAAGATAGCACATTGTTTCGGAAATTGCCGCGCCAAATATATTTATGTTGGCATTTGGCAACAAAATGGCGTTCAAAACGGCTTTTACCACTATCGCAAGGGAAATTATCACCACCGTTGCGTAGGGTTTGCCCACCGCTTGACATACCGAAACCGCCGTTTGCAACACTGCCAAAAACACGATAGACGCGCCCGACAAAGACAACAGCACCGACGCGACGTGTATTTCGTCCGTGGGCAACGCGCCGTACAACAGTTGCAAAATGGGTTTGGACAGTGCCGTGATACCCAACGCGCAAGGTAGGGCTATCACCACCGTCAACTTGATTGCCGAGTTAAAACTTTGGTTTAGTTTGTTTTGATCGTGGGAAACGAATGCCTGTGTTACCGTTGGCAATGCCGATACCGCCACTCCGCCGGAAAGTGCAATGGGCAATCCCAACATAGAATTGACCGGACCCGTCCACAATCCGTACAGTTCCGTCGCCTTGTTTACGGCAAGCAAATTTACCACCATTACCGAGTCGATCACTTGCGACATCTGCATGGCAATTCCGCCAAGCGCCACGGGTACCGCCAACACAAACACCTGCGACGAGATGGGGGCAAAATCCGCCTTTTGCAACCGTACCAAATTTTTTGTTTTGCCTTTGGAAAGATACACACCCGTCATTATGGCAAGGGAACAAAACTCCGACACCGTTATGGCAAAAACTGCGCCCATCACGGCTTTTTGCACGTCGGGCATAAATTTTATCGCGCATGTTAGGCCGACAATAAGCTTGACGATTTGCTCGATCACGGTGGTTACGCCACTTGGAATCATGTTCATGTTGCCTTGAAAATAGGCTTTCAACACATTGGTTATAGGCACGAACAACAATGCCGGCGCGACGATACAAAATGCCGTTGCGGTATCCTTGTTGCCTTGAAAGGTTGCAATAAGTTTTGATGCGCCTGCCATTGCCACCGCGCACACAACGCCTAACGCACCCAGCACCAAAAGGGAAAATTGAAAAATCTTGTTACCCTCGTTTGGTTTGCCCAGCTGATTTTTTTCCGCAATCAATTTAGACAACGCAACGGGAACACCGCACTGCGCCACCGTCAAAAACAAAATATATGGTGGAAAAACAAGTTGATACAATCCCATGCCGTAACTGCCCACAATATTAGTTAGCGGTATGCGGTACAACGCGCCCAAAATTTTGGCAAAAAGCCCGCCAAGGCTTAGCACCAGCGCACCCGAGATAAAACTTTCGTTAGATTTCTTCATAGTACATATAGTATGAGAGATTTGCCGAAAAATATCTTACCTTTGTGCCTTTTGATTACAATAGATACAGCAAAAGGACGTTTAATAAAAAACATCCGCACTACGTATTTGTCGCAACAACGTGTTTGTTGGTAAAAAACACATTATAAACAAATTGTGTTCGCAAGGTTATTTTGGTTGCACAATTGGTAGTAAAAACACGTCAACACTACCGCAGTTGTGTATTTGGCAACAAAAAAACCGCCTTCGGACAGAAAGCGGTTTGGTTTGTGTTTGATTGGAAATTTGCGGTAAAATTTAACCTTCGATAAGTGGTTCGTCGTGGTCGTAGTCGAACCAAGAGTAGTTTTGCCATTTGCCACCGTTGGTACGGTAGACTTCTTCCACGGCAAACGACCAGCGCATGCAACTTGCCGTATCGGGAATAAATTGCAAAAATTCTCCACTGGCGTAGGTGTAGAAGAAACTTGCATCCATCGGCAAACAAATTGTGTTGATAGCATCCCACTTGATATGCACTTGCCAAGGTTGGTTATCGCGGGTGCCTGTGTAGGTGAGACCGGTTTTGTCCAAACGCAACGTTCCGTCACCAACAACGTCGCAGGTTTGGTAGTTTTTCATCATTTCGTATTGTTTCATCACGCCGATTTGCACGTGTTCTTCCATTGCGAAATTGGGATTCATGCATTTGCGACGCATATCTCGACGTTCGTTGTCGAACCAAGCGCGGATGTTTTGGGGGACGCGACTTCCTGCAAAGGGAACAAGATTATACTTGTCGTCCAAAGTAGCACCGTTTCCGCATTTTAGGCACACGATGGTGTCGTTTTTGCCTTCCATTTGCATTTCTTCGCCACAAACGGGGCATTTGTACAAAATTTGGTGCAGATTTTTGGCGCAACCGTCAACCGATTTGTAGCTGTGCTGTTCGGTAGCGTTCCATTGAAAATCGTCGGTGAACAATGCTTCGTCCATTTTGGTTTGAATGGTTTCTTCGTCCAACTCGGCAAGTTGTTCCGGCGAAAACAGTTCGAACAGTTCCACTTTGACTTTTCCGTAGCGTTCCTTGACGTCAAATTTGGGACTGAGAAGATATCCGCCGTGTACGCGAATACCCAAAACTGGCACACCAAAATGTTTTAGCATTTTTCCACTACCAAGCATGGATGGCTGTTGTGCACCGCTGGCTGTACTCATTCCGCAGGGGTAGATGCATACGCAACCGTTCTTTTGTTTGCGCAAAATACGCGTCATACCTTTGATTGTGACGATATCGGGAACAAAATTCTTTTTGGGAATAACTTGACCGATTTTGAACACAAATTGCAAGTGCGAACGGTGAAATTCGTTTTCGGCAGCAACAAAGTTGATTCGACGACCCTTCATTGCCATGGATGCAAATGCGTAGTCCATGCGTGAAGCGTGATTGGAAACGATAAGCACAGGTGCGTTTTTGTACTTTTTGAGATCTACTTGACGATCCACTTCCACCTTGCACTTGTAGTAGTACAACATGCGTGCCAAATGATAGAAGGCAAATCCCACAAGTGGACCTTGTTTGCGCTGTTTGCGACGTTTTATTTTTTCGTTGAGTGTAAGTTTCATGATAACTCCCCTTTTGTATTACGTTAACGAACAACAGTATAACACATAACAAAAATATCTTCAACACTTTTGTTAACATTTGTTTACTTTTTTTAGACGGTCGCATGCAAAACCGTTAGTTTTGACAAAACGACTACCGCTAACTTGCATGATTGTGGCGATTTTTGTTATTGTCCACTATTTTTGTGGACGATACCGTCACGTTGAGCAATTTTTGGGGTAGTTGATTCGAACAAAATATTATCTGCCCTTTGCAAAGCTACAGCGACTTTTACATATACCATTACGTCGTTTGGTGGACGGCAAACAATCTTTTGCATTTATGGCAAATCTGCAGGTTGTTTATCTGCAAAATGTTATACAATTTTTTCACTTTTCCACAAAAGTGATAATGTGTATGATATAATATTAAAAAATTTCGTTACCTACGTTTGAAAGAAACAAAAAATCACGTTTGCAAGTTAAGTGGTATTTACATCCGAAAGTTAGTCGATACTTGCATTTGCAAGAAACAAAAATTGTTCGGCATTGACCGAGAACAACAAAAACATTATCGATTTTTTTGCACTACTATGTCGCAAATTTTGCACTACTACGCAAAAAAAGATATAAAAAACAATAAAGGAGTAGCTCTTATGGCAGAAGCAGTTTTGAAGCAACAAATATCTGCAGAAGACAAACGGTTCAACAAAAACAAGTGGCTGTTTAGTGTGAGCGGTATCGGGCGTGATATGTCCTACCAGTTGATTGCATCCTTCTTGCTTACCTACATTCAATTTGGCGTGACGCTAAGTTTGGTACAGTTTACCACGCTCAGTTTGCTGATTGGTGTTGCAGGCAGAGTTTGGGATGCGATAAACGATCCGCTTATGGGTGCAATTATCGAAGGAACACACATGAAATTTGGCAAGTTCCGCCCGTGGATTTTGATAGGTGCAGTTTTGACAGGTGCAATTATCATCACCATGTTTAACGTGCAAAACCTTGTTGGTTGGAACTTTGTAGTGTTTATGATATGCATGTATCTGCTGTGGGAAACGTCCTTTACCATGAACGATATCGGCTACTGGTCGATGCTTGCGAGCCTTTCGTCCAAAAAGGAACAGCGCAATTCCGTTACCATGCTTACCGTTGTGTTTGCCGGCGTTGGTGCATTTATCGCGCAAGGCGGTATATCTTTCCTTTATCCTGGCAACGTACAACAAGCGTTTAGGTGGATTTCCATTGCTATTGCCGTAATATTTGTGGCAATGCAGTCTGTGATGGTATTTTTCATCAAGGAACGCCCACGCGACCAAATGGAAAAGAATGAAAAAGTTTCCGTAAAGCAAATGTGGAACACCATAAAAAACAACGACCAAATTTTGTGGATGACGTTGGTTATGTTGTTTTACAACGTTGGTAGCAGTATGCTTGTGGGACTTGCCTACAATCTGTACTACTTGGAAATTGGCTACGACGGAAATGCTATTGTGTTTATTGCCATATTTGGTATATTCAATATTGCGTCACAAGTGTTCTATCCAAAACTTTCGGCAAAGTTTGGCAGAAAGAAATTGCAAAATATGTCTATCGCACTTGCTTGCATAGGTTACCTTGGCATTGCGTTGCTTGGTTGGACGTCCATTTTGCCCTTTAACCTTATCACTTTGAGTTTGTTTGGCGTGTTGGTATTTGTTGGACAGGCGTGGTACTACATGGCGTGCATCATCAACATGACAAACTGCGTGGAATACAACGAGTACAAACGTGGCGAACGCAACGAAGCGGTTGTATCTACACTGCGCCCCTTTATGGCAAAGTTTGCCGATGCAATAAAGTACGCAGTTGTTACCATTGTGTTGGTGGCATCCGCAGTGTACGGACTATCGCAAAACATTTCTACAATGGAATGTCAAAAAGGACACTTCGACAGAATTGAATCACGCGAAGAACAGGTGTTGTACGTTAAACAACTTAACGAGTGTTTGGACAGATTCGTTATCGACGAAAACTCCAACATTGACCAAATCAACGATCAAATTGACGAGTATTCCGCTTTGAAAGGCAAGCAAATCAACGCCGAATACCTTGGCGCTCTTGGTGACGTGTACGTTGCCATGTACGACAACGGCGGTAACGTGGTTGGTTCCTTCAAGTTGAGCGAAGCGACGGATGCAAACTATGCACAAATGACGTCGGCAGGTGGAAAATGCACTATGCTGATTTCCAACGCGGACGACGCAAACGGATTGCCCGTGTTTAACGCTGCAAACGAAAACTTCAAAGAAGGTAGCAACGTTAGTATGCGCATTTGGGTACGTATGGGCGTTACCGTGTTCCCGGCGTTGATGTTGTTTATCTCGTTGATAATCCAAAACAAAAAGTTTATTATTGACGAAAACTACTACGACATGATGCTTGAGGAAATTGAAAAACGCAAACAAGCACAACCAACGGCAGAATAGCCCACGACGTTTTTGGGGGATTTGACAAAAGTCAAGTCCCCTTTTTTTGTGCTAATTTGCATTTTGGAGGTTATCTCAAAGCGGTTGGGCGGGGTTGATTTGTGATAAATAATTATCACTTATCTATAACGGTTTGCTTTTTCTCTATCATAAAACGTAGCAAGAAAATATAAAAATCAACCTGTTTTCTTCGCCCTTTGCCATACTAAATGCGGATGGAGTATCTTGAAACTGTCCGTCGGCAGGGCGTATCAACGTTACATTTTGTAAGAGCGATAAACAATCGCAAAAACTGTGAGTTGTTTTGTAAAATCCGCAACGTCCTTTTGCAAAAATCTTGGGGCAACAACGGCGGTTGGTGCATATAATTTTGATATGAAAGATTTTTGTTTGCCACACAAAATATACATGGTGGGCGTGGGCGGTGTTAGTATGAGCGGTATTGCACAACGTTTGCATGCGCTGGGGCACCACGTTTGCGGAAGCGACAGGGTGCAAAACTGCTACACACAAAAGTTGCAACAACTTGGTATTGACGTGCAGGACGAAAACCAATCGGTAGAGGGGTTCCATTTGGTTG
>CAZDLE010000044.1:0-9591 GCA_964506035.1 uncultured Oscillospiraceae bacterium | reverse complement strand
CCCACAACCAACGTTAAAAAGGGTGTGAACAAAAAGTTGATTATGTTGAAACTACCACCGCCAAAGATGTCGCCACAGGCAAATGCAAGTTTGTTTCCAAGGCTAACGCGATTTTGTGAAAGTTGTTTTTGGCTCATAGTTACCGCCTTTGAGATTTTTTGTTGATGTTGTATTTGTTACTAAAATACCTATTTTATAACGCAAATCGTCGTTGATACAAAAGCGTTCGTGATATAAAACGTGTTTTACGTTTTGCACGTGCACGTTGATATCACCATTTGTTACATTATTACGCAACTTGCTTTTTATGAACAGTTGTTACTACCGCAAAAACATATTGTACGTTTTGTGCGTGCACGTTGATATCGCAATTTGTTGCAATAATACCTTTTAATACCGCAATTTGTTGCAAAAACACTTATTTGCTGCACAAATCTGTGTTGTGCGAATAGTTATCACTGCTACAACGTGGGTTAACGTTCGATTTGCATGGCTTTTTAATGGGGTTACACGTTAAAGCGGAACAGCACCACGTCGCCGTCTTTAATCACGTAGTCCTTGCCTTCGGAACGTACTTTGCCGTGTTCCTTGGCTTGGTTGTAACCACCCATTTCCATCATGGTTTCGTAGGGAACGATTTCCGCACGAATAAAACCTTTTTCAAAATCGCTGTGGATTTTTCCTGCTGCTTGTGGTGCTTTGGTGCCTTCGGTGATGGTCCAAGCGCGGGTTTCCTTTTCGCCGGCGGTAAGATAGCTAATTAGGTGCAACAAAGAGTAGCACTTTTTAACAAGACGGTTAAGTCCGCTTTCCGTAATGCCGTAGCTCTCCAAAAACATTTCCTTTTCTTCGGCGGGCAAAGTGGATAGTTCTTCCTCCACCTTGGCGCAGATAACAAGCACTTCGGCGTTTTCTTCCGCGGCTTTTTGCTCCACAAGTTTAACCAGTTTGTTATCGGGGGCGCCGATATCGTCTTCGGCGATATTTGCAGCGTAAATTACCGGTTTGCTGGTTAGCAAAAACAAATTGTCAACAATTTCTTGCTCTTCTTCGTCAAATTCCATTGTGCGCACAGGTTTGCCACTTTCCAAATGGGAAATGATGTTTTTGATAAGTTCCACTTCCAACTTGTACTTTTTGTCACCGCCTTTTGCCATATTTACGGCTTTTGCCAAGCGCGCGTTTGCCGTTTCGATATCTGCCAAGATAAGTTCCAAGTTGATAACTTCCATATCGTCGACGGGGTTGATTTCCGTAGAAACGTGGGTGATGTTGGAATCGACAAAACATCTAACAACGTGAACGATTGCGTCCACTTCGCGGATGTGCGACAAAAATTTGTTGCCCAAACCTTCGCCACGGCTTGCACCTTTAACAAGTCCGGCAATATCTACAAACTTTAGATAGGTTGGAGTGATTTTTTTGGAATTGTACAAACTGGCAAGTTTGTCGAGACGTTCGTCGGGAACGGCTACAACACCTACGTTTGGCTCGATCGTGCAAAACGGGTAGTTGGCGATTTCTGCCCCTGCTTGTGTAATTGCGTTAAACAACGTGCTTTTGCCTACGTTAGGCAAACCTACAACACCTAATTTCATAGTTACCTCGGTCTAAAAATACGTATTTTTGTGTAAAATCTATTGTGTAAGTTGTGTTAGATTGCAAAACATCTAAGCAATGCTTGGTTGACAATCACAGCACAACTTAAAAGCAATATTTAATTTGTGTTACTATATTGCACTGCAATATATAATTTTTGTTAATATATCGCACTGCAATATTTAACCAATGTTAATATATTGTACTACAAAAAAATGAAAATGTAAATAGAAAAGGAACGGTGTATGACGGTTATTGAGAGTATATTTTTGGGATTGTTGCAAGGGTTTACGGAATTTTTGCCCGTTTCCAGCAGTGGACACCTGATTTTGGCACAAAAGTTGTGGAGTATTGACGGCAACTTGTTTTTCGACGTGATGTTGCATCTTGGAACGTTGTTTGCCGTTGTGATAAGCATGCGAAAAACAATCTGGCAAGCAATCGTAAATTGGAAAAACAAAAAACTGCTGTATCTTGTGATTGCAAGCGCGCCTACGTTTGTTATTGCGCTGGTTGTAAAACTGTTTGTTAGCGAACAACTTATGGCACAACTTTTGCCCGTAGGTTTTGCGTTGACCATAGTTTTGATAGTAACTTCCCACTATTTTTCCCAACCGCACCTTCGATTGGAACAAACGGGAGTGTTGCCTGTTATTACAACGGGGATTGTGCAGGGAATTGCAGTGTTGCCGGGGTTATCACGTAGCGGAAGTACCATCTCCACAATGAAGTTGTTTGGTACCAACGCAAGCGACTCGGCGGAGTTTTCCTTTTTGCTGTCTATACCCA
This sequence comes from uncultured Oscillospiraceae bacterium, assembly GCA_964506035.1. Lineage (GTDB taxonomy): Bacteria > Bacillota > Clostridia > Christensenellales > CAG-314 > Fimimonas. Next base: position 7,203 of record CAZDLE010000044.1, on the reverse strand, counting down.
TAATTTTGGCGAGCGGTGTTGTGGAAATTTGGGAAGTGAGCCACTCGGCTGTTACAATACAGTGGCATTGCGTGATAATTGGCGTTATTTGTGCGTTTTTGAGCGGTCTTGTTGCCGTAAATATGGTTATGCGCGCCGTAAAAACAAAAAGTTGGATTGCCTACGCCGTGTATCTTGTGGTACCGCTGGTGGTTAGTTTGATTGTGATGTTTTAGAAGAAAAGATATTAAGTTGATATAAAACGGCAAAAGGACAAACACAGGTTTGAAAACCGTTGAAAAATCAATTTGTTTGAAAATAACCGACTTTGATTTGTTTTAGATTGCCAAAGTGCCGACGATTGTTGAAGGCAACAGCACCAAGCCCCACCCAAGGAGACTAAAAGAAAATACAATTTGATCTGATAGATTGCAAAACAACATTGAGTTTTTACCTTTTGAATAAAAGCAAATTGAAAATAAAAAAGGTGCGGTGTTGTTGCAAACCTAATCACGGTGCTTTTGCATAAAGGCAAATTGAAAACAAAAACGGGACGTATCGCTGTTGATACGCCCCTTGTTTTGATTTGATTTTAAGTTTTGCCAATACTATTTGAAAATCCTTTTATTTTGATTGCGCAATCTATTTTTCGGTTAACTATGCACGCATAAAACCCTTGCAACGATACGTCGCTTGTGCCGTCACGCTTTTGTCCGTGCAAATTGATTATCTGCAAAGTGGGTGGATTTTCAAAATTATTTGATAGATTAGTTCCACGGTTTGTGTAAAATTACGCTACCGTCTAACGATTTTTGTGTAATTCCCGCTTGGTCGATAATGCCGTAACAGGGAGTTTTATCTCTGGGGGAAGCGCAACTACCCACGTTAAACACGACAACGCCGTTTACGTTGTAAAAATGCGTTGAGTGGGTATGTCCATGCACAAGCAAGTCGCCACTACCGATAAAGGATGGCATTTTGTAGCCGTTGTAGACGTGTCCGTGGGTGAAAAACAACGTGCGGTCGAAGTGATACATCACGGCGTATTCCTCAAAATCCACGTTGGCATTGGGATAAAACAAGTCGTTGTTGCCACGAACAAAGTAGGTTACGGCGTCAATTTGCTTGATCAGCGTTGCAATTTGCTCAGCGCGAGACCATCCGCCGAACAAATCCCCACAAAACACAACCTTGTTGGGTTTTTCGCGTTCGATTGCCTGCAAAATGGTTTTGAGAGCGTCCACGTCACCGTGCAAATCGGAAAAAACAAATATTTTCATTAGTCCAAACGGATGTGTTCGATTTCCTTTTTGTCGCTACGTTTGTAGATAACGAAACGGTTGCCTACGCACAAAACGGGATCCGCACCAAGACGTTCGCACACTTCCTGACACATTGCGCGTGCAGGGATTGTGCAACTTTTTAGACTGGCAACTTTGACCAGTTCGTTGTGATAAAGTGCCGTTTCGATTTCCGCAATAACGTTGTCGGTAAGTTCGTCCTTGCCGATTGTTACAAGTGGTTTAAGATTGTTTGCAAGAGCTTTTAGCTTGCTACGTTGTTTTGTTGTGATCATATTTCTCCTTAAAAATTGTCGTAAACAACAACACTAACCGTTGCCGTTGACGATTTTGTGCACTTTACGTTATACGCGCTAACTACACAAAATCGCAGTTAAACATCCACTTTTGTAGTTGTTAAGGGCAACTTTTGTGTATTTTGAGCGTCTTAACTATTTTGCGGATGTGATATTTTGCGTTTAGATTGATACACTCTCGAACAACTTATTTTGATATCTACGTCCTTTGTTATTGACGTTGTACTGCAAAATATCTATGCTATCGCAACGCATTTTGTGTTGCCGTTTGTTAGTCGACGAAATCAAATTCGATATCGCCAACGATAACCGTACTGCCGTCCGTTGCGCCTGCGTTGCGAAGCGCTTTGATAACGCCCTTGTCGTTTAGCACACGTTGGAAATAGCGGAAACTGTCGTAGTCGTCCATGTTTACCTTGCGTGACAAAATAGCAACCAAACCGCCGACAACTTCGAACACGCCTTCGTCCAGCTTGACGATTTCGTAGGTATCTTCTTCTTCCTTTTGCAAAGTGATAGGTTCAAATTGGATAGGTTCCAGCGGAGGCAGAGTTTCCAGTTTGTCCACAATGGCTTTCAAAAGCACTTCCACGCCTTCGTGAATGATGGTTGTTGTGGGAATAATCGTGTACTTTTTACCAAACTTGCGTTGGAAGGCTTTGAGGTTTTCTTCCGCGTTGGGCATGTCCATTTTGTTTGCCACAACAATCATGGGCAAATCTTTCAATTTTGCATCATACGAATAAATTTCGTTGTTGATAAGGTTAAAGTCGTCAATAGGATTGCGATCTTCACTGCCGGAAATATCCACAATGTGTACCAAAATGCGAGTACGCTCGATGTGACGCAAAAAGCTATGTCCAAGACCAGCACCTTCGCTTGCGCCCTCGATAAGACCGGGGATATCCGCCATAACAAAGGTTTGATCGTAGTAGCTAACCACGCCCAAGTTGGGGGAAAGGGTTGTAAAGTGGTAGTTGGCAATTTTGGGTTTTGCCGAAGATACCACCGATAACAACGTACTTTTGCCCACGTTAGGAAAGCCAACAAGACCTACGTCTGCAATGGTTTTTAGTTCCAAAATAACTTCGTATTCTTCCGTTTTTACACCGTGTTCGGCAAAAGAGGGGGATTGACGACGAGAGTTTGCAAAGTGACGATTTCCGCGACCGCCTTTGCCACCTTTCAATATAACTTCCCTTTGACCGTCGTGGAACATGTCCGCAACAACCTGTCCGTCCAGCGTTTTTACCACCGTACCAACGGGAACTTTAACAACCAAGTCTTCGCCTTGTTTGCCGTAGCAGTTTTTCTTGCCACCGTTTTCGCCGTTGCCTGCACGAAAATGTTTTTGAAAGTGAAAGACGTTTAGAGTGTTTTCGGCAGAAGTAGCTTCGAAAATAATATCTCCGCCCTTGCCACCGTCCCCACCGTCCGGACCACCGTTTGCAACGTATTTTTCCGTGTGAAGACTAGCGGAACCGTTTCCGCCGTTGCCCGATTTGATATATATTTTGACTTTGTCGATAAACATAGGTCACCTCGTTTTTAGTAAATGATGGGCACAATCCAATGCGTGTTGCACCGCTTTTACAACCAGTCCACCGCCGATAACGTCACCACCGACGTAGACGTTTTGTGCAATTTGATAATTTTCGTTAGGTTGTGGTTTTGTTCCGTCAAACAAGTTTTTGTCGCACGTAGAACCCACCGCACAAACGACGTGATCGCACGCGATACTTTCCGTCCGATCGGTGATTTGCAACGAACCTCGCCCTTGAGATACCGTTTTTGCTACCGTTAAGGTAAGGTTTGTTGCATTTTGTTGCAATTTGGTGGGTGCAACGTTAAACATAAATTGCACACCCGCTTGCTTTGCGTGGGCAATTTCCGCCTTGAAAGCAGGCATATCTTGTTCGGCACGACGATAGGCAACAATCACGTTACAACCGCATTTTTTGGCATAGGTTGCGCAATCAATCGCCGTGTTGCCACCTCCCACAACAACCACCGTTCCGCAAACGGCACCTTTCAAACAATCGTTAGAGGTTGTTGCAAATTGTTCGCCATCCACACCCAAAGTATAGTTGATTGTTGCGCCCGTTGCAACGTACACGATATCGTATCGCTCGCGCAGTTGTTGCAACATTTGTGCATCCACCTGCATTTTTTTGATTGCAACGTCTGTTGGAATACTATTTATTATGCGCTCCAATGCCACACGTGGAAGTCGGTAGTCGGGGATTAGTTTCAACGTAGAAAGCAACTCGTCCTTTTCGAAAATGGTAACGGATGCGCCGTTTTGATACGTTTGCGAAGCAAACGTGATGCCACCAACGCCACCGCCGATAACGGCAACTTTTGCACCGTTTAACTTGTTTGTGCAAGTTTTCCACACAAAGGGATTTTGCGCAAACAAAGTGCGTTCCACAAGGGGAAAATCTACACCATTGCCCTTGCTTTGCAACACGCAGTTACCACGGCATTGTTCGTCGTGCGGACAAACGTATCCGCAAATTTCACCAAAGGGATGGTTGATCATTTCCCGCGCCTGTTGCCATTTTTGTGACTTTGCAAGCGCCAAAATTTGGGGAATTTGATTGGAGAGCGGGCATTTAGCTTGGCAACTTGCTTTTTTGCAACCAAGGCATTTTGACGCCGTCACAAAGGCATTTTGACGTTGTTTTTCCGCATAATATTTGCAGTAATCTTTAACGCTACAACCGTTGCAGTTGGGGTTTTGCGCTTTGCAGACGTATCTGCCGTGCAACAAGATGTAGTGATGCGAATTTGCCCATTCGTCTTTGGGAATTGCTTGCATAAGCTGTTTTTCCGTATCTAAAACGTTTGTGGCGTTTGCAATACCCAAGCGGTTGGACACTCTAAAAACGTGGGTGTCCACTGCAATGGCTTGTCCGCCAAAGGCAACCGCATACACGACGTTTGCCGTCTTTCGTCCAACGCCCTTTAGCGTTTGCAAATCGGCAAGATTTTGCGGTACTTGTCCGTCAAAACGCGTAACAAGGTCGTGCGCCATTTGTTTTAGATAGTTTGCCTTGGAGTGATAAAAACCGCAAGGACGGATTATATCTTCAATTTGTTCCACAGGCATTTGGGCAAGGTCTTGTGGAGTGGGGGCAACGGCAAAAAGGGCAGGCGTTATCGTGTTTACGCGTTTGTCGGTGCATTGTGCAGACAAAATCACCGCCACGATAAGCTGATACGGATTTTCAAAATTAAGTTCGCTTTTGGCATTGGGAAAGTCCTTTGCCAAAATTGTTAAAATCTGTTTTGTGTTTGCCATCAAAGTTGCCCTACTTGCCCATTTTAGTACATAGATTATATATCATTTTGGGGATTTTTTCAACAGTTTACGCATTATTTGTACGCTGAGCGTCCTTTTTGCAACCCTCAACTGCAAAACGGTTAAAATATCGACCATTTTCGTTAGATAACAACCTTTTTAAGGCGTTTGGGCAACTTTGTGGCATAGGCTCTACAACCGTGTGATGGTTGTGCCACGCAGAGTTGTTTTTACCAAGAAAAATCCCACGAAGGTTTGCGCTTGGCTGATGATACGTCCGTAGCCGTCAAGCGTCGCGTTGGAAAATTTTACAGACAATCCACACCCTACCCCTGCGCCTTGTGGTGTAGATACGATTGCGCAGACCTGATTTTGCCCCACCAAGTAGTTATAAACACGCATCGACACGTTTCGCGAGCGATACACGGCAATGATATACTCCATTGGTTTTCCCTCCTTTATGTACTTTGGCAATCTGCGCCCACAAAAGACAAAATGTCCCACCGTTTTTGGCATAGGACAAAATAATCTTCGTAAAATATAATACGCAAAAAGGCAAAATGATGCCACAAAAAGGAAAACCATTTGACGGACCAACAAAGATTTACAATATCTAACCATTGCAATATCGAAAATTGCAACGGCACGGACGTTAAAAATATCTAAACCTGCAAAAGACTTTTGACGTTTTTTCGTAAATATTTGCAAATAACAGTGTTAAAGATATCTAAAACTGAGCCAAAATGCTGTTTACAGACGTTTTGGATTGTCAAAGATGTACCGTCTACTATATCATAAGGAAAATTAGCCATGATTTATTTAGATAACGCATCCACCACCAACTACAAACCGCCACAGGTTATAAACGCCGTTGTGGAATGCCTAACAAAATACCCGTTCAACCCGCATCGGGGCGGAAAAGTTTCGGTAGAGTTGCAACAAAAAATCTACGACGTGCGCAAAAGGTTGTTGATGTTGTGCAACCTTCCGCAAGGCAACGTTGTTTTTACAAGCGGATGCACCGAAGCGTTAAACTTGGCAATTTTGGGATGTGCCAAGCGTGGGCATATCATACTTACTGCAACGGAGCACAACTCCGTTTTACGTCCCGTGATGCAACTAAAAAGCAAGGGTATTGTAGATTTTTCCGTGGTGGATCCCGACCAAAACGGGCAAATATCGGTGGAAAGTTTGCAAAAAGCGTTGCGCAACGATACCTACATGCTTATCGTCAACCAAACCTCCAACGTGACCGGAACAAGCCAACATTTGACGGAAATAGGCATGTTTGCGCGCAGTAACAACCTACTGTTTTTGTGCGATTGTGCGCAGTCGATGGGGTATTTTCCCACCGATATGACAAAAAACAACGTAGATATGATTGCTATTGCACCACACAAGGGGCTTCACGCAATGCAAGGCGTGGGCGCGCTAATTTTTGGCAATCGAGCTAATCCAAAACCTATCAAATTTGGCGGAACGGGAACGGAAAGTCATCTGCTTACTCAACCAACCACGTTGCCCGACGGTTTGGAAAGCGGAACACAACCCTGCGCCAACATTTTGTCGGTTGGGGCAGGCATCGACTGGTGGCTAAAAACCTACAAACAATCGGCGGAAAACGTCAACTACTGCCAAAATCTGCTTTTGCAAGGACTGGGAGCAATTTCCAACGTTAAAGTGTACTCGCAACCCAACAAAAGCGGACTTGTTGCCTTCAACGTGGGGCAAATGGATAGCAATGCCGTTGCCGACTACCTTGCGGAAAGGCACGAAATTGTTGTGCGTGGCGGATTGCACTGTGCACCGCTGATGCACCGCTATCTTGGAACAACCAACCAAGGGATTGTTCGCGCAAGCGTATCCTGCGTAACAACCAAGCAGGAGTGTTTTGCACTTCTAAACGCCGTGCAGACGTTAGCAAAACAAGGATGAAACATCGGCGCAACGTAAAAAACATCAACACTACCGCACTATAACAACGGTTGTAAGAAAACTCGACTTGCATTTGATCGAGTTTTTTCGTATTATATCGCGTTAAGTTTTAATTGGCTTTACACCTATACATATATTTTTTAATTCAAAACATTGAAAAGATTTTTCGAGTGTGCTATAATGATTTTGTCTCACAAACTAAATATTTACAGCAAGGCTAAACGGTGGATTTTTACCCTTTCTTGTTATACTCCCATTATCAAATTTGTAAAAATTGCAAATTCCAGCAAAATGGGAGTGTTTGGTAATTGCTTTTTGTTTGTGTGACAACGTCGGAATTTGCTTTTTTTAGTGCGTTAACTTCGGTTGGCGCACTTTTTTTTATTAT
>CAZDLE010000043.1:7864-9670 GCA_964506035.1 uncultured Oscillospiraceae bacterium | reverse complement strand
AATTTGATAGTTTCGATCAACTGCAAAACTACATGTTGGAGTTTTTTGTTAGCTACCTTACCCAAGCCGGCAAAAAGGTGATTTGCTGGAACGACGGTATTCAATCACAAACCTCAACGGAAGTTATCTCGCAGGTGTGGAAACCCTTCACCACGCGACAAGGCAAAAAACAAGCCAACCAAGGTCGACAAACAATCATGTCACCCTTCTTCAAACTGTATTTTGACTACCCCTACGCAATGACGCCCCTATCCAAAACCTTGCGTTTCAACCCACTCAAGGGAGTGAAAAAGCACGCTCGACAAAACGTTTTGGGTGTGGAAGGTGCCGTTTGGACGGAGTATATCGAAGATACCGACAAATTGTTCTTCAACCTGTTGCCCCGTTTGGATGCACTTGCAAACTGTGCATGGAGTGGAATTCGCTCCAACTTTGCCGATGCGCTCAAAGGCAGACTTGAATTGTACAAACAACTTGGACTTATGCACAACCACCGCGCGCTAAAACAACACAGAAGTTTGCGCACAATCAAAAAGTTTTTCAAGCAGGATGCCAACGTGGAAGTTATCAACCACCGCAAACACCTTGCCAAAACTCAACCCACTCCCGACGAACAATAACGATAGCGTGATTTTGCAAAATCGTTCACATGGCGCACGTAGTTGCGATTTACAACAATCAAACAATTGTTTTTACGCGCCCGTTCAATGGAAACGATAGTGCTAATTTTGCAAAATATACCAAAAACTAAATAATTTTAATCAAACAATAAAAAGGTGCAAGTGACCTAACAGTCACTCGCACCTTTGTTATTTTGGTGTTTTTCAAACGTTGTCTTAATCAATCGTCAACGCGTCTCTGTTAAAACGCAAAAACAACCTGTCCAGCACCTTTGTCTGTTGCACAAAGGCAACGATAATCGCGTTTATTACCATATTGGTCGATTGCGTTGGCAACCGTCCGCCCAAGTATACCCAAAAGGTTTTGTCTACGGGGATGTCCGTCGTCAAAAATTGAATCAATCCAAAAATCCCCGGCTCCACGCCGACTTTGTATTGCAACCACAAACCAAAGGTGTTAAGCCCGCAACTGCACACAACAAAGGCAGTTGCCGTTGCAATCAACAGTTTTATCAATCTGTTTTTGATGGGCAATTTGTACACCAATGCGCATATCGTGCCGAACAACGCCGTAGATATCGCAATAAACCAGTTGTAGTTGCCAAAAGGACGTATCAAGTGACCTATCAAATCACCCAAAAATCCCACGACAAACGCAGGCACCGCCCCGAGATATATTCCCGACAAAAAACAAATGGTGATGGTAAAACCAAGTTGCACGTTTGGCGCCAGTTGCGACATTAACGAATTTGTCACAATGGAAAGTGCCGTAAACATGGCAACACAGCAAATTTTCAACGTTCTGTTCATAAAAAAAACCGCCCTTTGCAATTTTGCAAAAGCAGTCCGTAAAAAAATATCAACAAACGGGATTTTTCGGCAGATGCAACCAATCAAATCTCTTTTGCAACGGACCAAATATCGCACCGCAGAGCAAATGAGCCCTTTCGTTTACGCTTTTTCCTAAACGTAACACTTCACGCACGATATCAACTTTGCGTTAGTAGTGTACCACTTTTTTTGATGCTTGTAAACAATTTGACGGCACAATTTGTTGCAGATCACTGCCACCCACCATTTTTCGTAGATTTCTCCCACGCAACGGACAATCAAACTTATATCATTTGCCAATGCCACCATTTTTCGCAGATTTCTCCCATGCTTGATACGTTTTTTTTGATGGCCC
>CAZDLE010000043.1:4525-7764 GCA_964506035.1 uncultured Oscillospiraceae bacterium | reverse complement strand
TGCCACCATTTTTCGCAGATTTCTCCCATGCTTGATACGTTTTTTTTGATGGCCCTTTGCCACCGTTTTGACAATTTTCTTCAACCAAAAACGCATATTTTTTGTTGCTCAACGCACACTAACGGTATGCTAATAGTATTTGTAAGGGCAATAATTCTTTTTGCCGTGTTACTTTTTTCAATACGTCTAATGGGAAAACGCCAAATCGGCGAAATGGAACCCTTCGAGTTGGTTATCACACTGGTCATTTCCGAGCTTGCCTGCATTCCCATGGCAGATAGGTCCATACCCATCACCTTTGGCATCGTGGCAATTCTAACCATGTTTGTCATTCACCAAGCCATTTTGTTGCTGTCAAAAAACAAAAAAATGCAAGGTGTAATCAATGGAAAACCCGTTATGGTGATAGATGCCCACGGCGTTGATACGCAAGCGCTGGAACGTCTCAACATGACGGTTAGCGACCTTTTGCAATCCATGCGTTCGGCAGAGTATTTTTCGTTGGAAGAAATCACCTACGGGATTATGGAAACCAACGGTCAACTTACCGTCATTCCCAACAAAAATATGACGCAAAAACAGCAAACTTTGCCTATTGTTGTTGCCGAACAGGGCAAGTGGAACGACGACGAAATATCACAGCACAATTTTGATAAACAAAACCTTCAAAACCTTTTGCGCGCACAAGGGGTAACCATCAAAAACGTGGTGCTTTTGGCAATAGACGAAAACAATCGCATGACATTGCAAACAAAACGTACCCCAATCATATTCAAAAACGTCGAGGTAAAACGCGTATGACAAAAAATATCTGGGCAGGACTAATTGCCCTTGTGCTGGTGCTTGCGTGCGGTATTTTGGAAGTTGTGTTGCTTTCCAACGACTACAAACGGCTTTCCGACGATTGCCACCAAATAATGCAACTTTGCTTGGACGAAACAGTCACAACCGACGACTACAACGCCTTCCGTAACAAGTGGATTACCCTGCGCGAAAAAAGCGAACTGCTGTTGCCTCACGTGGACGTCTACGAGATAAATCTGCGCTTTGCCGAAGGACAAGCTTATGCAGAAAAGGGCGATTTCAAACAGCTTTACGCCCAGTTTTGCGTGATCTACGAACTGCTCGACTACGTTCCCCACCTTATGCAACCAAGTATCAAGCACATCGTCTAACGTTACTACAACACACGCACACACTCAATATACACAAAACTCAACCTTTAATACGCAAAAACTAACACTTTAACGTATGTTTTTGTAACAAAACTCAACGCTTTGCCGAATACCAGTTTTCTGTAACATTGTAAAAGAACACATCGGCATTTGGATTTGCGCACACATCATCAACCCAAATAACTCCATATATCTATACATCCAATGCCACGCAATATTTCTATCGTAGGGCGGTGTCCGTTGTGCTGTTGCTTCCAATAATCGTTGGCACTTTGATTATTTAATATAACAACAATCTGTTCCAATCATGGCAGTTACCCGCTACCGCCTAACTATGCAAGCGTTGTAATGGCAAACTGCCACGCAAAATCTCGGACGGTGCACGATTATCACCTTTCCATCAAACCCGTTAAAATTGTTGTTGACAATACAACGCAAATGTTGTATCATATTCTCGCTGGGGGTGCCGAGCAATCGGCTGAGACAGTCCCTTTGAACTTGTCAAGTTAGTACTTGCGTAAGGAAAGCCATCATATCTTTTTTGGTATTGCCAAAAACTTTGTGACCTTTGTGCGCTTTGTACAAAGGCTTTCTTTTTTTCCTCGGCAAAACATCTACGGTGTTCATCACGTGACGTTTTGTATCTTGCACAGACTTCATCAACTTTCTACGGCGTGGGTAGAAATCTATTTTGATGTCTTCCAAAAACACGAAACAGTTGCATTTGACCGCCAACAAAAAGGAGAAAAGTATCATGTTACAACTACTAAAAAATCTGGGCGCGACCAACGGCGAAATTGCCGAAAGGTTGGATATTGTTTTGGATTTTCTGTCCACAATTGCCCTGTATCTAACAATCGTGCTGATTGTCGGTATCGTTATCTACGCCATAGCAATTCGCAATCGCACCCAAGCGCAACTTGTTCAAAGCCGAAAAGCCATTTTGGGCGTGATTATCGGTTATGCAGTGTCCACAATCGGCATACTGGGATTGCTAAAAATCACCATAAAAGTGATGGAACAGTCCTTCGACGCCAATTTCTGGACCACCATGGGCATGTTTGCGATACTTATCGTTGGCGTTTTAACCTGCATCATTCTGCAAAAACGCAAACCCGTCGCAGTCAAATGGACGGCACTTGCCTTTGTTATCGCCTTTGTGATATACGCAATTTTGATGTCCATTTTTGCCCCGACGGTAGATGCCAACTACCAACCAATCAACAACCAAAACGCTCTTTTCGTCATCTTGACGATAATTCTTTCCGCCGTGATAGTGGTGCTAGCGCTTCTGGGTGATGGCGACGTCGTATTCGATACCAAAGCCCTTTCCTATGGTGCCGTGTGTATTGCGTTGTCCTTTGCCCTTTCCTACGTAAAGTTTTTCTCAATGCCACAGGGCGGTAGTGTAACTTTTGCAAGCCTTCTACCTTTGGCACTGTATTCCTTTATGTTTGGAACCCGTCGCGGAGTTATCGTCGGCGTAGTGTACGGATTGCTACAATTTGTGCAATCACCGCAGTTTTACCAACCGATACAGGTGCTAATCGATTACCCCATAGCCTTTGCGACTATCGGCGTTGCCGGTATTGCACGCAAATTTACCTTTCTAAAAGGTAATTTGATTGCGCAATTTTGCTGCGGTACAACAGTTGCGATATTGCTGCGATATCTTGCCCACACCCTTTCCGGCTACTTTGTGTTTTACAGCTGGGCACCCGTTGACGACGGCTACACCGCACTAACTTGGACGCTTGTGTACAACGTGTACGTGCTTGTTGATTTGGCAATAGTGCTGGCAATGGGATGCTTTGCTCTTTCTTCCAAAAACCTGCGTACCCTTATCCAAACCGCCAACCAACCCCTGCAGTAGAGCGATTTTCCACGATTTACCCACCGTGATTTGTCGATATAGATAGAATATGCAAATTAGTCACTGTAAGATATGTTCTCACCGCAAATTTCAACTATTTGTATAGATACTACGTATCGAACGTCCCCCTGCAGTAGAGCGGAACAACTAACAAAACTATTTATAATATTGAAACAGGAGCGAATTTTTTT
>CAZDLE010000043.1:0-4425 GCA_964506035.1 uncultured Oscillospiraceae bacterium | reverse complement strand
AAAAATTTTTTTGAATTTTTACAAACTTTTTTCAAAAACCCCCTATACAAACGCAAAAATTTGTGCTATAATAAGCACGAAGAATTTATAATAGGTAATTAGTGTTTGCTGATTACCACAGAGGACCTAACCATGGATAGAGTTGCACTTATTGACCTTGGATCTAACACCGCCCGTCTTGTTATCTACGACGTTTTGGAAGGTGGCTATTTTGTCGTTGCCGAAGAACATCGCGAGGCTGTTCGCCTTGGCGAAACGGAAGCGGACGGTAGCCTAAAACAAACACGCATAATGCAAGCCATTGCCACGTTAAAATCCTTCAAGGAAATTTGCGCTATCAAAAACGTAAATCAAATACTGGCAGTAGCAACGGCAGCCGTTCGCAAGGCAAGCAATCAAAAAACCTTTTTGTCCGACGTGTACAACGCAACCGGTTTGCGCATAACAGCCGTTTCGGAAGAGGAAGAAGCCAACTACGTTTACCAAGGTGTAATCAACACTATGGACATTCCGCGCGGACTTATTATGGAAATTGGTGGTGGATCTACCAAGTTTGTGTACTACAACCGTCGTACCATTTTGCACACCAAAATTTTTGATTTTGGTGCGGTAACTCTTGCAAACATGTTCAACGACCCATCCAAGGCGCCCGAACAATGCGCCGACGAAATGGTAGAGTACGTCAAGCAACAACTTGAACCTATCGAGTGGTTTAAGGAAATCGATCCCGACGCACAACTTATTGGCGTTGGTGGCAGTTGCCGTAACCTTGCTCGCATCATCCGCAAGGTCAAAAAGTACCCGTTGGACATGGTTCACAACTACAATATGGACGTTGCCGATTTCAACTACGTCTACGATATGATTCGTCCACTCGATTTGGACAAAAAACGCCGTATCAAGGGATTGAGCTCCGCCAGAGCGGACGTTTTCCACAGTGCATTGGCAGTTATCAAAGCCACGGTAGAACACATGGGCTTTACCAAGATTATTGCCAGCGGTAGTGGACTTCGCGAAGGCGTAATGTTCAACTACGTATGCCCACAAACCATCGAAAAACCCATCAGCGACGTTGTTGGTCACTCTCTTTGCGGATTTGCAACACACATGGGTGTAGACGTTCAACATGCTCAACAAACCTTCAATTTGTGCGTACAACTGTTCAAACAACTGCGCGTTTTGCACAAATTCCCCCGTCAATACGTCAAAGTTTTGCGTATCTGCGCAATGTTGCACGATATCGGCAAACAATTCAAGTTCTACAACTACCCCAAACACACTTCTTATATGATTCTCAACAGCAACATCAAGGGCGTTTCTCATCGCGATTTGGTGCTTGCATCCTTCGTTACAGCCATCAACGACAAGGAAGAAGTAAACTACGCCGACTGGGCAAAGTACAACGGAATCCTTTCTCAAGAAGACGTCGAAGCTGTCAAAAAACTGTCCGTTATTTTGCGCCTTGCCGCAGCGCTGGACGTTAGCATGCGCGGAATCGTAACGGAAATTTCCTGCGACGTTTTGGGAGACTCGGTAATCATGAAGACGGAACTTACCGGCAACGCCATTTTGGAAATCACCGCAGCCAACGCCGTAGCTCTCGACTTCAAAAAAGTATTCAAAAAGAACTTGGAAATTTTGTAATCCGCGGTAAATACGCAACTTGCAATCACGATTATATAGCAACAAATTTCACCTTCACTCGCAAGACAAATTGTTTGAAGCATAAAATACGTCCCGATTGCATTAATACAACGTTAACAAATTAAATACGCAACTTGCAATCACGATTATATAGCAACAAATTTTATCTTCACTCGCAAGACAAATTGTTTGAAGTGCAAAATACGTCCCGATTGCATTAATACAACGTTAACGACAAAACCACCGAAAAAATTCGGTGGTTTTTCATTTATAGCAAGAATTACACTTTTATGGTTCTATGAAAAACGTTAGAGTTGTGATGCCTTGATTATACAATAAAACTGTATACTACGTACTTGCACAACCCGCATACTATGTTATTACACTATACACATTGATCGCTCAGTCTTTTGTAAACGCCAAGCCAACACCCATCCACACTCAATGTGCACAAAACTTATCCTTTAATATACAAAAACTAACACTTTAAGGCGTGTTTTTGTAACAGACTCAACGTTTCTCCAAAGGTCAATTCGCTCGTTTCTTGTTTATACCGTCATTTTCGCAACGCTGTGTGTATTGCCGATACTCAAAAATCTGTCACCAAATCTTCGTTTTTCTCAACACGTATTGAGTTTTGCCACTTTCACAGCGTTTTTTGTTTTCTATTGGCTGTCTTTTGGCTGTTTTGACGTAGCGCGACGGGCTTGTATTTTGCGCAATTCTTCGCAACTTATTCCGCCACAACCGGACGAAAATGCTCGACTGTTCATATCGTAGTCGATCACGCACGGTTCCATACGTTTTATACCTTTTTGCATCATAGCCAAAACGTAGTCAACGTCTTCTATCAACGTGGGGATGCTTTTGTTAACGTACAATTTGTTTCCGACATAAATTTCAAAGACGTTCGGGGCTTCTGCAGAGTAGTCGATTTTCCAGTCTTCCACGCGGTTTTCGTTGTACGTCATGCAAATCATGTAAAGGATGCTTCGCGTATTCGAATTTAGTACCACGTCGTCACGGACAATTTCCACGTTGGAAGGAAATGCGATTTTTCCATTTGTTCGGTTGATTGTAATATACTCGTTTTCTTTCAATTTCAATTTGACGGTCTTTTTGCCAACGGAAAATTTCAAGTCGTGCAAAAAGTAAAGGTCGTCAATTGCCACCTTGTCGTCGTCGTAAATCACCAGATGTTTTTCCGACGATTTTATTTTTGGCTGGTCAATCATGATGTAAAAATTATCACCAAATTCGCTCAGATCAAAATTACGTCGCAAAAAATCCAAAAAGAAGTGGTATTTGTCGATTTTTTTGATTTCAATGGCATTGTATCCGTTGTTTTTGGCATAGTTTATCAAAAAATTGATAAGAAATATCCCATACTTTGAGTATGCGCGCGCTGATATTGCAAAATCATAAAGCACCAATTTGCGACTGTAAAGTGGCAGTGCGCTTTTTTCGTCAACGTTCACAACATTGTACGCCAAAAAATAGCCCATAGTAGTGCCGTTATCTTTGATGCAAAAGGACGTATCGAGCATTTTCGACTTATAGTCGTCCACCTTGTATCCCAATTTGATAAAACTATAGCAATCCGTCCAGTTGCCGACTTCGTAAATGTCGCACACGTCAACCGGTTCAACCACAATTTTCGATTTATTCACGTTCTTTTTCATCCAACACCTTTTCGTTTTTTACTTTTTTATAAAAAACTGTTTTTAATTTTTTCTCTCAACTTAAACCGACTATTGCCCACGTCGTCGTCAAAAAGACTTGTCACCTGCGTTCTGCCAAGCAACAGTTCCAACGAAAGTGGCAAAGTTGCGCCTTCCAAATAAATGGGATAAATCCTTATTTGTTTGGATAGCAGAGGATAAACCTACAGGACCAGACTGGGCTACGATTCTTGCACCTGTTACCATAGTAATTAATGTAAATCATAAAAAATTTGGTGACGGTAAAATTACTTGGATAGATAAACATAAGAAATATTTGAGAGTTGCTTTTATCATTAACGGTCAAAACGTAGAAAAACAATTTATATTCTCTGATGCCTTTATCAACAGTTTTTTTACAATCAAACAAATAAAACAACGAAAAAACCATACCCTTGAGCGATTACACACTCTTGAGTATGGTTTTTTCCTTAAGATGCTAATTGAAAAAACCCCTAATTATACCCATCTAATGCAAGTGCTTTTTTCTGTGAGTAATCTAAAATTTTGATACAATTTTATAATGGGTGCAAATTTTAGAACTATGGGTGCATTTTTATGAAAAACTTTGCCATCAATTTTATTTCGATAAATCGGAATTTGATTATCTCTTTTTATAAATAACAAGCTCAGGATTCTCGCCATTTGCTTCATAAGTAGCTATGAGAATAAAGTCCATATTGGCTACGATACCAAAGCATCTTTCGCCGCCGAATTCGCATTTCAGTTGATTGCCGAGATAGGTTGCGTTATCGTCAAGGAATTTTACGAACTTACCGTTAGGAAGACGGTATTCAAGGTTAACGTATCCGCCCACAAGCGCGTTAAGTTTTTCCACCCTCGGCATTCCTTCAACCCCAAGTCCGTTGATTTCTTCAATCAGTTTGCTTTTGAATTCCTCGAATTTTTCCGCGCCGGCAAGATTTTTATGCTGTTTCCAATAGTCAAGTTTTGGAAGTATTTCTTCCATATATGCGCGTGCTTGCTCGGGAGGAAATTCCTCGCTTGCCATATGCGCGACACAGACCTCTATTAAATCGTCCATATTATGATACGTATA